>CACJVT010000022.1 GCA_902596925.1 uncultured Pelagibacteraceae bacterium | reverse complement strand
TAACTATTGGCTGAATAATATTTAAAACCTCAGAGTAAATATTTCTTGCTAATACCTTAGATCTAAATTCCTTCCTTATCTTCAAAATTTCCTTAGGGGTAATTTTTTTATTTAATTCCTTTATTGTATCAAATTGAAATCTTAGTTTTTGTCCAACTCTTTGAAGTTTTTGTCAGCAAGAAACTCCTCATAAATTTTTGAAATTTCTGGATCAGCTTTAGAAATGACCATATCAAGCATATCAAGCATTGAATTAAAAAAGGGCCAATTTTTTTCCATATCATATAAGGTTTTTCTAAACTGTTTGATATAAGAGTATCTTAATGCTTCTGCACTTCCTAACCAGGCTGGAAGCATTAATCTGATCTGTGTCCAGGCAAATACCCAAGGTATTGCTCTTAAGCTTTTTATATTATCAACATTTTTTCTTTTTGATGGTCTTGAACCAATGGATAATTTACCAAGTGCTTTATGAGGAGTGACGGTCCTAAAATACTGAATAAAATCTGTATTTTGATTAATATTTTTTCTATATGAATTTTTAGATATATTGGACATTTTTTCAATTAGATCTCTCCAATTTTTTTTAGGAATTGGTGGGGGATTTAATGTAGCCTCTGTAACAGCACCAATATAACTACATAAATTATAATTAGCTAAAGGTTCATAACCATACTTTTGTTGAATTACTTCACCTTGATCAGTAATTCTAATATTGCCATTAACTGAATTTGGAGGTTGTGATCTTAAAGTAGCCTGTATCGGACCTCCTCCTCTACCGGCAGATCCACCTCTGCCGTGAAAAAAAGTTACTTTAATCTTAAATTTTTTTGCTAATTTTATTATTTCTTCTTGTGCTTTATATTGATGCCAACTAGCACATATTTTTCCAGCATCTTTACTTGAGTCGGAATATCCAATCATTACCTCCTGTTCATGATTGATCAGTTTTCTATACCATTTTTGTGAGAACAATGTTTCCATTATAGATTTTGCATTAATAAGATCATCTAAAGTTTCAAATAAAGGAACTACTCTTAATTTGTTTTTAATATTTGCCTCTTTTTGTAAAAAGGACACAGATAAAATATCAGAAGCAGAGGTGGTCATTGATATTACATATGCACCTAAACACTCTGGTGGCTCTTTAGATAACGTATTAAAGGTTGTCCATACCTCCTTATTTTCTCTATTCTTAAATTGAAAATTTCCAATTTTATTAGATTTAGAAGTTATAAATTTCTTTAAAAATTTTATTTTTTCTTTCTCATTAAAATTTGAATAATTTTTTTTATACTTCGTCTTAACAAACTCAGATATCAATTGTTTATGTCTTGCAGACTCTTGTCTGATATCTAATCTAGCTAAATTAATCCCAAAACATTTTGCTCGCCTCATTAAGTCTAACAATTCACCACTAGCAATATTCTCATTTTGATTTTGCTCTAATGATTCTCTTACAACTCTTAAAGGTTTAAGAATTTCCTCTCGAGAACTTAATAATTTTTTTTGATCTAGTGGCTTATTATGCACTAGGTGTTGTTCTATTGATCTATGGGTAATTCTCATTTTATCTCTCAAAGGCCTTAAAAAAACTCTGTAAGGCTCAAATGATTGGCCAACTTTACTTAAGATTTTTATTGAAGCCTTTTCCATAGAATAAGATCTTATTATTTTAGTGAGAGCTTTTTCATATAATTTAGCTGCTTCCCATCTAGAGAGTAAAATTACTTTTCTTGTGACTTCAGAAGTAACATTAGGATTACCATCTCGATCACCACCCATCCATGAACCAAATACAATAGGATTAAAATTTTTTGGTAAATTTTTACCCATATTTTTTACAAATATAGAATTTAATTTTCTATAAACTTTTGGAACAGTGTCCCACAGACTATCTTCAATGATGGCCAATCCCCATCTGGCCTCATCAAATGGTGATGGTTTAAATCTTTTAAGATCATCCGTATTCCAAATAATCGTTAACTCATTGTAAAGATTTTTGTCGAGAACTTTTAATTTTGAGGGAAAATTT
>CACJVT010000021.1 GCA_902596925.1 uncultured Pelagibacteraceae bacterium | reverse complement strand
GATCTAATCTCTATGATTTCAAAATCATATTCAAATTTTAGATCTGACGATGTTGTTAAAATTTCAAGTCTAGGAGATTTAAAAGTATTAGAACTATTTCATGGACCCACACTTGCTTTTAAAGATATCGCAATGCAATTGATTGGTAATTTTTATCAATACCATTTAGACCGTGATCAAAAAAAAATTAATATAATAGTAGCAACCTCAGGTGATACGGGTGCAGCTGCCATAGACGCTTTGAAGGGAAAAAATAATTTAAATGTTTTTGTATTACACCCCAATAATAAAATTTCACCTGTACAAAGAAGGTTAATGACAATACATGAGGAGAATAACGTATTTAATATTGCAGTAGAGGGCAACTTTGATGACTGTCAAAATCTAGTAAAAGCAATGTTCAATGACGAAAAATTTTCTAAATCAATTAATATGTCTGGGGTAAATTCAATTAATTGGGCAAGAATTATTGCTCAATCAGTGTATTATTTTTACGCTTTCTTTAAAGTTGGAAATGGTCAGCCTTTATCCTTTTCTGTTCCAACAGGAAACTTTGGTGATATTTATGCTGGATATTTAGCAAAAAAATTAGGCCTTCCAATTGATAAGCTAATCGTAGCTACAAATAGAAATGACATACTTCATAGAGCCATATCAGGCGGCGACTATAGTCAAAAGAAAGTTGAGGAAACAAATACTCCAAGTATGGATATACAAATAGCAAGTAATTTTGAGAGGCTTTTATATGATGTAAAAGATTGTAACTCAGAAGTTACAAAAGGTGTAATGGCTGAAATAAAAAATAATACCTATAAAATTGATAAAAACGATTTAGATAAAATCAAAAAGAATTTTGTATCTGAGATGCTTGACGAAAACGAAACTGTTAAAATGATAAAAACTATCAATGATGAACATCAGATGGTGGTTGATCCGCATACTGCAGTAGGTATTGGTGCTGTTAGAAAATTAGGGTTGGAAAAAAATTGCGTTGTATTATCAACTGCACACCCGTGTAAATTTCCAAAGGCAATAGAAGATGCAATATCAAAAACTGAAAATTTACCAGAAAGTCTTAAATATGTTTATGACAGAAAAGAAAAATTTGAACTTCTTTCAAATGATATTGAAAAAGTTAAAAAATATGTAATGAATTCGATATGAAAATTAAAATAAAAGATCAACTTCCAGACACAGAGATTTTTCAACTTATTGATGGAGAGCCTCAAAAAAGTAACTTAAGAGAAATCATAGGTAATGGAAAAATTGTTTTGTTTGGTTTACCTGGAGCATTTACATCAACTTGCTCCAAACTTCATTTACCAGGTTTTGTAGCTAATGCAGATAAAATCAAAGCAAAAGGAATAGAAAATATATTTTGTTTATCAGTCAATGACCCTTATGTAATGAATGGCTGGGGAGAGATTAATAATACTGGAGATAAAATTAAAATGTTATCTGACCCATATTTAATATTTACGAAAGCAATCGGTGCGGAAGTTGATAGAAATGCAAAAGGAATGGGAATTAGATCAAATCGTTATTTGATGGTTATTGAAAATTTTACAGTTATTAAAATTCATGAAGAAGAAGAGACTAAAGAATGCGGCTTAACTTCTGCAGAAAACTTATTGAACAATCTACTATAAATTTGCAGCATCTCTAGCAAGTAAATCCACCTCGTTATTTAATTTATCTGTTGAATGCGCTTTTACCCAGTTCCAACTTATTTCAAATTCACTATTTAGTTGGTCCAATTCTGTCCAAAGTTCTTTATTACTCACCTCTTTTTTATTTGCAGTTTTCCATCCATTTTTTTTCCAATTGTGTATCCACTCTGTTATTCCAGACTTAACATATTTAGAGTCAGTGAAAATTTGAACTTTACTTCCTTTTGGAATCTTTTTAAGCGCCTCTATAGGCGCTAATAATTCCATTTGATTATTTGTAGTATCTTTTTTACTTCCTTTTATTTCAGTTTTTTTCCCCTCATCTAATATTATTGCTGCCCAGCCACCTTGACCCGGATTGTCAATGCATGAACCATCAGTGTATATTTTAATCATTAATTCAAATAATCTTTATAAGTTCTTAAATTATTGTGTATTACAAGCTTTTGATAATATTCTCTTGGATCTTTTATCTTAATTAATGCTGTCTTAGGAGTATTTGAATAGTCATAAAGTCTAGTCATAAAATATCTAATTGCAGCACCACGACATAAAATATTTAATGATTTC
>CACJVT010000020.1 GCA_902596925.1 uncultured Pelagibacteraceae bacterium | reverse complement strand
TTAGGATCTCTGAGGGACCAGTCATTGCATCAATTCCAATATCTCCAAATACTTCTTTTTTCGCTGCAGCGACATAAGAATTACCTGGACCTACAACTTTATTTACTGGTTTAATTTTTTTTGTTCCATAAGCTACAGCTGCAATAGCTGAAGGACCGCCAATAGAATATATTTCTTTAATGCCACATCGTCTTGCCGCATATAGTACAGCAGGATTTTGATTTCCTTTATACCCGGGATTAATCATTACAATTCTTTTTACTTGAGCCACTATGGCTGGAATAGCAGACATTAAAACACTAGAGGGATAAGAGGCTGTAGAACCAGGTACATATATTGCAACAGAACCAAGAGGTATATGCTTATAATCAATTTTGTTATTATATCTATCTTTATAGGAAATATTTTTGAACTTTTGCAGAGAGTGAAATTTATAAATCCTATTATAAGCATCATCAATTGCTTTTTTTACTTTTTTATCTAAAGATCTAATTGAATTATCAATTTGCTTAACTGATGGAGTAATAATATTATTCTTATTAAATTTTCGTTCATATTTAAGCACAGCTTTATCGCCATTTTTCTTTACATCATTAACAATTCTAGAGACAGAGACAGAGCTTGACTGAAGTTTTTTTCTTCTTTTTGAAAGGAAATTATTCAACAACTTATAGAAGTTTCTTTGCTTAATATTTAATGTTAACATATTTATTTAATTTCATTTTGATCTTCTAATCTTACTTCAATTGTTTCTGTAGTCAAAACAATGTGACTATTCTTATCAAAAATTAAATTTATTTCATAATCGTCTTTATTTTTCAAATAATCGATGCCAATTAAGTTTAAAATTTCCTCTTTATTTCCTTGATTGATATTTTTAGATTTAACCTTATCGACAAAATCGAATCTGCAAATACTGTTTATTTTTTTATTCATTTGGTCAGATTCAATTTTAATTCTTTCGATCGATAATAAAAAAACTTTGCTTGATGCTAAATACTTAATATTATCAACTTTTGTTTTTGAGCCTGAAACACATGCTGAGATCATTTGCAATCCCTCTTGATCATTTGCAATAATTTTAGCTAGGTATTTACTCACTATTTTAATCTTTTTATTTTAACGCCAATTTTTTTTAATTTATGCTCGATATTTTCATATCCACGATCCAAATGATAAATCCTGTTAATTATTGATTTACCTTTAGAAACCATTGCTGCTAATACCAATGAAACCGATGCTCTTAAATCGCTAGACATTAATTCAGCACCAATAAATTTAGTATTTCCAAAAATGTAAGCTTTATTATTCTTTACATTTATTTTTGCACCAAGTCTGCGCAGTTCAGCTACATGCATAAATCTATTTTCAAATATATTTTCAGTGATAGAGCTTTTTCCACTTGCTTTACACATCAAAACCATAAGTTGCGACTGTAAATCAGTTGCTACACCTGGATATTCTTTAGTTTCAATATTTTTAATGGATCTAATTTTCTGTGGACCTTTGATAAAAATTTTTTCTTTATGCACTTTTATTTTTGCACCAAACCTTTTTAGTAATTCTAATTCGGTTTTGATAATTTTTGCATCAAAATTCGATATCTTCAAGTTTCCTTTTGCCAATGTTGCTGCTACACAAAAGGTACCGGCCTCTATCCTATCAGCCATGACTGAGTATTCTGTTGGATTTAAAATTTTTACTCCAACAATCTTACATGTTCTACCAATCCAGGAAATCTTTGCTCCTGCAGAGTTTAAAAACTTTGTTAAATCTTTTATTTCAGGTTCAATTGCACAATTTTTTAAAATAGTAGTACCCTTTGCTAAACAAGCTGCAATTATAGAATTTTCTGTAGCTCCTACAGTTAGTCTAGGAAACTTTATAGTTGTTCCTTTTAATTTACCATTGGATTTAGCTAAAATATAGCCATCTTTTAAAATATAGCTCATTCCAAGTTTTTTCAAAGAGTCTAAATGATAATTTATTGGTCTTGCTCCAATTAAACATCCACCAGGTAAAGAAATTTTTGATTTATAATATTTAGCAATTAAAGGGCCTAGGACCAAAATTGAACCTCTCATTGTTTTAACAAGAGAATAACTTGCGAATGTTTTAAGATTTTTTTTATTGTGTATTCTAGCGACTCTTTTATCTTTAGATAAAATAATTTTCGATCCTAATGATCTTAATAAATTTATCATTGTATTGATATCTTTTACCTTTGGTAAATTTTTTAACACAACTGGCTGATTAAATAATAAAGTTGCTGCTAAAATTGGAAGAGAGGAATTTTTAGATCCAGAAATTTTAACTTCTCCCCTTAATCTACTTGGGCCTTCAATAGAAAACTTATCCATAAATTATTTCTTAATTTTTGCAACCTGAATTGTAGTTTGCCCCTGATACTTACCATTCTTGGACTTATATGTTGTCTCTGGTTGTGTATCTGATTTAAAAAATAAGAATTGAGCAATACCCTCATTAGAATATATTTTTGCTGGATTAGGTGTAGTGTTACTTAGTTCAATTACTATATTTCCTTCAAATTCATTTTCTATTGGTGTTACATTACAAATAATACCTGTTCGAGCATAAGTGCTTTTTCCAACACAAATGCATAAAACATCTTTTGGTATTCTAAAATACTCAACTGTTTTCGCTAAAACGAATGAATTTGGAGGAATAATGCAGTATGGTCCTTTTCTCTCTATAAAATTATCGTCAGAAAAATTTTTAGGGTCCACCAAAGAACTGTTAACATTGGTAAATA
>CACJVT010000019.1 GCA_902596925.1 uncultured Pelagibacteraceae bacterium | reverse complement strand
AAATCTTTACTCCAAATTAATTGCACTTTAGATGCAATCTCTTTTCCAGGATAGTCAGTTCTTTTATCTGTTTGAGAAATTGATACATAAGAATAAATGATTGGTGACAAAAAAAATAGAAACAAAAATCCCAATAAAAAAGAATTTATTCTTTTAACATTTATTTGTGATTTCAAAATATAGATAAATAAAACCCCAAAATATAAATAAAAAGGTGTCATCCACATCGTTCTAATTTTCGAACCCATTATCGCAGAAGTAATAAAAATTAGGAAGATTGGTAATAAGTTTATAAATAATAAAAATAGTAATCTTTTATCTTTAACATTAAACTTAAATTTAACTTTTTTTACTAATAACCAAATCAAAAAGAAAAACGGAAGAAGTGTTCCTGCTTGTTTAAGCAAAAACAATATTGGCTGCTCAAAATGATTTATAAAACCTGGTTCTAAGCCAGTTCTTTTTAAGCCATAAAAAATTGTGATAAAATCATTGCCATATAACCATATAAAATGGGGAATTAATAAAATCACAAAAACTTCTAAAGTAATAAAATATTTGAAATCAAATTTTCTATCTTTTTTGATTAATACTAAATATATAAAGAATAAAAAAAATTGATGCTAATAGATAAACAAATAAATACTTTGACAAAAATCCTACTGCACTGAACAAACCGATTAAAAAACAATCTAATAATTTAATTTCTTTTGAAGAGTAGATTCTCCATGAAAAATAAACAACTAAAGACCAAAAGGGGAGCTGGCACACATTAACATTAAACTCAGGTGTTGTAAAATTATAGAAATAGATTGCTTCTAAAATTAAAACTGAAAAAAGACTTAATAATTTGTCTGATAAAATCTCGTCAGCAACTTTAAAAACAAAATAAAAAGAAATTACTACAAATAACGAACTTAAAAAATAATATGCCCAATCTTGTGCACCAAAAATCTGAAAAAAAACTTCTGGAAAAAATGCGCTACCAGGTGGATGTTTATTGAAACCCCAGTCTAAATTACTGCCCCATGCTAATGCTTCGATGACATCCAGGGGTAAATTTTTATTAGTTATTGTAGGAATAACCGTCCACACTAATAAATGTGATAAAATAAAAATAAAAAATATATTATTTATATTTCTATTTAAACTGATCATTTCTTAATAATTACAATAATTAACGTTGCTTGACACCCATATTTTGCTGAATATACTCCCTCGAACTCAATTAGAAAATATGGCTAAAACCAGCAAAGTTAAAAAAAAAGTTGTAAAAGCAAAGAATAAAACTCCCGCTAAAACTAAAGTTAAGACAACATCAGTTAAAACTAAAGTAGCTAAAACTAAAGTAGCTAAAACTAAAGAGACAATTAAAGGTCCAATCAAAATTTCTAAAACTTATATTCCAAAAGACACAGAAAAATATATGTGTGAAAAACACCGTGTTTTTTTTAGAATGAAATTACAAGAATGGAGAAAAGAATTGGTCAAAGCAAATAATGAAGCTCTTTACAATGGAAGTATGGACGATAATAGTATTTCTGCAGACATTGTGGATCAAGCAAGTTCATATACTGATAAAAATGTAGAAATGAAAGCGATCAATAGACAAATAAAATTAATATCTGAAATAGACAAGGCTTTAATGAGAATTAAAGATGATACTTATGGTTACTGTCTCGATACTGCAGAGCCAATTGGGCTAAAAAGACTTATGGCGAGACCTGTTGCTAAGTATACTATTGCTGCTCAGGAAAAACATGAAAAGGATGAAAAAGTTCACGCCGATGACTAAAAAAAAGAAAAAAACTAAAAAAGTTCATAATCCAGTAACCTATTATTTTACTAAAAAGTATATATATTATTATTACGGTTTGTTTTGGATAATTTTGTTATTTATTGTTTTTAGTTAATGGATACAAAAATACTTTTGATAATTATCATTGTCCTTGCTATTGAGGTTTCGGGGCATGGAATTTTTGCCTCTTTGTTTAGATTGCTTAGCTCAATGAACTAATATGGTTTAGGTGGAACTTCATTTTCATCCATAAAAGCAAATCCCTTTTTAACACCATCTCTTTTTGAAATTTCCTCGTACCATCTGGTAAGATTTTTGTAATTATTAAGACCAATATCATGCCATTCGTGTCTTGCTATCCAAGGGAATGTCCCAATATCTGCAATTGTGTAATTATCACCTGATAAAAATTTTGATTTAGATAATCTCTCGTCCAATTCCTTGTATATTCGTTTAGAAATTTTAAAATATCTCTCCTCACCAAATTTACTTTTTCCAGGATTATAATGATGGAATTGATGATGTTGACCTAACATTGGACCAACATAACCCATTTGAGCCATCAACCACTGATTAATTTCTAATCTTTCTTCAGAATTATAAAATTTTCCACTTAGCTCAGCTAAATAAATCAAGATTGCTCCAGACTCAAAGATCGTTTTTTTGTTTTTATGATCAATAATTACTGGAATTTTACTTAAAGGACTTATTTTTTTGAATTCATCTTTAAATTGTTCACCATTATTAATATCAACTTTGATTACTTTGTAATCAAATCCAATTTCCTCAAGCATAATACTAATTTTTTTGCCATTAGGAGTATTAGCTGAGTAAAGATCTATCACTCTTTTTTTCCAAGTCTTTTCAATAAGTTTGTTGAAGTTGTCGTGAACTCAAATCTATATTTTTCATCAGGTCTTGCTAATTTAAAACATGCTCTTGCTGCTAAGGCTCCTTCATGGAACCCCGACAAAATTAGTTTTAATTTACCAGGGTAATTACAAATATCACCTACTGCATAAATACCTTCTTGATTAGTCTCAAATTTTTCAGTATCTACCTCAATAGTTTTTTTATTGAGATTTAGACCCCAATTAGCAATTGGTCCTAGCTGCATAATGAGACCAAAAAAGCCTAAAACATATTCAGTCTTTAAATTTTTTATTTCACCATTATCGTGTTTGATATCAATACTATCTAGTGTTTGTTCTCCATGAACGTTAGCTATTTGATTTTTTGTAAAAAGATTGATTTTACCATCTTTTACTAACGCATGTATTTTATTAACAGTGGCTTGTGCGCCTCTAAATTCATCTCGTCTGTGTATCAAGTTAACTTTAGACTCTTTTGATAACTCAATAGCCCAATCTAATGCACTATCTCCTCCTCCAAAAATTGAAACTGTTTTTCCTTTGAAGATTTTTTTATCTTTTACCGAATAAAACAACGATTTGTTTTCGAATTTTTCACACTCTTTTGGTGAAAATTTTCGAGGCTCAAATGAACCAACACCACCTGCAATAATTACATTTGGTGTCAAAAAAGAATTCCCGCCGCTAGTTTTTACTAACCAATTATTTGCCTCTTTTTTTACTTCTTCAACTCTTTCACTTAAATGAAATTTGATATCAAAAGGTTTTAATTGATCTAATAAATTATTAGTAAGTTCTTCTCCTGTACATTCGGGTACAGCCGGTATATCGTAAATTGGCTTATCAGGATAAAGTTCGATACATTGACCTCCAATTTTATCTAAATTATCAACTATC
>CACJVT010000018.1 GCA_902596925.1 uncultured Pelagibacteraceae bacterium | reverse complement strand
GTAATTGAATAATTAACAATTTAATAGATAAAACGCTAAAAGTAGAACCTATTCAATTGAACTTAAAAGATGAAAATTAAGACCAAATTTACTATAAATCCCTTTTATGTGTAAAAATTTAAAGCACCTAATTAAAATTATATTTTTTGTCATAATTTATCAAAATTTGGCTTATTCAATTGATATTGATGATGGTGGAACAACTACAGCCAAACAAACTTTTACTTCAGCCGATACAACTTTAACTATTTCAAATTCATCTACATTAAGTAATGCACTGAATAATATGATTAATATTAATGGACAGGATAATGGAACAGTTATCATTGAAGCAGGTTCTACCGCAGAAACAACAGGAACTAAATCAAACACTATTAACGGTGCCTCCGCTTCTGGCTTAACCATTACTAATAGTGGAACAATCATATCAGCATCTTCAAAGGCTATTAATTTAACCGACGCAGAAGACGGTTCATTAACAAATAATAGCGGTGGAATAATCCAAGCAAATACAAACACTATCTCTTTGTTAAATAATTCTGGTACAACTAACAACATGACTATCAATAACTATGGAACAATTTTTGCTACTGATGATGATAATGATGGCACAAATACAATTAAAAGTGATGATGACTCCACCAATGTTACTATAAATAACTTTAAAGGTGGACATATTTACCATACTTCAGAAAGTGCAGTAGTTGTAGCGGGTGGTTCAGCAACTTTAACTAACAGTGGAAAAATTGAAAATAAAGATGGTCCATCTCAAAATGCAATTACACTGTCAACTGATGGAGCTACTGGAGCGACATTAATCTTAAAGGATAGTGGTATTGTTATCGGAAAGATTAATATTACAGACTCTGGTCATACAATAAAAGTAAACCATGGTATGGGACAGTCGTATTATTATGACACCACGGGTGGAGGGGGTTATGATTTAGAAGATCTTGATGGAAATATTATAGTCAAAGGCTCTGTTGGTTCAGTGGGCCAAGGAGGAAATGAAATCTTAGATGAGCAACTTGGACACAAATCAATTAATTTGAGAAAATCAATTAGTAAATTTAAAAGAAGCGAACAATATTTAAATCAAGATGATGCATGGACAGAGATGTTCACATCTTTTGAAAAAAGACAAGGAGAAAAAGAATCCTTAAGACTGGAACATAATAATTTGAGAGCTGGAGCAAATATTATTCAACCTGGAGAAAGCTCAAATCAAATATTTTTGATTGAAACAGGAAGGCAAGAATTTTCTAAAGATCATAATATAGATCGTATCAGCATTTCAACTGGTTTGCTCATAGATGAACAACAATCTAAATTTGATTCCAATTCTGAAACCTTTTTTCTATTGGGTGTAACTTATAATAATAGCACTAGAAGAATTCTTACCAACACAACTACTAGCGGATTATTAGACATAGATGATGAGTATTTTAGTTATGATGCTCTTTATGGAACTAAGTTTTTAAATGATATGATACCTGACATTAGTTATTCCATAGGTTACAGCTTAACCCCTTCTCACGAAGAAAGCCACTATTACAAATGGGAAAAAAAAGATTTTATAAATGCATCAGTTGCATTAAGTGATGAATATTCGATCTTAAGTGATGATAAATCAAAATTATATTTCACTTGGCTTGCTGATTATAGACAAGTAGTTTTAGAAAACACCCAAGAGTTTAAAGTCAATAATGTTTCAGCTAGCTATAAACCAGACGATGATTTATCAAGAGAAATAATCCTTACTGTAGGTTTAGATTATGAGTTTCAACCTCTAGAAAATAATTTATTTTCTGTAAATTTGGATGGTCTTTATTCAAGCCAAGAAACTTATGGTGCTCAAGCTAAATTATATTACAAATCAATATTTTGATAAAATATTTAAACTTATTGAATGATATTAAAATATATAAGCTTTTTAATTGGAATTATTTGGTCTTATTCAATTATAAAAACACAATCAGTTTTTAGTAAAAAAACTGGGCTTATTTTTAAAGTATTCATTTCCAATGTTTCTTGGCTGACTTTAATTGTGGCTTGTTATTTTGGTTATAAAAACTTTTCAATTCAATCTACAATAATTGGTATTATAGTTAGTATAATAATTGTGCACTTAGGTTTTCATTTCTCAAAGAAATATTTAATTTCAAAGTTTAGTGAAAAGCAGCTTCAATTATCAAAGTCTTTTTTTGAATATTCACTAATAATTTGGGTAATTTATTATATATTTTTTTAAGAAAATATTAAAAACTGTTACTTAATGTAATATTTGCATTGTAATTAGGTACAACACTTAAAATATCGTAATTCGTACTTATTTTTAAATCTAACTCATTTATTTTCTTATTTAAATCTAAACTAGCATTTTCAAAATCGTTTAATTGGAATGTAAATTTTAGATCGTCAATAGGAACATATCCAATCAATAAATAAAACTCATTATAAAAACCTTTGCCACTCGCTCCAAATCTTTCAAAATTTGTTACAACAGACCAACCTGTTATTGATGTAACATCAAAACCATAACCTATTCTGTAATTATGTTTAGACTTATTATTTGTACTATAATTGTAGCCAGTTCCTTCATCATTCCTGTAAATAAACTCTGCGTTTGATGACGGGCTCAGGTCTCCAACATACTCAATTCTTCCGTGATGATTGATTGTTCTTTCCTCTTGCTTATTTTCTGTATCAAAAAGAAAACCAATTGTAGCTAAAGCTGTTTTGATGTTTTGATCTTTATATATTAATGCGTCAGCTAAACTATCGCCTATTGTAGTTTTTTCTCTAAATTCTTTTAATTTTGTATATCCCAAATCTATTTTAATACCTGGACTTAAATTTATTTTTTCATCATGCAATCTTTTCCCAAAATTTATTGAACCAAATATCTGTTGTCCAGCTCTATCACCTTTTAAGGTGTTGTTATTAATTACTCTTCTATGATTAATGTCTAATAAACTAAATCCAATAATACTATCAGTAAAAGACTCTTTATCTTTAAATTTTGTACTATACATTGCGATACTGTAACTATCTGTACTTAGGTTTGTGCCATTGTTTCCAATGTCAACATCATCATTTCCATATTGAAAAACATAACCATACATTGCATCTCTATCTTCCTTCTTAATTTTATCTGCACCAATTGAAATACCATAACCATGAATATCTCGAGAAGACCCACTTATTGCACTTTTTTTACCTAAGCTTACTCTTCCCTCGCTCCACTGAAACCAATCATCACTACTATAAGTTCTATCCTTATCTTTTTTAATAGTTTCTAATGCACTAACTAATCTTGCAATTTTTTCATTTGTAAAATCTATCCCTGCATTAAGGTTATTTAGATTGTCTTTATTTTTATGTCTTCTTAACCATTCAGTCCTATGAAATATTGGAAGAGTATTGTTTCTAATTATACGTTTAGCAGACTCAACATTTGCCTCGATTATAGCTTTCACATCAGCATTTTTAGAAGGATCAGCACAAGTTATTGTACCTGCACAATCAATATCATATTCATGGATTTGATTGTCATTCCCATTATCATCGTTATCTCCATCATCACTAGTTACAAACAACTTTGTAAAGTTTGAAGCAAATATAAATCCCATCATGTTATTTGTTCTACTTCCTAAATCAAATGTAGTAAATGAAGATGATAAAGTTGTGATATCGTAAGCTGTACTTAAATTATATTTATTCATTCTTGTATTTTGATTTCCAGCAATAAATAATTGGGTACCATCTGGATTAAATTGAATATTTCTCATATTATTATCAGCACTTGATAGTGCACTTGAAATTCCTCCTGGAGTTACTCCAGATCTAAGATCAAAAGGAGTTGCTAAATCATATTGTCTTATTTTATGTTCTGCCTTTCCACCTACAAACATTCGTGTTCCATCTGGTTTAAAAGCTAGAGTTCTAACTTGATCTTCATCTGGTGGATTTTTACCTGAATCGGTGACATCTACCTCATATATTTTTTCACAAACTAATGTAGTTGAATCCCAAGGAGTACTTAATCTAAATTGAAAAACTGCAACACCAGGGTTGCCACTAAAATCCTTATTTGTAGTTACAAACACTCGTGTTCCATCCGGCTTAAATTCAATTGCATGAGGTAATTCCATATGATCATCTCCTCCTGCTCCGTCACATGCTAATGCAGTTCCTTTTGGCTTACCTCCTGTAAAAGAAATTGTAGCTGTGCTTATATCAAATGGTTTGCTAAGTGAATATTCGATCATATAAGCTTTTTGATCATCATAACGATTGGTTATATACATTCTGGTACCATCAGGCTTAAAGTTTATTCCTCTAATACCAGGAGTATCTAATGCAACATTTTTTGTTTGTACAAAAGTAAATTCTGCAAATGAATTTGAAAGTAGTACTAAAAAGAAAAATAGAACAAATAAAACTTTTTTCATTCTCTAAGCTAAAACTGACGGTTTAAATTAAATGATATTTCATCGTATTCTTTGGGGCGCATTAAATCATTAGTCAATTTTAAATCAATATTATAATCGTTAATATTTTTACTTAGTACGTAGTTTGATTTTAAATTATCAGTTCCATCTATTGAAAATGCAAAATTTGTTTCTTTATTAGGCAAATAACCCAATGCAATATGTAATTTATCTGTATGTCCTGAGCCTAATGCTTGATTACGTTCATAGATTAAAAAAATACTAAATCTATCAGGTAAAACAATATCAATACCAATTTCACCACTAATGTTATGTAAAGCTCCTGAGTGCAAAGTGTCATTAAAATTTACACTGTTATCACCGACGTAGGTATATTTAAAATCAGAGGACCGATCGATATCTGCAATGTATTCGATTTTACCATGTCTTTTTATATCGTATTTATCATTGGATAGATCCTCAACAGCTGCAAGACCAGCTCGAATTTTTTTAGAAGTAATATTTTGTCCTTCAACATCAATACCACCTAATCCACTTTCTTTATAAAACTTTAAGTAAGTGTGACCGATATCAAATCTACCTGAAGGAATTAAAGTAAGTTTATCTTTTTTTATCTCATCCTTTATTCTAATCGTTCCATATATTTGACGACCATCTCTTTCAGCTGTTAATTTTTCTCCATCAAGCACAGTTAATAAATCATAATTTAATTTACCAAGACCAATTACACTATCTAAGAACTTAGTATCATTTTCAATTGGTGAAGTTGAATAAAAGGTAATGTTATAAGTATCAGCATCTAAATTACTTCCAGCAGTTCCAACATCAACATTATTTCTACCAATTCTAAATGCCCATCCTTTAATTCCATTTCCATCAGTAAATTTATCTGCACCAATTGTAATCGCGTCCGTATCAATTTTTTTGGTAGAAGAAGTACTGGTATCACCAATTCTGCCAATTGCTACACTGCCCTCGCTCCAATAAAATACATCTTCTTTTTTATCTTTCTTTTTCTTTTTTGCTGCAGAAGTTTTAACAGCTTCGGTTAAAGAGGCTAATCTTTGATCAGTAAATTTAAAGTTAATATTTAGATTAGTTAAATTTTGTTTATCTTTATTTCTTCTAATCCATTTTAATCGGTTCAACGCAGTATCGGTTGAATGATCAATAGTTCTTTTAGCAATTTCTATTTGAGCTAATGCCATCCCAGTTCGATCACTATTTTCCGTAATTGAAAGACATTTACCCACAATAAGATTATAAGGACACTTTAGATCATGCTCTATAATTTGATCATCGCCTGCATCAGGATTTGTACTTCTATCTTTAGTTAAATACAACTTAAGTCCACTTGAGTTAAAAGCAATTCCCCGAGGTTGAGAATTGTTATATGACATAGTGCCAAATACAACGAGTTTGCCGTCAACAACAAATGATGAAGTATCAAAAGGATTTGTAAGTGTAATTTGAGTAACTCCTCTGTCTGAAGCGTCGGAATCAAAGTGGCTTACTACGAATAGTCTTTTTCCGTTTGGACTAAACCTGATAGCTGATGGATTATCCACTTCGGTTGCTGTATCACCTAATTCAATTCCCGCAGAAGTAACAAGTGATAATGTTGATACGTCATAAGGAGTTGAAAGGTTATACTCATACAATCTACCGTGAATATTAGCATCAGCGTCATCATAGAATAATAAAAATAATTTAGTTCCGTCGTTATTAATTTCTACACCTTGTAGTCTATGGTTTCTACGTTGTGAAGAAGAAGAAAAAGTTCCTGCTTTACTACTATCAGTAAAAGTAGAAGAGTCTAGATTTGTAGTTTTAGAGCTTTGTGAGCAAGATGAAATATCGTAAGGTGATGATAAATCATACACATATACCTTATCTAAATCTGCATCATCACCAACAGCTCTTGTAACTACAAGTAATTTCATTCCATCACTACTTAATTCTAAATCATAAACTGTATAAAAAGTACCATTACCAGCAGCATCAAGATCTGTCATTTCACATCTTTCACTATCTCCTGCAAAAGATTGGGTGGAGATATCATATGGTGTAGACAAGTTGTAAGTGTTTATAACCTGAGCTCGAAATGAGACGTTATAGGTAGTCGAATTGCAAACTTCACCTTGCTCGCTTGCTCCATTCTCCTTATTAGTTTGCACACATGCTTGATTAGCAAAACTTGTAAACATTTTTGTTCCATCTTTATTAAATTCAATACCAGCAACAACTCCAAAATCTTGATGATCAGATCCAGTTCCTGC
>CACJVT010000017.1 GCA_902596925.1 uncultured Pelagibacteraceae bacterium | reverse complement strand
TTTATATTTTTTTTTAATTTTCCCTTAATTAAGCTAACATAGTGAAAAAGGTCTTTATATTCCTCAACGATTTTTTGTTTAGACAATTTTACTGAACCTACCTTGCAAATTCTTGATAAATCATTTCTTTCCATATCAACAATCATATTGTGCTCTTTGGTTTCTTTTAAATTTTTTCTAAAATAATTTAATGCTTTTATTTTATTAAACTGCTTAGTCTTTTTTACGGTCCCAGCTATTGGTTTTGTAGATATGTCGCTTCCTTTTTTAATAATTAAAGTTTCCGGGGAACAGCTAATAATTGAGTAATTATTATCTTTAATCATAAAGGCCTCTGGAGCTAGATTGGTATCAGATAGCCTTGAAAAAAAATCTAACGGATTAATTTTTGACTTTGTTTTATATTTAGTACAAATTTTAATTTGATATGTCTCGCCACTCTTTATCTTTTTCTTAAATTTATTGAATATTTTTGTATAATTTTTTCTATTAATATTGATTTTAAAGTTCCCACATTCAAAATTTTTTAAATCATAGTTTAACTTGTTACTGAGTTTGATCTTTTTTTCTGGTTTATAAAAAATACCCTTTGGAAAGTTAAAATTTTTTTGTTTAGGAACTTTTACATCAATCAGATTATTTAATAACTCATATCCAAAAAAACCAATGAAAAGATCTGTGTTGGTTGATTGTTTTTTATTTTTTTTTTTTAAAAAACTTTTAATATTTTTATTATTTAAAATTATTTTTTTTGAAAAATCGGTGTAAAGATCGAACCCGTTTTGAGATTTATAAATAATATAGGGTTTCCCTGATAAGTGTAGTTTTGTTAATTGATTTGTTCTATTCAATTTATTCTGTTTTTAATCTTAAAACTGGTTTTTCTTTTATTGGTAAATGAATTATTGCTGCAAAAACAGATAAAGCAATTGCTAAATACCACGCATAATCATATGACCCATAAGTATCGTGAAATAAACCTCCAAGATATGCACCAAAAAACGATCCAATTTGATGACTTAAAAAAACTATTCCATATAACAAGCCCAAATATTTTGTTCCGAAAAGATGAGCAACTATTCCACTTGTAGCTGGTACTGTCGATAACCAGAGGAACCCAAAACTTGCTCCAAATATAAATGCTGCAACATTACTAGCTGGGGTAAATATAAAGAATATTATTGAAACTCCTCGCAAAAAGTAGATTGTACTTAAGATTATTTTTTTACTCATTTTGGCTGAAAGATAGCCACTTAACAAAGAACCGAAAATATTGAATAACCCAATTAAAGATAAAATAGCTGCAGCAGTCCAATCCTCAAGACCTCTATCTATTACATACTTAGGAACATGAGTTCCAACTAAAGTAATATGAAATCCACAAACAAAAAAACCAGATACAAGTAAAATATAACTTTTTGTTTTAAATGCTTCATTAAGTGCTTCAGAAAACGATTGGTCTGATGTTTTTTCTACATTTTCAGTTGCAGAAGGAGATCTTACAAAGTATGCGGCTATTAAACCAGTAATTAGAAGTATCCCGAAAACGAATAAAGTGTAATTCCATCCAAATTCATTTAGAGAGTAACTTGTAAAAATTGGCGACAAAAAGTAACCAAATGATCCAACAGCAGTCACAAAACTCATTGCAATAGTTCTTGTAGATAAAGGAAAGTGTTTTCCAACAATAGACATTGGAATGCTTATGGCAGTCCCTCCCAGTCCAATTCCAATTAACAACCCCATGTGTATTTGAAAAAAGATTCCTGTATTAGGTCCTGTATATAAAAAAAATATTCCAGCTGTATAAAAAATAAATGCTGAAATAATTGCTATATGACCACCATACTTATCTGCAATAGCACCAAAAATAGGTCCAGTTAATCCCCACATTAACATCTGCATTCCTATCGCAAAACCAAATGCTGTATTGCTTATTTTGAGACTTTCATTGAAATCCATGAAAAACAAACCAAAGGTTTGTCGTACACCAAGAGAAATTAAAACAACAAAACAAGCCGCAAATAATGTGATTAACGCTGTTCTTGACTGAAAAAATTTTTCTGAGCTCATTTCAAATGTCTTAATGCTTGTTTAATATCAGCAATTAAATCATTTGGATCCTCAAGTCCTATATGAAATCTGACTAAATGTTCATCTTTTGCTAAATTCATAAATTTTCTATTTCCTGTTTCCCTAAATTCTTGATGTAAAACTAAACTCTCAAAACCACCCCAACTATAACCATAGCCAAATAATTTAAGTGAATTTACAAATTTTCTAACAGAATTGATATTATTTGATTTTATTTTAAGCCCCATTAATCCTGAGGCACCAGAATAATACTTTTTCCACATTCTAAAATTTAAGGAATTTTTCTTAAATGGATAAAGAAGTTTAATCTTTTTATTTTTTGACAAAAAAGCTCCAATTTTTTTTGCATTTTCTCTATGTCTATCTAATCTAACATCTAAAGTTCTCAAGCCTCTAGTAATTAAATATGCATCATCAGGTCCCAATCTTAAACCTGTTATTTTTTCAGCTGCTTTTACTTTCTGAAAAACCTTTTTATTTACTGCTAGACTTCCACCCATAACATCAGAATGACCAGAATAATATTTTGTAGCAGATACGATAGACATATCAAAACCAAGTTTTATTGGTTTTAGATAGTAAGGTGTGCCCCAGGTATTATCTATAGCTGTTAAAATTTTATATTTTTTTGCGATTTTGATGATTTTACCAAGATCTTGAAAGTCGAAAGTATTACTCCCTGGATTTTCAACAAAAATTAATTTTGTTTTTTTTGTTATGCTGTTCTCTAAAGTTTTTAAATCATGTGGATTATAAAAAATTGTTTTAATATTAAATTCTTTTAAAAAATCTTGTGTTAAGATTCTTGTGGGGCTGTAAACTGGGTCTGCAGCAATTATTTCATCGCCTGGTCTAACAACGCTAAATATAGCTAAAAAAACTGAACCAAAACCTGTGGGTGTAGTAAATACATGATAACTCTCCTCAAGCTTAGTTAAAATCTTTTGCAAAATATAAGTTGTTGAAGTTCCTTGTCTTCCATAATCGTAATGGCCACCAACTGGATTTTTTTGAGCTTTTTTTTGAGTTTTTCTTATATGTTTCATTGACTTAAATATTATTGTTGAAGCCCTAACAACTGGTGGATTCACTGACTGGTTATGGAAATCTTTTGCAGTATGTTTTAAAAAAGTTTTAAATGATCTTGCCATAAAAAAATTGATAACTTTAAAGGACAATGCTATATCCCACCAATAATTTCAATTAAATTATAACTGAAGGAAAAAATGGGATATCCAAAAAAACATCGAGGCCGTAGAAAAATGGGCTCAAAAAAAAGAAGAGCTAGAAAAAAAAATAAAAAGAAATAGTTTTCGATGAAATCAATTGATAAGACAAGATCCATAAGTATATGGATTTTTATAGTGCCATTTGTGGCAGTAAATGTCTGCTTATTGTTAGTTACTCAATTCCACAGCCTTTTTCCAAATCAAGAAGATATAATACATAATACGTTTCCTTACTTTGATGGTGGAGCATCTATAAGCAGAACAGCAAGACCTTATCCATCTTGGTTAATATTTAAGCCTGCAATGTTTTTAACATCTTATTTATTAATTAAATACTGGTTGTTTAACAAAGACATAATTGAATTTTTTAAAAGCGACCACAAAAATACAAAAAAAATTGTTTTTTTTGGTATAGCTTCTGCAATAGCTTTAACAATTCACTCAATATTTTTAGGAATTAAGTTTGACAATGATTTTTACAAACTGTTTAGAAGAGTTGTAATGTTGTCATTCATTGTTTTTGAGATAGTGGCACAAGCATATCTAGTTGTTACTTTTGTTTCTATGAAAGAAAAATTAAAGAATTATATTAATCCAACAATTTTAAATTTGAAAATTATTTTAGTTTCATTTTTAATTTTCGTTGCACTTATAAGTATTCCAATTATCAGTCTTCCTGGTGATGACTTTTTTGGTTTCCAATTAAAATTTTTTAAACACGCGTTAGAATGGGATTATTTTATTGGTGTTATAACTTTTTATTTGTTAACTTTTCTAATGTGGAAAAAGTCAAATTAATTTTTAATCCACCCACCACCTAAAACTTTAAAACCATGTTTATCTTTATTATAAAAAACACAAGCTTGCCCTGGAGATATTCCGTCTTCAAATTCTTCTAAATTAACTATGGCTGAATTATCATTATTAAAATTTACTTTTCCCATAAGAAGTTTGCCTGTTGATCTTACTTTAACAAAAATATTATTTTTAAATTCATTTTGATTTACAAGTAAATTTAAATCATGAAGTTTAATATCTTTTTTTCCAAGTTTTTCTCTTGGACCAACAAAAATTTCATTTTTTTCTGCGTCTATCTTTAATACATATAATGCATCTTTATCTGAAACTTTAATTCCTTTTCTTTGACCTATTGTAAAATTAATAATTCCATCATGAACTCCAATCACTTTTCCATCTAGATTTTTTATATTTCCTTTTTTAAAAGAGTCTGGTCTAAATTTTTGAATTACCGAGGCATAGTCACCATTAGGTACGAAACAAATATCTTGGCTATCAGGCTTATCCGCTACGTTAAGATTTAGTTTTTTTGCTATAGATCTTGTTTCATCTTTAAGCATGCCTCCTAATGGAAATCTCAAGTAATTTAATTGTTCTCTAGAAGTATTAAATAAAAAATAACTTTGGTCTCTATTTTCATCGATAGCTCGATACATATTAGTTTGATTGTCAACAGTAACGCTTTTGACATAATGACCAGTAATTAATGCATCTGCCTTAAGATCTTTCGCAACTTCAAATAAATCTTTGAATTTTACAGTTTGATTACATTGCACACAAGGAATAGGAGTTTCGCCTTTTAAATAACTATCAACAAAGTTATCAATTACTCCTTGTTTAAACTTGTTTTGGTAATAGAGAATTTTGTGTTCAATATCTAATTTTTGGGCGACTCTTTTTGCATCCATTATATCCTGACCTGAGCAGCATTGTTTTGATGCAGCAACCTCTTTACCATCATCATAAAGTTTTAAAGTTATACCAATAACTTTGTAACCATCTTTTTTCATCATTCCAGCAACTGTAGATGAGTCCACTCCACCTGACATTGCTACAACAACCGTTGTTTCTGATGGATTTTTTTTTAAACCAATAGAGTTTAAATTATTATTCATTTGATGGTATTTATACTTATTTCTAATATAAGTTAAATTAAATGATTTTTGATTTTGAACCAGGTGACAAAGTTTTCAATCCAGCAAATAAAGATTGGGGAATAGGACAAGTTCAATCAATAATCAAAGGTAAAATTACTGTTAATTTTCAAAATGTTGGCAAAAAAGTAATAAACTCTGAAAATATAGAATTAAAAAAAATAAATGACTCAAAGTGATATTAAAAAAATTGTTGAAAATCTAATTCAAACTTTTTTAGATGCAGGTAAAATTTCTATAGATCTTAGGAAAAAAGGTCTTACTAAAGAAATAAAATCCGATAATACACCTGTAAGTAATGGAGACTTAGAGGTTAACAAAATTTTGAGTAAAAAAATATTAAGCTTAACGCCAAATATCCCAATAGTATCTGAGGAAACATCAGAAAATAAATCAAAAAATAACCTGGAAAATTTTTGGTTAATCGATCCAATCGATGGAACTTATGATTATATTAATGATCTGGATGAATTTACAATTAATGCAGGATTAATAATTCAAAAAAAACCTGTTGCTGGATTAATTTATGCCCCAGCAAAAAATAGAATGTTTTATTCTTATGGAGATGATTTTTCTTTTGAATTAATTAATGGAGAACCAATTAAATTAGATAACTCAAAAAATTTTGATAAAAACGAAATTAAATTTGTATCCTACTCTAATAAAATCAAACCAGAAATAAATGAAATATACAAAAAACTTAATGTTAAAAAATATGTAAGAATGAAAAGTTCTTTAAAATTTTGTGTTATTGCAGCTGGAGAGTATGATGGTTATGTTGCAGAACCAAGGGCATCAGAATGGGATATAGCTGCAGGCCATGCAATTTTGAAACACTCTGGCGGAAGTGTAACTGATTTCAGTGGACAAGAAATTTTTTATGGAAAAAAAGATTTTAAAAATCCAAGTTTAATTTTAAAAAGCAAAAATATTCAATAATGGATGAACAACTTAAAATTATTTTAATAATAATCATTTCAGTTTCAATTTTTGGTTTACTCGTTTTTGTCTTTGTAAAAAATTATATAAAAAATAAAATTGACTTTTTAGTGAAAGAAAATAAAAAAAATAAGTTAAAGTAGTTTTACTATTTTTATAAAATCGTCTTTTTCAATTTCCATTACTTTTTTTGAGGTCTCAAAATCAAAGCCATTTCTTGCTAAAAGAGATATATCTTTTTTATAAAATAGAGATCTGTTATCTTCTATTCTTGCAGGACCAATTCTTTTTTTTTTACATAATTTAATTGCAGAAAAAAAATCTTGATCTGAATTATCATCGTGAATTTTATTTACAGTTTCTTTTATATATTCACTATTAATACCTTTACCTATTAAGTAATTTCTAATTTTATTAATTGAGTTACCTCTTTGAATCATACTTTTAGCTTTACTCTCTGAATAAAATTTATCGTTAATAAACTTATTTTTTTCTAAGTCTGAGAGAACAATGTCAATCAAATTAGTAACATCCTGTTTTTTTACATTTGGCACTGAAGTTTTTAAGTATTTTTTTAGTAAGTAAGTTTTAAGCTGTTGTTTTGATGGAGCATATTTTTCCACATAAGAAAATGCAAAATTTCTCATCTCCTCAACAGTTACTTTTAGAGTTTTTTTTTTATTTCTTATAGGAATCATAGAAAGATTTAATATAATATATTTTAAAATGATCGAACAAATTTATAACTATTTTACAATAGATATGCTCTATTATTGGGTGAATTTAGGTGTTCTTCCATTTTGGTTGATTTTAATTTTTTTTCCAACGTCCAGCCTCTGTAGGTATTTCGTAACTTCAATATTTCCATTCATTATATTGAGCGGTGCATATATTTTTTTATTGTACAAATCTTATTTAAGTTCATACGATTTTGACAGTAATTTTAGCCTATATTTAGGGATTGATGACACAAAAGATTTATTTTCTTACAAAAATTTTCTTATGATGTTTTGGATACATTTTATATCTATTAATTTATTCACTGGAGGTTGGATTGTAAAAGATTCACAAAAATTTATGATGAGTAAATTTTTATTATCGATACCGCTTATCATTTTATATTTAATTGGACCTCTCGGATTGTTAGTATATTGGTTAATTAGAATTTTTTACGCCAAAAATATAAGTTTATATGACTAAAAAAATCGATTTTTACTTTGATTTCATTAGTCCTTATTCATTTTTAGCTCATAAAAAAATTATCAGTTCTAATGATAGGAATAAATTCAATTATAAAGCAATTCTACTTGGTGGACTTCATAATTTAGGTGGAATTACTGCCCCTGCATTTAATGAGAGAAAAATGAAAAATATGAAAAATGATTGCAATTTAATTGCTAAGAAAAGTAAAATTGACTTTGTGTGGAATGATAAATTTCCAATTAATTCATTATATCTAATGAGAGGCTATCTTTTTGTTAATAGTGATAAAAAAGATAAATATTTTGATCTATGTTTTGATGCTTATTGGAAAAATAATGAGGATATTTCAAAAGAAGAAAATATAAAAAATATACTATCAAAATGTGAGATAAAGCCTAATGATTTTAAAAAAGGCATTGAAGATCAAAAAATTAAAAATGAATTAAAAGATTTAACAAATATTGCTTTCCAAAATGATGTCTTCGGTGCTCCAACTTTTGTTGTGAATAATAATTTATTTTGGGGACAGGATAGACTTGAATATGCTTTAGATGAATTGAATAATTAAGTAATTTTAAATTTACTTTGTTTCAATGCCCCAAAACCCCCATCAATGTGTGAAACATTTTTAAATCCCATATCTTTTAAAGATTTTGCTGCAAGAGCTGATCTCATTCCACCTGCGCAAAATAAAACCATTTCTTTATTCAAATCTAGTTTACCTTGCTTAAAATATGAGCTCTCTGGATCAAGCCAAAACTCTAACATTCCTCTTGGAATATGATTTGAATTTTCTATTCTTCCCTCTCTTTCTAACTCTCTTACATCTCTAATATCAATCAGATTACATTCATTTTTATTAAATTTTTCAAAAGCTTCTTCGGTAGATATAGTTTTAATCTCTTTTAAAGCTTCTGTCACAAGAGTTTGAGATGATTTAATTGTCATTATATTGTAAATATTTATATCATAAATAAAAACATATGAAAAAGTTTTTCATTAAAATTTGTAAATTTTTTGGCTTTGAAATTATAGATCAGAATGAATTTACTTCTCCTACATTAAATAAGGAGTTGAATGAGGATCTTTCAATTTTAAATAAAAAATCAATAATCCTTCCATTAGGAGAAGTAAAAATTACCAGAAAAGTTAAATCAATACTTATAGTTATTAGAGTTAATACAGAAATTGAAGTTTGGGATCAAAATAAAAGAAGATTATTCGAACAACCAAAAATCGAATATTCAATTCGATCAATAAAATCATTGATAAACTCTATTAATTATTGTCAAAGCAAATACTTGGATTTAAAAATTAAAACAATAATTTTAGATGACTCTTCAAAAATTGAAAATTTAGATAAAATCAAAGAAATAATAAAAGATGTAAATGGAGAAATTATTTCTCTAGACACAAAAAAATTTGAAGCCAAAATTAAAAAACAAAAAACACAACAAACTTTCTCTAATTTAGCAAGTTTATATCAGTGTTTTGAGATTGGAAAAGAGATTGGTGAAGATCTAATTTTTTTTATTGAAGATGATTATCTTCATTTTGAAACCATGTTGGAAGAGATGATTGCTACATATGAAAGAGTTTCGTCTCAAGTAGGCAAAGATATTTTTATGTGTCCTGCAGATTATCCATATCTATATATGAATAACGAAAAAACGAACATCCTAATAGGAAATAAAAGGCACTGGAGAACA
>CACJVT010000016.1 GCA_902596925.1 uncultured Pelagibacteraceae bacterium | reverse complement strand
AATAATAATTAGAAACATGAAAATGATTATTTAATGGTGCGGGCAAATCCTCTGAGTAAAATGTCAAAAATACAATCATTAATATTGTAGTAATAACAAGAAATAAATTGGTTCTAATGCCTAAATTTGATGACGCAAACACACTAGGAATTAATAAAAAAATTACAAAAGGATTTATTATGCCTCCTGTCAAATATATTAGTGAACCTAATTGAAATATATCAATCATCAAAAAAATTAGTGCAGATCTATCCGAAAGTTGAGTCTTATCGTAGATAAAAATCAAATAAAAATTACTTAAAATTCCAATAAAGATAATAAAATTTGATAAAATAAAATTAAAATCGAAATTAAAAAAAAAATAAACAACGTAAATTGAAATTAGTTGACCTATTATACCAATCCATCTTAAAGATATATAAGTAGATTTTTTTAAAGTGTGAAATTTTGAAGTTTCAAAAAACTTCATAAACTAAATATCTAAATTTTGAACATTTATTGCGTTAGAAATGATAAAATCTTTTCTTAATGTTACATCATTCCCCATTAAAGTATGTATTAATTCTTGGTCTTTTTTTGAGTTTTTTGAATATTGAACCTGTAGTAAATTTCTTGTTTCTGGATTCAAAGTTGTACTCCAAAGCTCTTCTGGATTCATCTCTCCCAAACCCTTAAATCTTTGTATACTCATCTTGGATTTTTCAATTTCTATCAATTTTAAAAACTCCTTTGAACCTTTCTTAAATTTTTTGATTTCTTTATTATTAATCACTATATAATTTTCTAATTCTTCCTCGTCTTTTATATAAATTCCTTTTGAGCCTTTGTTGATTTTAAATAATGGTGGTTGAGCGAGATATACATGTCCATTTTCTATCAATTTGTTAAAAGGTTTATTATTAAAAAAGGTTAATAACAATGCTCTTATATGAGATCCATCAACATCAGCATCTGTCATTATAATTATTTTTCCATATCTTAAATCTTTTAAATCGATTTCATGAGCTTTTGGATCTAATCCAAGTGCGTTTATTAAAGTAACTATTTCATTAGAAGATATCATCTTGGATAATGCTTTAGTTCTTTGATCTGAACCATTTCCATTACCATTTTTTTTTATATTTAAATCTTCAACGTAAGTATTAAGTATTTTTCCTCTCAAAGGTAAGACCGCTTGATTTGATCTGTTTCTACCTTGCTTTGCTGAACCACCAGCTGAGTCTCCCTCAACAATAAATAATTCTGTTCCTTCTTGTTTTCCTATTTGACAATCTGCTAATTTTCCTGGAAGTCCACTTAATTCAATGGCTCCCTTCCTTCTAACATTTTCTCTTGCCTTTCTAGCCACATCTCTAGCCATTGCAGCCTGTATTACTTTAGCTAAAACTATTTTAGCTACAGAGGGATTTTGGTCAAACCAGATAGATAATTTTTCGTTTATGAATGTTTCTACAATCATTCTTATTTCGGATGAAACTAACTTATCTTTTGTTTGTGAGGAAAACTTTGGATCGGGTATTTTAGTTGAGAGTACGCAAGTAAGACCTTCTTTGATATCATCACCTGAAATTGTTAATTTATTTTTTTTCAATAAATTATTTTCACTTGCATACTTATTTATTACTCGAGTTAAAGCGCTTCTAAAGCCTAGTAAATGAGTACCACCATCTTTTTGAAATATATTATTTGTATAGGGAAAAATATCTTCTGAGTATCCTGCATTCCATTTTAAAGAACACTCAATTTCAACATTGTTTTTTTTTCCTTCCATATAAATTGGTTTTTTAAATAAATCATTTCCATTTTTATTTAACAATTTTTGCCTTTTTTCATCAAGAAAATCTACAAATTCAAGAACTCCCCCATCATATTTATACTCTGAGGATTTTTCTTTTTTTTGACTAGCATCAATAAAAGTAATCTTAATCCCTTTATTCAAAAATGCCAATTCTCTCATTCGTTTAATTAAAATATTTGCGCTAAATTTAATTGAAGAAAAAATTTGTTTAGAGGGAAAAAAAGTAATATTTGTGCCTGTGTGTTTAGACTTTCCTACAACTTTTAATGGTGACAAAGCCTCACCATTTTTAAATTCAATATAATACTTTTTTCCATCTCTATTTATTTCTAATTGCAGTTTTTCAGATAATGCATTAACAACTGAGACACCTACACCATGTAATCCTCCTGAAACTTTATATGAGTCATGGTCAAATTTTCCACCGGCATGTAGTTGTGTCATAATTACTTCAGCTGCAGATTTTTTTTCTCCTTTATGAATATCCACAGGAATACCTCTACCGTCATCATTTACCGTTACGGTCCCATCAGAATTAATTTTTACAATTATATTTTTACAATACCCTGCTAAGGCCTCATCAATTGAGTTATCAACAACCTCGTAAACCATATGATGTAAACCTGTTCCATCATCAGTATCACCAATATACATTCCTGGTCTTTTTCTGACGGCCTCTAGACCTTTTAAAACCTTGATTGAATCTGCTTGGTATGTGTTTTTATTAGCCATATTTAAATATTGGAAAAAAAATAATATATCATTTTTTAAAAAAAATTGCTTACTTATATTTTTATTAAAATTTTAATTTTGCTCAAAAAGTGTTGAAAAATATTGCTTATTTGATGGCGGAGAGAATGGGATTCGAACCCATGAAAGAGTTTCCCCTTTACACGCTTTCCAAGCGTGCGCCTTCAACCGCTCGGCCACCTCTCCAGTTTAAATTATAATTTTATAGTATCCAATTTTTAAACTTTTCTTTATTGTTTAAAATATATTCAGGAAATGTGTCATCGAAAAGAATTTTTTCAAAACTTATTGAGCGATCGAATAAATCTATTTTTTGACTTATTGCATAGTTTATTTTATCTAAATCATTGAATTTAGCGTTATTATATTCAGAATGAGCATATGAATTCAATTTTTCTTTGATTTTAGAGGCACTCATCAAAAATGAAAAATGCCAACCTCCATCTTCAATCACATTCCATTTTTCTTTAAAAAATTTCCAAAAGGGGACTTTTTTTATTTTCTGATCTCTTAACCATTGTGGTGATCTGATATATCTTTTTTTACAAATTTTGCTTCCATACCAAGTAGGTTCAGTTTTATTTAAAAGATTAATCTTATAATAATACATCTTTTGTTTAAAAACAGAGTATTTAAAATCTTTAACTAAATTAAATTTAGTTAAATCTGGAATTTCATCTACATCTGAAATCAAAATATAATCATCTAAGTCAGCCTTTTCTAGTCCATTCATTATATAATTCCTCTGAAAATTTTCTCTATCCCAACTAGACATATTTTCAGGAAATTTTTCTATAACCAAATATGTAATTTTGTCTTTATAGGATTTAAAATTTTCATACCTGAAATTTAATTTTTTTTTATTACCTTGATGATCATACATTGACTCAACTAAAACAAATTTATCTACATACTTTGATAAAGTATTCAACCTTATATCAAGCATCAAGTCTTCATTATGATACATAAAACAATCAAAAATTTTCATTCAATTTTCTTTATTTATTTTTAGAACACCAATAAAGGCCTCTTGTGGTATTTCTACACGACCAAATTGTTTAGATCTTGCTTTACCTTTTTTTTGTTTTTCTAATAGTTTTCTCTTCCTGTCTGTAGCGCCCCCTCCATGAATTTTTGTTAAAACATCTTTTTTAAACCCTTTTATTGTTTCACGAGCGATTATTTTTCCTCCAATAGCCGCTTGAACCGGTATCATAAAATTATGTCTTGGGATCAAATCTTTTAATTTTTCGCAAACATCTCTACCAGTTCTTTGGGCAAAATCTTTATGTATCATCATAGCTAGGGCGTCTACTGGTTCACTGTTAACCAATATACCCAATTTTACTAAATCTCCTTCTCTATGAGCAATGATTTCATAATCAAAACTCGCGTAGCCACTGGTCATAGATTTAATTCGATCATTAAAATCAAATACCACCTCATTTAAAGGAAGTTCGTAGTTCACTACTGCCCTATTGCCAGAATAACTTAGATTAGTTTGAATTCCTCTTTTGTCCTGACATAATTTTATAATTGATCCCAAATACTCATCAGGAGTAATTATTGTTGCTTTGATCCAAGGTTCTTCAATAAATTTTATAAATGTCGGATCTGGAAGATTGGAAGGATTCTGTAAATCAACCACATCACCATTATTTAAATGTACCTTATAAACAACTCCAGGTGTTGTAGTAAGTAAATTGACATCAAATTCTCTCTCAAGTCTCTCGGTAATAATTTCAAGATGTAGTAAGCCCAAAAATCCACATCTAAATCCTAAGCCTAAAGCAGATGATGACTCAGCCTCAAAAGAAAAACTTGCATCGTTCAATTGTAGTTTTGCCAGACCATCTTTGAGTTTTTGATATTCTGAACTATCAACAGGGAATAAACCACAAAACACTACAGGTTTACTAGGTTTAAATCCTGGTAATGCCTGAACAATTGGTTTTGAAGCATCACAAATAGTATCACCAACTTTTGTTTCTGATAAAACTTTTATTCCTGTTGTAATAAAACCAATTTCACCAGCATTTAATTCATTTACGTCTTTTGGTTTAGGCGTGAAAACACCAACTTTTTCAACAACATAATCTTGGTTGGTTGATAACATCTTAATTTTCATATTTTTAGCAATCTTGCCATTAATAACTCTTACTAATATTACAACCCCAAGGTATGTATCATACCAACTATCGACCAATAAACATTTTAAGTCTTGTTCTAAATTTCCTATTGGTCCTGGTAATTGATTTATGATTTGTTCTAATATCTCATCGATACCCTCTCCAGTTTTTCCAGAACAAGGAATAGCATTTTCAGTATCAATACCAATGACATCCTCAATTTGTTTGCTTGTTCTCTCTAAATCTGATGCTGGTAAATCAATTTTATTTAAAACTGGAATTATTTCATGATTAATATCTAAAGCTTGATAAACATTAGCTAATGTTTGTGCTTCAACCCCTTGGGTACTGTCAACTATAAGTATAGAGCCCTCACATGCATAAAGAGATCTACTGACTTCATAGCTAAAATCAACATGTCCAGGAGTATCTATAATATTTAATATATATTCTTTTCCATTTTTTGCTTTATAATTTAGCTTAACTGTTTGGGCTTTAATTGTTATCCCTCTTTCTCTTTCGATATCCATAGAGTCTAAAACCTGGGCTTTCATTTCCCTTTCTGTTAACCCGCCACATTTGTGAATTATTCTATCTGCAATCGTTGATTTACCATGATCAATATGAGCAATTATTGAAAAATTTCTAATATTATCGATAGTGTTCATTTAGATATTAAGATCGAATTTTAGCACCAGTTTTATTTTCAACTGTTTTAATTATCAAGTTATTAATTTTTTCTAAATCATCCTCATTTAAAGTTTTTTCAGATGACTGTATTGTTACACTTATTGCTATAGATTTCTGATTTTCAGGAATATTATCACCCTCATAAACATCAAAAACTTTAATATCTTTTATTAAACTTTCGTCTACATTTGAAATAATATCTATCAAATCTTGGGCTTTTACCTCTTTATTTACGATAAATGCGAAATCTCTCTCAGATTTTTGATAATCTGAAAATGAAAATTTTACTTTTAGATCTTTAAGGGTTTTCTTAGGTAGTTCTAAATTTTCCATAAAAATCTCAAAACCAACTAAAGACTCTGTTTTAATATCAATTTGTTTTAAAATATTTGGGTGAATTTCTCCAAAATATGCAGCTATTTGATTTTTTTTATTATTTAAAAATAACCTTCCTGATTTTCCAGGGTGATAATAATTGGGTGTTTCATTATCGATAAAAAATTTTTCAGGATTATAACCTGCTTCAACTAAAGTTTGAACAACATCTCTTTTCACATCAAATACATCTACGTTTCTATCTTTTTCGATCCAAGATAATCTAGATTTTTTACCTGCTGACAAACCACAAACTACCGTATTTTGTTCGCCGGGATTAGAACCATTAAAAATAGGACCTATTTCAAATATTGATAAATCTTTAAAACCTCTGTCGAGATTTTTGTTAATATATAATATTAAATTTGAAAAAATTGAATTCCTTAAAACTCCTAATTCTGAACTAATAGGATTAATAATTTTTATCTCTTTTTTTATATCTCTAAAATAATCATTATAACGTTTGTCTGTAAACGACCAAGTGATTGCTTCCAAATAACCTTTGGATGCAACTGATCTTTGTAAAAAATGAAATAATTTCTGATATTTATTTAAAGTAGATTTTGTTCTTTGTTTACTTGGCTTTATATACTTTATCTTTTCATAACCGCTTATTCTAACCAACTCCTCAACGATATCTATTTCCTGTGAAATATCTGGTCTCCATGAAGGAACAGTTAATTCGAGTCTTTTCTTATTCTTTTTTACCTCAAAACCAAGATCCTCTAAAATTTTAATCATTTCTTTTAAAGAAATTTTAAAACCAGATATTTTTTCAAAAATTATTGGGTCAAATTTAATCTTTTTTGTTTTGTAAGTTTCTATTTTTTGAATATCAATTTTGCTAATTTCACCACCACAAATTTCTTTTATTAATTTTGCAGCTTTATTTAGACCATCTTCGATAGATAACGGATCTATACCTCTTTCGAATCTAAACTTTGCATCGGTATCAAGATTTAATTTTTTTGCTGTATTTCTTATTGATCCCGGTTCAAAATAAGCTGACTCAAGTAATATATTTTTTGTATTAAATTCTGTACCAGATCTTGTACCACCAATAATTCCTCCAAGTCCTAAAACACCTTTGTTATCGCTAATAACACACATGCCACTCTCCAGTTTATAATTTTTATTATCAAGTGCTGTAAACTCTTCTCCAGACTTAGAATTTCGAACAATTATACCCTTTTCAATTTTATCAGCATCATAAGCATGTAATGGTCGATTAATATCGAGCATAACGTAATTTGTAATGTCAACTATTGCTGAGATTGGTTTTTGACCAATAGAAATTAACTTTTCTTTAAGCCATTTAGGACTTTCAGAATTTTTCACATTTGTTATTAAACAGCTTCCAAACGCAGTACAACCTTGGCCTCTTTCCTTATTAATTTTTACTTTTAAGGTGTGTGTATTTTTTGAATGAATTTTTTTTTCCACTAAATCTACTAACTTTCCAAAACCTGATGCAGCCAGATCTCTAGCTATTCCCCTCACTCCAAGGCAGTCTGGTCTATTAGGTGTTATGGATAGATCAATAAGATTTGATTTTGATTTTGAAAAATAGCTTTTACCAACATTTTTTCTAAATTCCTCAGTTAATTCAATAATCCCGTCACTTTCATTAGACAAATTTAATTCAGATTCTGAACAAAGCATTCCATAAGAAGTAACACCCCTTATTTTAGCGACTACTATTTTTGTCTTGTTTTTGGGGATAATTGCACCTGGAGGAGCATATATAGTAAGCAATCCTTCTTTTGCATTTTCTGCACCACATACAACTTTTTTAATTTCATTTTCTCCAATATTTACATCGCAAACTTTTAGTCGATCCGCATTTGGATGTTTTTCGGTTTTTATGATTTCAGCTATTTTAAATAACTCATTATGAGGGGAAAGGCTCTCTACACTCTCTACTTCTAGACCTATGTTGGTAAGTTGTTCTAAAAGATTTTTTTCTTTCAGATTTGTCTTCAGATGATCTTTTAACCAATCAAATGTTATTATCATCGACTAAGGCCTCTATAATTCGTAGGTACATCCAATGGATCAAATCCAAAATGATTTAACCACCTATAATCACAATCAAAAAAAGCTCTCAAGTCATTGATTCCATATTTTAGCATAGCAAGTCTATCAATCCCAATACCAAATGCGTATCCCTGAAATTTTGATGGATCTACTTTAACATTTTTCAAAACATTCGGATGAACCATTCCACACCCTAAAATCTCCAACCATTGATTTCCTTCTCCTATTATAATTTTTCCATCTTTCATCTCATATCCAATATCGACTTCAGCAGATGGTTCTGTAAAAGGAAAATGGCTAGGTCTAAATCTCATCTTAATTTTATCTACTTCAAAGAATTCTTTGATAAAGTAATCTAAACATCCTTTAAGATGACCCATATTTATATTCTTATCTATATGAAGTCCTTCAACTTGATGAAACATTGGTGAGTGAGTTTGGTCACTATCTGACCTGTAAGTTCTTCCAGGTGCAATAATTTTAAATGGTGGCTTATCTTTCAACATTGTTCTAATTTGAACTGGAGAAGTATGAGTTCTTAATAGTCTCTGTTTTTTTTCATCCAGATAGAAAGTATCATGCATATCTCTAGCTGGATGATTTTCCGGTGTGTTAAGCGCTGTAAAATTATTATATTCATTCTCCACGTCTGGTCCTTCTTCAACGCTAAAACCTATTTCGGAAAAAATTGATGATATTTCATCGATCGTTTGTGAGACTGGATGAATTTTTCCTCGAACAAATGATCTTTCAGGTAATGTAATATCAATTTTTTCTTTTTCTAATTTCTCGTTAATTTCAGCACTTTTAAGTTCATTTGTTTTTGAATTTATTAAATCCTGGAGTTCATCTTTAATTATATTTAAGTCAGAGGCAAATTTTTTTCTCTCTGACTCTGCAATTGTTCCTATCTTTTTAAATTGAGTTGAAATTAATCCACTTTTACCAAATAGATCAGATTTAATTTGGCTTATTTCTGAAATATCTAATTTTCCACTAAGCTTTGAAAGAAATTCATCTTTTATTTTTTTAAGATCTGACATTTTTACAGATTATTTCTTCAGAGAAATAAAACAATAGCGAAGATTAATTTAAAGCTGATTGAGCTTTTTGAACGATAGTTTTAAAGGCTTCTGGACTATCATAGGCTATCTCAGCTAGAATTTTTCTATCAATTTTTATTCCACATTTATTTAATCCATTAATAAACTTAGAATATGTCAAACCTTCTGCTCTAACCCCGGCATTTATTCTTTGTATCCACAGTGATTTAAAATCTCTTTTTTTATTTCTTCGATCTCTGTATGCATATTGCATAGCTTTTTCCATAGCTTGCTTTGCAACTCTAATAGTATTTTTTCTTCTGCCCCATTGACCTTTAACAGCTTTTAAAACTTTTTTATGTTTTGCTCTACTAGTTACACCTCTTTTAACCCTTGCCATATTAACCTCTTAAACTGTAAGGCATATACGACTTTACAATTTTACCGTCTTGTTTCGACATAGTTGTAGTGCCTCTTAATTTTCTTATTTGAGAATTTGTTCGTTTTATCATGCCATGTCTTTTACCAGCTTGGGCCATTATAACTTTACCTTTTGCAGATATTTTGAACCTTTTTTTTGCAGAGCTTTTTGTTTTTAGTTTTGGCATAATTTTGCGAGTTTATACAAAGAATGTTATTAATTTACAACTACTATTAAAGCTTATAAAGGCTGAATTACCATTATCATCTGCTTTCCATCAAACTTCGGATGTAATTCTACCTTACCAATTTCCTTCATATCCTCTTTGATCTTTGTCATTAACTCATTGCCTAAATGTGAGTGCTGAAGTTCTCTACCTTTAAATCTTATTGTAAATTTTACTTTATCGCCTTTAGCAATAAATTTTTTTGCATTTTTTACCTTAAACTCGTAATCATGTGTTTCAGTTACAGGCCTCATTTTAATTTCTTTTAATGCAATTATTTTTTGTTTTTTTTTAGCAAGGTTTGCTTTTTTTTGCGCATCGTATTTATATTTTCCCATATCCATGATTTTGCAAACTGGTGGATTTGTATTTGGAGCTATTTCAATTAAATCTAAACCTTGATTCCTCGCCATCGATATTGCTTCATTTGTGCTAATGACACCTAAATTTTCTCCGTCACTACCTATAACTTGAACTTCTGGAGAAGAAATTCTATTATTAGATCTTGGACCTCGATCTTTGGTTCTTCTCTGAAAATAATTTTGCTTAAAATCTGCCACTTAAATTGATGATGCTTTATTTAAAGCAGAAAATGTTTTTAAAAATTTTCTTAATTCCATATTTTCTTGTTTATTAGAATCCAATCTTCTAATAGTTACGGAGTTGCTGTCAACTTCTTTTTTACCACAAATTAATAAAATAGGGACTTTTGCAAGGGAATGTTCTCTTATTTTATAGTTCAAATTATGATTTTTTAGATCAACTATTGAACTCATGCCAGCTTCTTTTATTTTTTTTGAAACTTTACTTGCATATTCCTCAAAATCTTCTGAGATTGGAATTACTACTGTTTGTAATGGAGATATCCAAAATGGAAACTTTCCAGCGTAATTCTCAATTAGAATACCAATAAATCTTTCAAGTGATCCGAACAATGCTCTATGTAGCATCACTGGAACTTTTTTTGTCCCATCTTTATCAATATATGTAGCGTCCAACCTTCCGGGTAAGTTTAAATCAACTTGTACAGTTCCACATTGCCAATCTCTACCAATAGCATCTCTCAACACAAATTCTATTTTTGGACCATAAAAGGCACCTTCTCCCTTATTAATACTGTATTCTAATTTTGTTGCTTTAACTGCTTCTAATAATGATGCCTCAGCCTTATCCCAAACTTTATCTTCACCCACTCTTACTTCTGGTCTGTCGGCATATTTTAAAACCACTTTTTCAAAACCTAAATCTTTATAAATATCTAGAATTAAATTAGTTACATTTAAACACTCACTCGTGATTTGATCTTCCGAACAAAAAATATGTGCATCATCCTGTGTAAATGCTCTTACTCTAAGAAGTCCATGTAAAGCACCTGATGGTTCATATCTGTGTACTTTACCAAATTCTGTTATTCTTAATGGTAAATCTCTATAACTTTTCAAACCTTGATTAAAAACTTGAATATGACCTGGACAATTCATTGGTTTTATCGCAAAAACTTTCTCATCAGGAGTCTCAGAAGTATACATGTTTTCACCATATTTTTCCCAATGCCCTGATTTTTCCCATAACAATCTATCTAGTACCTCTGGGGTATTTACTTCTTTATACCCTGCTGCATCTTGGCGTGCTCGCATATAATTAATTAATTTTTGAAACAAAGCCCACCCCTTTTCGTGCCAAAAAACAGATCCTGGGCTCTCTTCTCTAAAATGAAATAGATCCATTTCTTTACCAAGTTTTCTATGGTCTCTTTTTTCTGCCTCCTCAATTCTTTTTAAATAATCATCCAAGTCTTTTTGAGACGCCCAACCAGTTCCATAAATTCTTTGTAACATCTCATTTTTTGAGTCTCCACGCCAATATGCTCCAGCAACTTTTGTAAGCTTAAACGCTTTACCAATTTTTCCAGACGAAACTAAGTGTGGACCTCTGCACAAGTCATGCCAAGTATCACCATGATGGTAGACTGTTAGCTCCTCACTCTCTGGAATACTCTCTATAATTTCAGCTTTATATTTTTCACCAATTTTTTTGAAATGGCTTATTGCTTTATCTCTTTTCCAAACCTCTCTTTTTGTTTTTACATCTTTGTCAATTATTTCTGACATTTTTTTTTCTATTTTTTCTAGATCTTCCTCTGTAAAAGGCTCTTTCCGAGCAAAATCATAGTAAAAACCATTTTCAATTACTGGTCCTATAGTTACTTGTGTACCAGGGTATAATTCTTGAACAGCCATTGCCATAATGTGAGCCGTATCGTGTCTTATAACTTCAAGACCTTCTGGATCTTTTGCAGTAAAGATCTTTACTGAACAATCTTTTTTAATTGAAAAATACAAATCTTTTAATTCACCGTCGACACTCATTATCAATGCTTGTTTTGATAATGACTTGCTTATTTTTTCTGCAACATCTAAACCTGTAACTTCTTTGGGAAATTCAATATTTTTTCCATCTGGTAATGTAATTGTAGGCATTTAGTTTAATAGTCTTTTATACTCTGAATATGTAGAAAAACACATTTTTTCAACATTAAATTTTTTTATTATATTATTTCTTCCTTCTTTACCCATAAGATTTATAGATGTTTCGTCCATTGTTAATCCATGAATTATTTTTTTGCTTAAAGACTCTGCATCCCCCGATTTAAATAAAAAGCCTGTTTTTTCATCAATAATTGTCTCATTGGATCCTCCAATATTACTAGCAATAATTAATTTTTCCATAGATTGTGCTTCCACAGCTACTCTTCCAAAAGCCTCTGGTTCAATTGAGGCTGATATAATTATATCAGAAACTTTATAAGCTAATGCCATGTCTTCACAATGATCTATAAATTTGATTTGATTTTTTAAATGGTATTGTTCAGTAAGACGGATTAATTTTTTTTTATATAGATCTCTACCTTGATCATTTCCAAGTATAACTGCATGAAAAGCTTCATAACCTAATTCAATTTTAACAAGATTAATTGCTTCAATAAATAATTCTTGTCCTTTCCAAGAGGTAAGTCTACCTGGCATTAAAATTATTTTTTTTTCATCATTTATATTCCATTTTTGAAGTAAGTTTTTTTCATCGTTTTCTAATTTTGTAGAAGAGTCGAAATAATCGACATTTATTCCTCTAAAAATAACTAAAAGTTTTTTTGGCTTTTTAAAAATTCAGAATAATTTTCTTTGATATGAGAAAAAATAAAATTTGATCC
>CACJVT010000015.1 GCA_902596925.1 uncultured Pelagibacteraceae bacterium | reverse complement strand
TTTTGATCCCAATTTTTCGTATCTTATTTTTTCAGTGATTGTATATAGTGATTTATAAGATGAGCTAGCAGGTAAATTTTTTTTAAATATTGACTCGTCAGAAAATTTCTTTTTAAGAGCTTTCGAGTCTGTTTCTGCTCTAGCTTTAATAAAATCGTTTTTTGAATTTAAGTTTTCTAGTTCAATTAAATCTTGTTTTTCAGAATTTTTAATATTTTTTTTAGGATTTATACCCAAATCATCTGAGATTACTCTTGCTGTAGAGGATAGAGCTTGTCTAAGCTTTTCCTTTAAACTCTCAGTTTTGTTATTCATTAAATTTGAATATTTAACAAGGACTCTGGTAATTCCTCACCAAAACATCTTTGGTAATACTCTGCAATTATATTTTTTTCAATCTCATCACATTTATTTAAAAACGTAACTCGAAATGCATAACCTGTATCTTTAAAAATTTCTGCGTTTTCAGCCCAGTGTAAAACTGTTCGCGGACTCATCACTGTTGATATATCCCCAGCTATAAATCCTTTTCTGGTTAATGATGCGACCTTAATCATATTAGAAACTTTTTCTTTACCCTTTGTATTATTTAACTCTTTATTTTTCCCTAAGATAATCTCCATTTCTTTATCAAGGCTCAGGTAGTTTAAAGTTGTAACAATATTCCATCTATCCATTTGTCCTTGATTTATTTGTTGAGTTCCATGGTAAAGTCCTGTTGTATCTCCTAAACCAACAGTATTGGAGGTTGCAAATAATCTAAAAAATTTATTTTGTTTAATAACTTTATTTTTATCTAAAAGAGTAAAATTACCTTCGGCTTCAAGTACTCTCTGGATAACAAACATTACATCAGGTCTTCCTGCGTCATATTCATCGAATACTAATGCAACGGGGTTTTGTATCGACCAAGGCAAAATCCCTTCATTAAATTGCGTAACTTGCTTACCATCTTTCAAAACAATCGCATCCTTACCTATTAAATCTATACGACTTATATGACTGTCCAAGTTTACTCTGATGCACGGCCAATTTAATCTTGCAGCAATTTGCTCTATATGTGTAGATTTTCCTGTGCCGTGATAACCCTGAACAAGAACTCTTTTATTAAATGCAAAACCCGAGATAATCGCTAAAGTAGTATCACGATCAAATTTATAATTTTTGTCTATTTCTGGCACGTACTCGCTTTTTTTAGAAAATGCATCGACTTCCATATTAGAGTCGATTCCAAAAGTCTGTTTTATTGAGAGTTTAATGTCAGGTTGGTTATTTATATCTGGTGTCAATTTTTTTCTCTATAAGTATTTTTTAATTGCGTATAAGCCAAAGTTATTGATTTAAGTTTTTCTTCAAATTTTTTATTACCGGAATTCATATCAGGGTGAAATTTTTTTACAAGTATTTTAAATTTATTATAAATTTTTTCCCATTTCGATCCCACTGAAATACCTAATATTTCAAATGCTTTTATGTCTTTGTGATTATATCTAAATTGTCCCATATGATTAAAATCGCTTTTTAACTTTTCTTTATCAAGATCATCTCTCAAAGTATTACTCCACAAGACTTTAAAAAAGTTATCTGAAGAACTAAAGCTTTGTGTAGGTTTATGCCAAACCATATCTGATTTTAAAAAGTCAATTACTTGATCATCATTCATACCCGAAAAATAATTCCAATTTTTATTGAATTCTTTGACATGATTTAAACATAATAATCTAAATTTTTTACTATTATCTTTTTCAACTGGTGCTTTATATTCACCAATTTCATTGCAATTATTCCAGTCACAGATATTTTTCATGATATAATTATATCAAATGAATATAGATGAATTAATAACAAACGTAAAAAAAAAAATAAAAAAAAACATTAATATCCAAAATATTTTGATAGAAGACAAAACATTTTTACATAAAAATCATCCAGGACACGAAAGTAATAAATTTCATTTAAAAATCAGTATAGAGTCTGAGGAGCTTAAGAAATTAAATAAAATTGAGAGTAATAAAAAAATTTATAAAATATTAGATGAAGAGTTAAAAAATCACATTCACTCTTTACAAATTTTAATTAATTAATCTCTTTTTTAAAAAAAGTTTGACAGTATCATCTGAAATTTCCTTTTCGATTATTGGACCTCCAATTTTTTTAATTAACATAAATTTAATATTTTTAGAATTATTTTTTTTGTCCTTCATCATAAAGGATATAATCTGATTAATTTTTTTTATTGTAAAATAATTTTTAATAGAAACTGGAAAATGATAATTATTAAGATGTTTAATTGCAGAATCAAATTCTTTATGGGTAATCAACTTTTTATCTTTACTAAATTCAAACGCAGATTTCATACCCAGAATTACAGCCTCCCCATGATTTAATTTTTTCGAAAAATTTAAACTTGCCTCATATGCATGAGCAAAAGTATGTCCAAAATTTAATATTTTTCTCAAATTTTTTTCTTTTTCATCTTTTTCAACTATTGATTTTTTAACTTTACAACTCTCATAAATAGATTTTTCAATAATTGGAGACTTTAGTTTTAATACGTCATTAATATTTTTATCCAGAAATTTATAAAACTTTTTATTTGCGATTAATGCATGTTTCACTATTTCTGCGTAACCACAAACTACTTCTCTAAATGCTAGACTCCTCAAAACGTCTACATCACTGATAACAATTTTTGGTTGATAAAAACTTCCAATTAAATTCTTGCCTTGAGATGTGTTAACACCTGTTTTTCCGCCAACAGATGAGTCAACTTGTGATAACAATGTTGTGGGAATATTAACAAATTTTAAACCCCTTTTGAATAAACTTGCAGCAAAACCTGCTACATCACCGGTAATACCTCCACCAATAGATATTAAACAGTCATCTCTTGAAAAATTCTTTTGAAGCAAAAGATCTAAAATTTTATTAACATTTTTCTGGTTTTTATTTTTCTCATTTGCATTGTAAATAAATTTGTAAACCTCATATCTTTTTAAAGATTTTGAAATTTGTTTGACATATCTATTTGGTATATTTTTATCTAAAACTAACAAGCATTTTTTAAAGTTAATAAAATTTTTTTTAAATATTGGTGATAAGTTAGAAATTAAATTTCTCCCAATTATAATAGGATATTTTTCCGAATTAGTTTTAACTATTAGTTTAATTGGCCTCATAAATATCTATGATTTTTTTTGCAATTTGTTGTTTTGTAAAATTCTCACAATCTATTTTATATAGTGCTTTAGAGTAAATAATTGAACGTTTTTTTATGATTTCTATGAGTTCATTTTTACTTGAGTTCACTGCTAATGGTCTTTTTTTGCTGTTTTTTATCCTATTAACTAATGTATCGATATTCCAATTAAGCCAAAATGATAAGTGATTTTCTAGAACTTCATTTTTAATAACTCGATTAATGAATCCTCCTCCACCAAGTGCAACTACACTCTTTTTACTTTTTAAAATATTAAGAGTTATTTTTTTTTCAATATCTCTAAAGAAGTTTTCTCCTTTAATTTCAAAGATTTTTGATATTTTCATTTTTTGATCATTTTCAATTAATTGATCAATATCAAAAAAATCAAGATTTAGTTTTTTTGATACCATAGAGCCGATAGAACTCTTTCCAGAGCCCATCATTCCGATAAAAACTAAATTTTTCTTTGATTTCATAAGTTTCTTTATTGAAAAAACACAAATATGTCTTAATTTGAAATTAATTAAATCTATATGCAATTTACTAGAAAAACAAGTTATAGCAAAAGTATAATTGGATTATTGATAAAATTATTTTTATTTACAATTGTATTTATTGGAATAATTTTTCTTTTAAATAAATTGGACTTCCCAGCACCAAAAAAAACAATTGAAAAAATAATACCTAATGAAAATTTTAAAATTGTTAAATAAAACTTTTTTATCAATTCTAATTATTTTTTCTTTTTTGATAGTCAATTCTTTCTCAGAAAATGAACCTGTAGATATATGGAATATTGATAAAGAGCAAATACAAAAAAATTCTGAAAATAAGGAGCCAATTTCAATTACACAAAGTGAACTTGAAACTGAAAAAATTGATGTTTTTAATATGCAAACTAAAAATAGATCAGATTCAATTAAAGTCGATGAAACTTTAGATTCTAAAGAAATTAAAATAATAGGTCTCTACGATCCTGAAGATTTTGGACTAAAAATTGATATGTGGTCAAATTCTAATGGTGATCAATTAAAATACCTTTTCTCTAATTTAGCCAAAATAAACTTATCACGCGATGCTTCAGAACTTATGAATATTGTTTTATTAACTAATGCTTATTATCCCAAAAAAAATATTAGCGAAAAGGATTTTTTAAAAATCAAATCAGATTGGTTGATAAAACATAATAACTTAGAGCTAATAGAGGAGTATTTAATCAAGAATGATATTTTAAATTTACACCCTAAACTAAGTAAATATTTAGTTGATGAATATTTATCCGAGTCTAAGCTTGATCAAGCTTGCGAAATTTTTTTAAATAATTCAGAACCAATAAAAAATAATTATTTGTCAAAATTTAATATTTATTGTTTGATAAAGAATGGAAAAAAAGATGAAGCGCAATTAATTTTTGACTTAAAAAAAGAATTAGGTTTTAAGGACCCATATTTTGAAAATAAACTAAACTATCTTTTTGGATATACAAATGAAATTGATAAAGCTGTTTCTGAAAAAAGTATCCTAGAGTTTCATTTGGCCCATAAAACAAACCCAGAATTTTTTTTTGAACCAAAAGAAAATACTAATCCATTAATATGGAAATATTTAGCTGCTTCAAATTTATTATACCAAACTAATGAAATCGACTTGGATGAATTAGAAAAAATAGAATTAATTGAGTATGCCACACATAACAAGAATTATCTTGAAGATGATTTATTTCAAATTTACAAAAGGTTTCAGTTTACGATTGATCAATTTTTGAATGTCAAAACAGTATTCAAATCTTTAGCTAAAATTGAGAGTAGGGCCCTTTTATATCAAAGTGTATTGTTAGAGTCTGACATAAATAAAAAAATAGAGTTAATGAAACTTTTAAAAGAAGCATTCATTAAGGATAAAATTGGTAATGCTTTTGAGGATAAACTAAAAGACCTGTTACAAGATATTGAATTAAATCAAATTTCCTCAAAGCATACTAGTTTTTATTTAGAAAATATTAATACGGATGAAAAAAAACAAACTAAAATAAAGTATAATGATGATCTTTTACATCAATCAAAACTTATAAAATATTTTATTGGAGAATATAATCAAATAAAAATAGAAAAAGACCTCAATAATTTTCTCAAAAAAATAAAAAAGGATAAAAAGTATTCTATCTCAAAAAAAGATATTATTTTAATCGAGTCATTGAAATCAGATGGTATAAAAATTGATAAGAAATATGACAATTTATATAAAATTCTAGAATCTGAAATGCCAACAGATATTCAGGTTATGGTAAATAATAATGAGTCTGCTTCAGCAATTCTCAGAATTATAGAAGTTATTGGTCAAGATGAGTTGAGTACTTTAGATGATGATACTCTATTTTTTATAATAAGTGCACTTAATCAATTAAACATAGACTTTATACGTAATAAAATTCTATTAAAAGTTCTTCCTTTAAAAGTCTAAAAATTAGTTTATCTATTTATCTAATGAGTATTAAAGATATAATTACAGTTCCTGACGAAACTTTAAAAAAAATCTCCGACCCATTAGAAAAAGTCAGCACTAACGAAAAAAAACTTATTAATGATTTATTTGATACAATGTACGCTTCGAAAGGTATCGGATTAGCTGCAGTACAAATAGGTATTTTGAAAAGAATTTTAGTAATTGATGTGTCTACTAAAGATGAAAAGAAGGAGCCTTTAAGTTTCATAAATCCTGTTATTAAAAAAATTAGTGATGAAACCTCAATTTATGAGGAGGGTTGTTTATCAATTCCAGATACATTTATAGAAATTGAGAGGCCAAAAATTTGTGAAGTGGAATATATTGATATCAATGGAGAAAAAAAAAATTTAAAGTGTGATGGTCTTTTATCAACTTGTTTACAGCACGAAATTAATCATTTAGATGGAAAATTGATAATTGACCACTTATCAAAGTTAAAAAGAGATATCATCATCAAAAAAATTTCAAAAACAAAAAAAAATCCTGACAGAATATTAGTTTAGAAATGCCTAAAAAAATCATTTTTATGGGTACACCCATGTTTGCAGTTCCAATATTGAAATCACTCTATCAAAATGGTTTTCCAATAAATTTGGTTTATACACAACCGCCCCAAAAATCTCATCGAGGTCAGAGGATAAATAAATCACCAGTCCAAGGTATATCGGAAACTTTAAATGTAGAATTCAGATCTCCACAGAACTTGAAAAACAACACCGAGGAATATGAGTTTTTAAAAAAAATGGAGGCTGATCTTGCAATTGTTGTAGCCTATGGACAAATAATTCCTAAAGAATTCTTAAGTTTAACAAAAAAAGGTTTTATAAATATTCATGCATCTATACTCCCAAAATGGAGAGGTGCTGCACCTATTCAGAGAGCTATAATGAATTTAGACACAGAAACAGGGATCAGCATAATGAAAATTAATGAAGAATTGGATAGCGGACCTGTAAGCAACACTTATAAAATAAAACTTGATCAAAGTCTCAATGCGAAAGAGGTTTCAGAAAAACTTGCTTTAATTGCAGCGGATAAAATTTTAGATGTTGTAGATGAAATTTTTGAGGGTAAATCAAATTTTGTTGATCAAGATAATTCTAAAGCCACTTATGCAAAAAAAATTACTAAAAATGAAGGGTTAATAGACTGGAAAAGCGATGCTTTAAAAATAATTGGAAAAATTAATGGCTTATATCCTTCCCCAGGGGCTTTTTTCAATTTTAACGGACAAAGATATAAAATTTTAAAAGCAGAAATTGGAAATGGAATTGGTAAAAATGGTGAGGTTATATCAGACGATCTTGAAATAGCGTGTGGAGGTGAAAAATCTATTAAAGTTGTCGAAATACAGAGAGAGGGGAAAAAGGTTCAAAAAATTGGAGAGTTTATGCTTGGATCTCAAATCAGAAAAGGCTCAATTATATCTAATGTTTAGATATCAAATATTGATAGAGTATGTAGGCACTAATTTTAGAGGTTGGCAAATTCAAACAAAGGGCAAAACTATACAAGGATTTATCCAAGAGAGAATTTCTAAATTATTAAAAGAAAAAATTATTTTATTTGGATCTGGTAGATTAGACAAAGGAGTGCACGCACTTGAACAATCTGCTCATTTTGAATGTAAAAAAAAAATTGAAAATCCGAATAAGTTTGTCAAATCTTTAAATCATTTTTTAAATAAGGAAATGATTTCAATCATTAAAATTAAGAAAAAGGGTAATGATTTTCACGCGAGATTTTCTGCAAGAATGAGAATATATAAGTATATAATCATTAATCGTCCTAGTAGACCGGTAATAGATGAAAATAGAGGGTGGCACATTATTAATAAACTTGATTTAAAAGTAATGAAAAAAGCTGCAAAAAAATTAGTTGGTACTAAAGATTTTTCTACCTTCAGAGCTTCAAGCTGTAGAGCCAAAAGTCCGATCAAAACTATGAGATCTGTTAAAATAAAATCTAGAAATAATAAAATAGAAATAGAATTTCAATCTCAATCTTTTCTACAACAACAGGTTCGTTCAATGGTTGGTTGTTTAAAATATGTAGGTGAAAAAAAATGGTCTTTAAAAAAATTCAATTTTATTATGAACTCAAAAAAAAGGATTTTGTGTGCACCACCGGCACCGCCTGAGGGACTTTATTTATCGAGAGTTATTTATTAATTTTTTTTTTTTACTCATTGCAAACTTTTTATTAATTCTCCATCTTGACTCTTCTCTGACAATATAACCACAGCAATTTTTTGAACCACATTTACAAGGAAATTGTTTATAGTCTTCATCATAACCAAATCCATAATCACACGTAAACTCCTCTCCTTTTTTAATATCACGAATTGCAGTAATCCATACTTTTAAACCTTTGCCATTATAATCACAGTTATTATTGCAACTGTGGTTTACTAGACCTGCAATATTCCATGAAAAATCTCCATCAAGGGTATATCTTTTATTTAATGTGAATAAGTAAATGGGTTTTTTATTATCAAACTTAATTGACTCATCTACCTCTTTATTTGTTATAATTTTGCCAACGTAATTAATAATTTTTGTTCCTTCTTTAATATCACGTGCAGCATAGAGACCCCTTCCTTTTTTATCAATTTTAGATCTTTTAATTCTATAAAGTTTCATGTAAGAGATTTATTTTTACTTTGTTAAGATCAATTGAATTCTACAAGTGCGTTAACATGTTCATTAGCACTTTCAGATAGCGCATTTAAATCATAACCACCTTCAAGAATAGAAATAACCTTTCCTTTAGTGAACTCGTTGGTAGCAGCTAAAGTTCTTCTAGTAATTTCGTAAAAATCTTTTGATTTTAATTTAAATTGAGCTAAAGGATCATCTTTATGTGCATCAAAACCTGCTGAGAATATTAGAAAATCAGGTTTATAATTGACTAATCTATCTAAAACTCTATCGAATGCATTAAAGTATTCTTCAGAGTTTGTGCCTGCTGGCAAAGGTATATTTAAAGAATTATTAAAATCACCCTTATCTTTGTCCGTACCTCCTCCGGGATAAAAAGGATGCTGATGTGTTGATATATATAACGAATTTTTGTTATTACGCAGGACATCATAATTTCCATTTCCCCAATGCACATCGAAATCTACACACGCGACTCTCTTATATTTATAATTTTTAATTAAATAATTAGTGGCTACTCCAGCATTTGAAATACAACAAAATCCCATTGCCTTATTTTTTTCTGCATGATGTCCTGGAGGCCTTGCAAGACAAAATGCATTCTTAAATTCTTTATTTTCAATTCCATCTATCGCCCTAATCGTTGAGCCAGCAGCATCATAAACTGCTTTTTTACTCTCTGGCGATATGACGGTGTCTCCATCTAAAAACTTTAGACCTTGTTTTGGAAAGGAACTGTTTAAGTTACGAATATATTCTTTTGAGTGCGTCATTGCCAATACATCATTAGGTACTCTACCTGGTTTTTGCCAAATCAGATCACTTCTTTTTTTTAATTTTTCTTTTATTGCAATTACTCTTTTAGGCTGTTCAGGATGACCGTTACCAGTGTCATGTTTTTCATAAGAGTCAGAATTTATAATTGCCGTATTCATTCGAAATAATTTTCTAGTATGCTTTCATAAATTTTAGTTAGATTTTTTAAATCTTTTAAAGATACTGCCTCATCAACTTTATGCATAGTTTTTCCTACTAAACCAAATTCAAGACCAGGACATATGGTCCTTATAAATCTTAAGTCTGAAGTTCCTCCTGTTGTAGATAATTTTGGCATTAACTTAGTTACTTTTTTAATGACATTTTGTATCATAAATGTCGTTTTATTAGGTTTTGTCAAAAAAGCTTCACCAGAAACTCTGTATTCAATTTTAAATTTGGATTTATGTTTTTTAGTTATTTTTCTGAGAATCTTATCAAGTCTTTTTTTAAGAGAAGTTGAGGAATGTTTATTGTTAAATCTTATATTAAACGTTGCTTCAGCTGTCGCTGGAATAACGTTATCTGCAGTATTATTTATATTAATCTTAGTAACTTCTAAGTTTGTAGGCTGAAAATCTTTAGTTCCTTTATCAAACTTTATCTCTTTTAATTTTTTCAAAACATTAATAATAATAGTTGAAGGATTATTTGCTCTAGAAGGATATGCAACATGACCTTGTAAACCAAATATAATCAATTTACCAGTTAAACTGCCTCTTCTACCAATTTTAATCATTTCACCCAAAACATTTGGGTTAGTTGGTTCACCGACTAAGCAAAAATTAATCTTCTCTCTTTTTTTTTTCAAAAACTCTACAACTTTTTTTGTGCCATTAACTGCATCACCTTCTTCGTCGCCTGTTATCAACAGACTAATTGATCCGTTAAATTTTTTATTTTTTGACAAAAACGAGCTTACAGCAGAAACAAAAGCTGCAATAGAACTTTTCATATCATTCGCACCTCTTCCAATTAAGTGACCTCGCTTAATAGATGGTCTGAATGGACTTGTTGTCCAATCCTTTATATCTCCGGGAGGAACAACATCCAAGTGACCTGCATAACAAAAGTTTGGACTTTTACTTCCGAACCTTGCATATAAATTTTTAACAGGCTTAAAGCCCCTTTCTTTAAATTCGAGTATTCTTGTTTTGAAACCAAGTCTTTTCAATTTTTTTTCTAAAAATTTCATTATGCCTGCATCTACAGGAGTAATTGTAGGAAATCTAATTAGCTCTTTAGCTAATTGTAGCTCATTTAAAGTTTTCATTTTAGTCTCTTAAAAGATCGTTTATAGAAGTTTTTGATCTTGTTTTTTCATCAACCTGCTTAATAATTACAGCACAATACAATGATGGCGCAGCTGAGTTATTTTTATCTGGCAATGAACCTGGGACAACAACTGAGTACGGCGGAATTTTACCATAAGTGATATTACCGGTTTTTCGATCGACTATTTTGGTTGATTGACCTATATACATTCCCATACTTAAAACTGAACCTTCCCCAACAACCACCCCCTCAACAACTTCTGACATAGCTCCAAGGAAAACATTATCTTCGATTATCGTAGGTAAAGCTTGTGCAGGTTCTAAAACTCCACCAACTCCTGATCCTGCTGAGATATGACAATTTTTTCCGATTTGACAACAGCTACCTGCTCTTGCAAATGTATCTATCATTGTTCCCTCATCGATATAAGCTCCAATATTTACATAGCATGGCATCAAAACAGCATTTTTTCCAACAAATGATCCTTTTCTAACTGGAGAATTAGGAACCATTCTAAAGCCAGCTCTCTCATGATCTTCTTTTGACCAACCTGCAGTTTTACCTTTTAACAAGTGAGATTTATCGTACCAACTACTATAAGGACCATTTAAGTTTTCCATTGGATAAATTCTAAAGCTTAACATAATTGCTTTCTTTAAATGCTGGTGTGTAACCCATTCACCATTTATTTTTTCAGCAACTCTTGAGTTACCACTATCCAAGTCACTTATTACCTGATTGATTGCGTTCTTTAAAGACTGATCCGAATTTGGATTTACTTGATCTTTATTTTCCCAAGCATCATTAATAATTTTTTCTATAGACATAATTTATTGACTTTTTAATAACCTTATTTCCTTAAGAAATAAAGACAGATTTTCAATTTTATGATAAATATAATCTTTATCAGAATCTATCTTGCCAAAATGTTCATCATTAATTAACCAAACAGTTGCACAGCCTCGCTCATAACCAATACTCAGGTTTTTTGCGATATCTTCTATATAAATGGTTTCTTTTGGATTTAATCCAAATTTTTCAACCATTAAGTCAAAAGTTTTAGCCTCAGGTTTTGGCACATACCCAGCATCTTTAATATCAAAAATTTTATCCCTTCCAAAGAGATCATATACTCCTAGATGGGTTAAAATATTTTTAGCATGTTCGGCGCTCCCATTTGTAAAAATAAATTTTTCCATATCTAATTTTTCAAGTTCGTTCCTCATAATCTTGTCTTCCTTCATAAATGAAAGATCTATTGTGTGGACATATTTTAAGAATTCTTCAGGAGGTATATCATGATGTATCATTAAACCATTTAAACTAGTGTTGTATTTATAAAAATAATTGGTCTGTAATTTTTTTGCTTCTTCCATGTCTATTTGCAGTCTCTCAGATATGAACATTGTCATTCTTTGCGAAACTTGGCCAAACACTTTCTCTAAAGAGTAGTTATTGTGTTTACCATAACAAACTCCATCAAGATCCAACAGGAGATATTTCATTTCTTTAAAATTTTTCATTTTCTAATCAAAGTTCCAGAGCCCTTGTCGGAAAAAATTTCAAATAATATAGAGTGTTGTTTTCTACCATCAATTATTCCAACAGCTGTTACTCCATTATTCACAGCATCCAAACAAGTATTAATTTTAGGTATCATACCTTCAGTAATTGTATTATCCTCAATCATTTTCAAAATTTCCGATGAAGAGATTTCATCAATTAGTTTTTTGTCTTTATCTAAAACCCCTTCCACGTTAGTCATTAATAACAATCTTCTAGATTTTAATGACTTCGCAATTGCACCTGCGGCCGTATCTCCATTGATATTATATGGATGATTGTCATTTCCTAAACCTAGTGGTGAAATTATTGGGACTTGTTTTTTATCAAGAATTTTCTTAATTAGAGCGTTATCAATTTTATTAGGTATCCCTACAAATCCAAGCTCTTTAGCTTCTGGAGTTACTTTAATGATATTATTTTTTTTTGTATGGATTGATACAGCATCAGTTCCAAACTTTTTTAAAGAGTCAACAATATCATTATTAAAATCAATTAAAACTGACTCAACTATTTTTATAATTTTTTCATCAGTGACCCTTAAACCTCTGATAAATTTTGATTGAATATTTGATTTGTCTAGTTCTCTTTTTATTCTAGGACCCCCTCCATGAACGACTGTAAAAGAAATACCTAATTTATTTAGTATGTTTATATCTGTTATAAAATTATTAAAAATTTTTCTATCTATAAAAACATTTCCTCCATATTTTATTACGATGAGATCATTTTTATATTTTTCTATGTATTTTGAAACCTCATTTAATGGTGGTCCATCTTTGGGAAGTATCTTTTTTAAATCCATTTATTTATTATCGTATGATAATCAATTTTTTAAGTGACAGTCTTAACAGTTGTTCTTTTCATAATGAATACTTGTTGAGCCATAGTTAGTATATTATTAACAGTCCAATAAATCACCAAACCACTAGGGAAGGGTGCTAGTATTACGGTCAAAAAAAGTGGGAAGAACATAAAAATTTTAGCTTGCATAGGATCAGTAGGAGCAGGATTCAATTTCTGTTGTACCCACATTGAAACTCCCATTGCAACTGGCCAAGCACCAATCATTAAAAATGATGGCACATCATAGGGTAGTAACCCAAATAGATTGAATATACTTGTAGGATCACGTTCACTAAGATCATGAATCCATCCATAAAAAGGCATATGTCTCATTTCTATTGTTACAAATAAAACTTTATACAAAGCAAAAAAAACAGGGATTTGAACAAGAATGGGAAGACATCCTGACATTGGATTGACTTTTTCTTTTTTATAAAGAGCCATCATCTCTTGTTGTAATTTCATTTTATCATTTTTATGAAGCTCCTTTAACCTTACCATTTCTGGAGTGAGAGCTTTCATTTTTGCCATGCTTCTAAAAGAAAAATTTGCGAGGGGAAAGAAAACCAAACGTATGCAAATTGTTATAGCTATTATGGCTAATCCATAATTACCAAGTAGTTTAAAAAAATAATCAATACCAAAAAATAGAGGTTTTGTTATAAAATATAAAAAACCCCAATCAATTACTAAGTCAAACTTATCTATAGCAAGACTATTTGCATAGCCATCAATGACATCTACTCTTTTAGCAGCAACTATTATTTGTAAATTTTCCTCAATAGAATTATTTGGACCCAATTCAAGCGGTTCAGTTGCAATAAAATTCGCTCTAAATTTATCCTTGTAATCAAAAGTTGTTTTAAACTCTTTATTTTGTGGCGGTATCAGTGAAGTAATCCAATATTTATCACTTATACCCAACCAGCCTTTTTGAGCAGTTTTTGTAAACTTTTTCTCTTGAATATCGTCATAATCTTCCTCAATTAATTCATCATCTAAAGTTGCAATTAACCCTTCATGAAGAATTAAAAAATCTATTATATCTGGGATCTCATTTCTTATAATTTGACCATAAGAATAAAAATCATATTTTTCATTTGTTTTGTTTATAACTTTTTGCTTAATTGAAAATAGATATTTATCATCTAATGAAATTTCTTTTTCAAAGGTAATTCCCTGATCATTAGTCCAAGATAATTTAATTGGGGAATTTTGAGTTAGTTTTTTATTGCCTTTTATAGACCAAGTAGTCTCTGATGTTGGAATATCTATATTTTTATCAGAAGTTACAAATCCACTTTCAATTAAATAACCTTCTTTAATATTTCTAGGCCCTAATAGTATTATTTTTTCATTACCCTCAAGCTCAACATTATAATTTTTAAAAGTTAAATCATCTATTGCTGCGCCCTTTAAAGCTATTGTACCTATTACATTAGAGTTTTCAAACTCAACTCTTTCACTTTCAATTAAAGCATCTTTTCTTGAAATCTCTATAAGAGTTTTCTTTTGTTCTAAGCTTGGTGTATCTGTGCTTTGTTCAATTTTTTCTTTTTCAACAAGATTTTTACTTGTTGATGACTTTTCAGGAATAAAAAATAATGAATATAAGACTATTACTGCTGAGGATAATGCTATAGCTGCTATTGTATTTTTTGAGTCCATTATTTTTTGACCTTAAATTTTCTTACTGGATCAAAGCCTCCATTACTCCAAGGATGGCATGATAAAATTCTCTTAATACTTAAAGAAAGACCTTTAAAAAAACCATAGGTTTTTAATGCCTCAATACTATATTCCGAACAGGTTGGAAGATATCTGCATGAATGACCAATCAAAGGACTTACTAAATATTTATAAAGAGTAATTAGTTTTACCAGTATGTAAGTTCCAAAATTCATTATTTTATTCTTTCAAATTCTAAAAATAACGTTTCTTTTATCTTTTTAAACTCACTGTTTAGCATAGTTGACTTCGCAATAACAAGATACGAATAATTTAAATTAATTGATATTTTTTTGTATGCATCGTTCATTATATTCCTTAGTCGTCTTTTGATTTTATTCCTCTTGACGGCATTACCAATTTTTTTTTTTGTTACAAATGAGATATTTAAACTATTTTTATTTTTGTTAGTAAGATTTCCAAAAAAAATAGTGACGTATTTGTTGGAAGTTTTTTTACTTTTAAGCAAAGTTCGAAATTCCTCATTTCTTGAAAGAGCAAGTATTTTGCTTTTCATTGACTAACCTGAGACTGTTAATGATTTTCTACCTCTAGCCCTTCTTCTAGCTAAAAGTTTCTTTCCACCCTTTGTCTTCATTTTAGATCTAAAACCATGTTTTCTAGCTCTTTTTATTTTTGAAGGTTGGTATGTTCTTTTCATAAAGTGATTTAAATTAAATAAAATTTCGATCTTTATAGTAATTAAATATATAAATAGCAAATATAAGATTTTACAAATACGATAATTAATAATGGAAAAAACTAAAAAAGTTAAATTATTTATTGGAATATCATATTTAAGTTTGGTCTTAATATTTTTATTATTGTTTTTTTCAAAATTTAGTCTCCAAGAAATAACATCATATGAATTTATAAAAGAGAATAGGTTATATTTTCTTGAATTGAAAAGTTCTAATTTATTTCTAATATCTTTGATATTTTTATTTTTAACTGTCTTATGGGTATTTCCTTTTTTAGGATTTGGATCACCGATCGCTCTTCTCGGCGGTTTTATATTAGGAAAATGGATTGGAACTATTATTGTGGTTTTAGGTTTAAGTATTGGCGCAACATTTCTTTATATTTTTGGAAACTATTTTTTAAAAGATATAGTTAGAGAAAAGTTTTTAAATAGGTTCAAAACACTCGAAATAAAATTTAAAAACTCAGAATTTATTTATCTACTAATATACCGATTTATAGGAGGAGTTCCATGGCAATTAAGTTGTCTTTTGCCAACTCTTTTTAATGTTAAAATACGAAATTTTTTCTTTGCGACATGCATAGGAATTATTCCTCAAATTTTTTTAGCTGTTTCCATTGGAAATGGATTAGAAAAAATTATAGAGGAAAACGCAGAGGTTCCCAAATTAAGTGATATTCTATTTTCTTCTGAAATTTATATACCTATTTTTGCATTTGTTTTTTTAGTATTCATTACAATTTTTCTTAGAAAATTATTTTATAAAAATTAGTGGTGCTCCCACCCTGTACTGACCAGGGAACTAGTCCTTACCAAGGACTTGTTATGCCATTTAACTACAGGAGCAATAATCATAAATTGTATTTTAGGAATAATAGAGCATTTTTTCAAATTATTGCCTTAATTTTTTGTCCAATATGATTTATATCTAATAAAGAAATTTTTATGGGCATTCATTACAATTATAAGTCAACCAAAAGTGCTAAACTTATGGAAAAGCAAGCTAAGAGAGAAAAAAAACTTGCTGAAAAAAAAGCAAAGCGTTTAGCAAAAGAAGGTATCAAAAAAGATGATAATAAAGAAAAAGTTTTAGATACATCTAAACCAATTACTTTAGATTTTCTTACAAATCCAAATAAAGAATGATTGTAAAAGATAAAAATGAGCGTTTAAGTTTAGCTCTAAAAAAGAATTTAAAAAAAAGAAAACTCTTTCAAAAAAAAAATAAGAAGAAAAATAAATAATGTCA
>CACJVT010000014.1 GCA_902596925.1 uncultured Pelagibacteraceae bacterium | reverse complement strand
AATGGATTTTTAATAGTAGTTGCGTGTTTAGCACTTTCTGCGTGTGCTACATCAAAAAAATCTACAGGGCAAATGCAAGGTGATGTTTATACTGGAACAGATACAGTTGAGTACTTAGCTTCAGGAGTTCCTGATAGAGTATTTTTTGCAACTAACGAGTCAGTTTTAACTACAGCTTCAAGAGAAACTCTTAGAAAGCAAGCTGCATGGTTAAGAAAAAATTCTAAAATTACAATTGTTTTAGAAGGACATGCTGACGAAAGAGGAACAAGAGAATATAACTTAGCATTAGGTGAGAGAAGAGCTAACGCAGCTAAAGATTATTTAATGACTTACGGAATATCTTCTGACAGAATTTCAGTTTTGAGTTATGGTAAAGAAAGACCTGTTGACTCTGGGTCTAACCCATTAGCTTGGTCAAAAAATAGAAGATCTGTAACAGTAAAAGCAAATTAAATATTCAATTAATATTTAAGACCTCTTAAATTATAATGATTTAAGAGGTCTTTTTTTTGCCATTATTTTAGACATAACCTAGTTCCATGAAATACTTTAAAGAATTATCAAAGTTCAAAATTTTTTTTTTATTTAATTTTTTAGTTTGTTTCCCCTCTTTCGCTGACAATCATAATATTTACGATACATTAGAGTTAATTAAAAAAGATTTAAAAACTCTTGAAAAAGCTGTTTACTCAAATTCAAGTGAATTCAATAATACGAATTCAGCTTCATCGAGCGCTGATAGTAACTCTGAAGATGTACTTACAAGACATTTACTGAAATTATCTGAAATTGAAAATCAATTTCAGGAACTTACTAATAAATTTGAAGAAATAAATTTTAAGCTAGATAAGTTATCAAATAGACTTTCTAAAGTTCAATCAGATAATCAACTCAGATTTCAAGATTTAGAAACTGCTATATCAAATGGCGAAACTATAAATTTGACTTCAAAAAAAAGTTTAGAACCAGATACAGAAATTTTACCTGGCTCATCTCAACCACAAGACTTAGGGTCAATATCTTATAAAGATAGTTCTACAAGTGATACAACTCAAAAAATACAATCAGTTGAAACGACTGCAACAATTGTTACTGAGACATTCCAAGCAGAAGAAAAAATTTTACCAGATGTTTCAGCGCCTGAGCAATATGAATTTGCAACGAGTTTTTTAAAAGTCGGAGATTACCCTACTGCTGAAAGAGCATTTAGAGAATTTGTAATTTCTAATCCTGATCATAAATTGGCAGGTAACGCACAATATTGGTATGCTGAAACATTTAGAATAAGACAATTATATACTGATGCTGCCTCTGCTTATTTAGAAGGCTATCAAAAATATCCTAAGGGAGATAAGGCACCAATCAATCTTTTAAAACTTGGTGTATCAATGATACAAATTGGAGAAAAAGATCAAGGTTGTAAAATGATAAGCGGTGTTGAAAAACAATACCCAGACGCAAATCAGTCTGTTATTCAAAAAGCAAAGTATGAGTCTCAAAAATTTGAGTGTAAGAAAAAAAATTCCTAAAATCTATAAATCAAAACTTTTAAATCAAAAAGTAAATAAAATTTTTAAAAAATTTGAAAAGTTATTCAAAATAAATACCAATTTTATAGTTGCAGTATCTGGAGGTGCAGATAGTTTGGCTTTAGCTTTTTTAACAAAAGTATACTCTTTAAAAAAAAACTTGAATCCACGTTATTTTATTGTAGATCATAAGCTTAGAAAAGAGTCTACTCATGAGGCTAATAAAGTAAAAAAAATTCTAAAATCTTTAAAAATCAATTCTCAAGTTCTTACTTGGAAGGGAAAAAAACCTATGAGCAATATTCAATCCTTAGCCAGGAGTAAAAGATATGAGCTTTTATTCTCTAAATGTAAAAATCTTAAAATTAGCAACTTAGTCTTAGGTCATCATATAGATGATTTAATTGAAAATTTTTTTTTAAGAATGGCTAGGGGAAGTGGTTTAAAAGGACTTGTATCACTCGGGACAAATACTCAAATTGAAAATATAAATTTAATTAGACCTTTGATAAAATTTGAAAAAAGAGATTTAATATTTTTATCAAAATTTATATTTAATTTTTATGTAGATGATCCAACCAATAATGATATTAAATTCAACAGAATTAAAGTAAGAAACTTAATTAAGGAATTTGAGGATTTCGGTCTTGATAAGAAAAAATTTCAATTAACAATAGAAAATTTAAAAAAGTCAGATCAATCAATAATGTTTTATGTTGAAAAGAATAAGAGAGTGAATTCTATTTTTAACTATAAAAAAAATGAACTTATATTAAAAGAAAAGTTTTTTGACAATTCACATGAGGTCATTTTTAGATCTTTGTCCGATTTAATTCATTTAGTTGGAAAAAAGCCTAATTTTGTCAGAGGTAAAAAAATAGAGAATATTTTGAATAAAATTAAAGAGCGTAAACTAATAAAAGAAACTTTGGGAGGATGCGTCATTAAGATGGTAAATCACACTGTGATTTTGACAAAAGAATGGTAAAAATAGGCTTGTTATATTTATAATAATTCTTATCTTATAGTTATGAATCTTAAAAACTTAGCAATGTGGGCAATAATCGTTTTTTTAACGATAGGTCTTTACAATATGTTTAAGAATCCTCAATCAAACATTAGAAGTTCTAATGAGGTAATTTTCTCAGAATTTTTGGAGTCTGTAGAACAAGGTGAGGTATTAAAAGTTGAAATTCAGGGAAATAATATAAATGGTGTTTATGCGAATGGGAAAAGTTTTAAAACTTATTCACCAAATGATCCTAATCTAATAGAAAAACTTTCAGAGAAGGGTGTAAGTATATCTGCAGCACCTTTAGAAGAAAAGATGCCGTCATTATTTGGTGTCTTACTTTCATGGTTTCCAATGTTATTATTAATAGCAGTTTGGATTTTCTTTATGAGACAAATGCAAGGTGGAAAAGGTGGAGCGATGGGCTTTGGAAGGTCTAAAGCAAAAATGATGAATGAAATGAAAGGCAAGGTGACTTTTAACGATGTTGCTGGAGTGGAAGAAGCTAAAGAGGAAGTAGAAGAAATTGTTGAGTTTTTAAAAGATCCAAAAAAATTTAGTAGATTGGGTGGAAAAATACCTAGAGGTGCACTTCTTGTTGGTCCTCCAGGAACAGGAAAAACTTTATTAGCTAGAGCAATTGCTGGTGAAGCAGGTGTTCCTTTCTTTACAATCTCTGGATCAGATTTCGTAGAAATGTTCGTTGGTGTGGGAGCATCAAGAGTGAGAGACATGTTCGAGCAAGGAAAAAAAAATTCGCCTTGCATAATATTTATTGATGAAATTGATGCCGTTGGAAGAAGTCGAGGCGCAGGTCTAGGTGGAGGTAACGATGAAAGGGAACAAACCCTTAATCAGCTTCTTGTTGAGATGGATGGTTTTGATACTAACGAGGGTGTCATTATAATTGCAGCAACAAACAGGCCGGATGTTCTTGATCCTGCATTATTAAGACCAGGTAGATTTGATAGACAAGTTGTAGTTTCTAATCCAGATATAATTGGAAGAGAAAAAATCCTTAAAGTGCACGTTAAAAAGATTAAGATGGCTCCTGATGTAAATTTGAGAACTATAGCTAGAGGAACTCCTGGATTTTCGGGTGCAGATCTAGCTAATTTAGTTAATGAGTCTGCATTGTTAGCGGCTAGAAAAAATAAAAGGATTGTTACTTTAAACGAATTTGAAGAAGCAAAGGATAAAGTAATGATGGGAGCTGAAAGACGATCAATGGTCATGACTGAAGATGAGAAGAAATTGACGGCATATCATGAAGGCGGACATGCTTTAGTTTCTTTTAATATGCCTAGTTACGACCCAATACATAAAGCAACAATTATACCAAGAGGTCGAGCTTTAGGAATGGTAATGAATTTACCTGAAAGAGACAAACATGGTCATTCAATAAAATATTTGAAAGCAAGATTAGCAGTCTGTTTTGGAGGAAGAGTAGCGGAGGAAGTAATTTTTGGAAAAGATAATATTTCAACTGGCGCAGGTGGAGGGAGTGGTTCAGATATAAATCAAGCAACTCAACTTGCGAGAGCCATGGTTACAAAATATGGTATGAGTGAAGAAATGGGTCCAGTTGAGTATGGTGAAAATCAAGAAGAAGTTTTCTTGGGAAGATCTGTAACTCAAACACAATCAGTTTCTGAGGAGGTAGCTCAAAAGATAGATAAAGAAATCAGAAAATTAGTTGATGAGGGCTATAATAAAGCTAAAGAAATATTAACAGAAAAAATTGATGATCTACATAAAATTGCAAAAGCTCTTATGACATATGAAACATTAACAGGTGAAGAAATCGAAAATATAATTACTAAAAACATATACCCTGCTGATAAACAAGATCTAAAAGTTGACGATGATAAGAGCTCTGCTTTAGGTGCAATGGGACTTAAACCTAAAATTGTTCATTAATCTTAATGTCTAGATATTACACAAGATTGTGTAATCTCTACTATGGAAATAGCTCAAAAAAATTAGTTAATAAAAATAAAACTATACCACTTAACGGGATCAAAGAAATTTCATTTGATCAAATAGAGATAATAACAAGAAATTCAAAAAAAAAGATATTTGTTAATCAAATAAAATATTTGCCTAAGTTAATTAAGAGAAAAATTAACTTCGATTTAAAAAAAATTAAATCAAAAAAAAAAAATTTTTCAAATTTAGATTTTCGTAAAATACCTAATATTATGGGTGTCTTAAACTTGACACCTGATAGCTTCTCAGATGGTGGAAAATTTAATTCAAAAAAAAAAGGAATTAATCATGCGATTAGTTTATTCAACTGCGGTGCAAATTTGATTGATATTGGTGGAGAGTCGACACGCCCAGGATCAAAAGTAATTAAAGAAAATTTAGAATGGCAAAGAATTGAGAAAATTTTAAAATCATTAATTAAAAAAAAAATACCGATTTCCTTAGATACCAGAAAGTCTAGAATTATGATTAAAGGAATAGATTTAGGAGTTAAATTAATTAATGATGTCTCAGGATTAGAATTTGACTCTCAAACTTTAAGTATATTAAAAAAATTTAAAGTACCATTTGTAATTCAGCATTCACAAGGTACTCCTGAAAATATGCAAAAAAATCCTAGATATAAAAATGAGTTACTAGACATATACGATTTTTTTGAAAAAAAAATAAAACTTCTAAGATTGAAGGGTATTAAACACAATAAAATTATTCTAGATCCTGGTATAGGTTTTGGAAAAAATTTGAAACATAATATGAGTTTGATACGTAATATTTCTATTTTCCATTCTCTTGGTTTTCCTATACTTGTAGGAAATTCAAGAAAAAGTTTTATTAAGGATTTATCTGGAAAAAATGATAGTAAATTCAGAAATGGTGGAACAATAGCATCATCAATTTATCTTATGATGCAAGGCGTTCAAATTTTAAGAATTCATGATGTTAATGAAACAATACAAGGATTAAAAATCTTTAAGAATATTATAAATAATTAATGGCAAAAAAATATTTTGGAACTGATGGTATTAGGGGAGCTATCAATAGTGAAAATATAAATGGAGACATGTTTTTTAAATTTGGCTTAGCAAGTGGAACATATTTTAAATCTCAAAAAAAAAGAAAACAAACCGCGATAATAGCAAAAGATACTAGATTATCCGGATACACTTTAGAACCAGCGCTTGTATCTGGATTGGCATCAGCAGGTATGCATGTATATACTTTGGGACCTTTACCCACAAATGGTTTAGCGATGCTCACAAAAGCTATGAGGGCTAATATGGGAATTATGATTACAGCTTCTCACAATCCTCATAATGATAATGGATTAAAACTATTTGGGCCTGATGGTATGAAACTATCAGACAAAATTGAAAAAAAAATTGAAAGTTTAATAGATAAAAAAATTATCAAAAATCTATCGAAACCTGAAAAATTAGGTAGAGTAAAAAGATTGGAGACAGGTACAAATGATTACATCAAGATATTAAAAAAAAATTTTACAAAGGAATTTAATTTAAGAGGACTCAGAATTGTAATTGATTGTGCAAATGGAGCAGGGTACAAAGCTGGTCCAGAACTACTAAAATCTTTAGGAGCTAAGGTGATTGCAATAGGAGTTAATCCTAATGGATTAAATATAAACAAAAATTGTGGCTCTACATTTCCTGAAAAAATAAAATCGGCAGTTAAAAAGCATAAGGCTCATTTAGGTATTTCATTAGATGGTGATGCAGATAGAATAATTATGTGTGATGAAAAAAGTAACATTATAGATGGTGACCAAATTATTGCTGCGCTAGCTACAAGGTGGAAAAATAAAAAAATGTTAAAAGGTGGGGTAGTTGGAACATTAATGTCCAATTACGGCCTTGAAAAATATTTTAAAAAAAAAGGTATTAAATTTATACGTGCTAATGTTGGTGATAGATACGTAAAAGAGGTAATGCAAAAAAATAAATTTAATTTAGGTGGAGAACAATCAGGACATATTATTCTAGGTAAATTTGCAACTACAGGAGATGGTTTACTTGTTGCTCTGGAGTCCTTATTTGCTCTTAGAAAGGGAAAAAGGGCTAGTGAATTTTTTGAAAACTTTAATAAAACCCCACAATTACTTAAAAATATTGAAGTGAAAGATAAAAACATAATTAACAAACCTGAAATTAAGAAAGCTATTAATCTAGCCTCAAAATTAATTACAGGTAGTGGTAGAATTCTTGTGAGAAAATCGGGAACAGAGTCAAAAATAAGAATCATGGGAGAAAGTGAAAATAAAAAACTCCTTATAAAATGTGTTAATATTATTTTGAAAAAAATTAAATAATTTGAAAATAAAATCAAAAATTTTAATCATAGCAGGATCTGACTCATCAGGTGGTGCAGGAATTCAGGCAGACATTAAAACTGCTACCAGTCTAGGTGTATATTCTATGACGGCAGTAACTGCAGTTACAGTCCAAAACACAAAAGGTGTTAAATCAGTAATATCCATTCCACCAAATGAAATTTATAATCAAATAATTCATACTATTAAAGATATAAGGCCCAATGCTATTAAAATTGGAATGCTTCATTCTACAAAAGTAATAGACAAGGTATTAAGATCATTGAATGAAATGAAAGTTAAAAAGATTATTTTAGACCCAGTGATGATAGCCAAAGGCGGTTCTAAGCTTATTACTGACTCAGCTGTACGATTGATGAAAAAAAAGTTAATTAATAAAGTAACTTTAATTACGCCTAATGTTCCTGAAGCTGAAATCTTAACTGGTATCAAAATAAAAAATCAAAATGATATGATTCTCGCTGCAAATGAATTCATAAAACTGGGTGTACCTAATGTATTAGTAAAAGGAGGACATTTAAGATCAAAAAAGGTAAATGATATATTTGTAAATAAAAAAGATGTTAAAGTATTTTCAAATAGAAGGTTTAATACTAAAAACACTCATGGCACAGGCTGTACACTATCAACTGCAATAACCTCTTTTTTTTCATGTGGAAAAACCCTAAAGAGATCTTGTGAGCTTGGAGTTAAATATGTAAATTCTGCCATATTAACAAACCCTAAAATTGGTAAAGGTCATGGTCCGATAAATCATTTAAATTCTATTGAGTTAAAAAAAATATATAAATAATGAAAAATGTTGCAGTAGTTGGTTCGCAGTGGGGAGATGAAGGAAAAGGAAAAATTGTAGATTGGCTATCAGAACAAGCTGATGTTGTAATTAGATTTCAAGGTGGTCATAATGCTGGACACACCTTAGTTATAGATGGAGTAACTTACAAACTTAGATTGCTTCCTTCAGGAATAGTTAGAAAAAATAAAGTTTCGATTATCGGAAATGGTGTTGTCGTTGACCCCTGGGCATTGTTGGATGAAATTAAAGAAATTGGAGAAAAAGGTGTGAATGTAAATTCAGAAAATTTCATGATTTCTGAGGCAGCGAACCTAATTTTACCATTTCACCGAGAAATGGATGAAATAAGAGAAGATGCAGCAGGTAAAAGTAAAATTGGAACGACAAGGAGAGGTATTGGACCTGCTTATGAGGATAAAGTTGGAAGACGTTCAATTCGAGTAATGGATCTTAGATCAGAAAAAAATTTGAACCAACGATTAGAAACAGTTTTACTGCATCATAATGCTATTAGAAAGGGTTTGGGTAAAAAGATATTTGAGAAAAATCAGCTTAAAGATGATCTTCTAAAAATCGCTCCCGAAATTCTAAAATATTCAGCACCAGTATGGCTTAAGATTGATCAATTTAAGAAACAAAAGAAAAAAATATTATTTGAAGGTGCACAAGGAATTCTATTAGACGTTGACCATGGAACATATCCTTTTGTAACTTCTTCCAATACTGTGGCCTCAAGTGCTGCAACAGGAACCGGATGTGGGCCTAACTCAATACATTATGTATTAGGTATAACCAAAGCTTACACGACAAGAGTAGGTGAAGGACCTTTTCCAACAGAGTTAGTAGATAAAATTGGTGAGTTATTAGGTACAAGAGGTAAAGAATTTGGAACTGTTACAAGTCGAAAAAGAAGATGTGGATGGTTTGACGGTGTTTTGGTGAGACAGACAATAAAAATTTCTGGAATTGATGGCATTGCGCTTACAAAACTGGACGTTTTGGATGAACTAGATGAAATTAAGATGTGTGTCGAATATGATCTTAATGGAAAAAAAATAGATTATCTTCCAGCAGCAGTTGAAGATCAACTTAAAATCAAACCTATATATAAGACTTTTGATGGATGGAAAACTTCAACCAATGGGGTCAAAAATATTAACGACCTACCAGAGAATGCAAAAAAATATCTATTTGCAATTGAAGACTTTATTGGAGCAAAAATATCAAGTATATCAACTAGTCCTGAACGGGATGACACAATCTTAGTTGAAAATCCTTTCGAGATTTAATTTACAGGTAAAAGATTTTTTGATTTAGCAAGCAAAAGCATGTGCTTTTGTAGTTTCTCAAATGCTTTATTTTCAATCTGCCTTACTCTTTCACGACTAATCTTATATTTTTTACTTAAATCTTCTAAAGTAGTCGGATCATCATTCAATCTTCTTGAATATAAAATTTCCCTTTCTCGATCATTTAAAACTTTAATTGAGTCTTTTAATAAATCTTTTCTTTGTTTCATTTCCTCTTGGTGAGCAAACTTAAGATCGTGATCTAATTCTTTATCTACTAACCAATCTTGCCATTCATCACCATCCTCACCGACTTGAGCATTAAGAGAAAATTCTTTTCCAGATAGTCTACGATTCATGGAGACAACCTCTTCTTTACTAACATCTAATTTTTCAGCGATTTCGTTTACATGCTCATTTCTTAAATCACCCTCAGCCTGTGGTGCAATTTGATTTTTTAATTTTTTAAGATTAAAAAATAATTTTTTTTGTGCAGTAGTTGTACCAATTTTTACTAAGCTCCAAGATTTTAAGATATATTCTTGAATAGAAGCTTTTATCCACCACATCGCATAAGTTGCTAATCTAAAACCTTTTTCTGGCTCAAATTTTTTGACAGCTTGCATCAGTCCAATATTACCTTCAGATATCATCTCGTTAATTGGTAGCCCATAACCTTTATAACCCATTGCAATTTTTGCAACCAATCTCAAATGACTTGTTACAAGTTTTTCTGCTGACTTAATATTTCCTGTCGTTTTCCAATTTTTAGCGAGCATGTACTCCTCTTCTGCATCAAGCATTGGAAATTTTTTTATTTGCTCGAGATATGCAGACAGGCCACCTTCATTACTTAAAATGGGTAAATTGTTATTCATAGTTGTGCTCATAGACAGTTTATCTAATTAATATTAAAAATTTTTCAATGTTTTATTTACCCATATTTCTGAGTGTTTTTAGTATTTTTTCAAGTTCATTTGGTAAAATTGAATTAAAAATCATCTGCTTATTTTTTCTTGGATGTATAAATCCCAATGTTTTAGCATGCAGAAATTGTCTGTTTAATTTTGTTAAAATTTTTTCTAATGATGGTTCAATATCTTTAAGTTTTTTAAACTTTTTTTTATATTTATCATCACCAACTATACTGTTACCTAAATAATTCATGTGAACTCTTATTTGATGAGTTCGGCCTGTCTCTAATTGACACTCTAATAAACTAAAAGTTGGAATATTTTCATTTTCAAAAATTTCTAAAGTTTTGTAATTTGTAATTGCTTTTTTCCCTTTGCTGTTGCTAACCTCCATCATTTGTCTATTTTTTGAGCTTCTTGTAATAAAGGTTTCTATTTTACCTTTAGATGGTCTAATTTTACCCCAGATTAATAATTGGTAAACTCTTTGGATGGTATGTTGATTAAACTGATTAGAGAGGTGTTCGTGAGTTTGATTATTTTTTGCAATAACAACTAATCCAGATGTATTTTTATCAATTCTATGTACTATTCCAGGTCTTAGTTCACCTCCAATATTAGAAAAAGAATTTTTACTATAATTCATAAGTGCATTTACGATTGTGTTATCAAAATTACCTGCACCAGGATGCATTACTATTCCAGACGGTTTATTTAAAACAATCAAATCTTTGTCCTCATATACTATATCTAAATTAAACTCATAAGGTTTTAAGGAAGCTTTTTTTGGTTCGGGTATGACTAATTTTATTTCATCATTAAAAAAAATTTTTTTCGATGGATCGGTTATTATCTTATTATTTATTTTTAACTTATTATCTAGAATAAGATTTTTTATTCTCGTTCGACTGATAATATCCCCTCTCTTTTTAATGAAAATATCAACACGGAGTTCATTTTCGGTCTTATCAACTGTCAAATTTATTTTTTTTTCCATAAAATGATATATTAATATGATATGCGCTTGTAGCTCAACTGGATAGAGCGCCTGACTTCGGATCAGGAGGTTCTGGGTTCGACTCCTAGCAGGCGCACCAATTATTCACCCATATTTATTAACGTCCCTTTTACTCTCGCTCTTAAAAAAGATAGATAAAACAGTCCTATTCCAAAAATTAAATAAATTAAATTCAATAAATAAGCTTGTTTTATATTTTCGTAATCTACAAGACCATTTATTAAAATATTTCTGGTTTCATCAAAAATGTAAACTAATGGTAAGCCTTTTGCAATTACTTGGAAAAATTCAGGAAGGATTTCTATTGGATAGTAGATACAGCCTAAGGGAGCAAGTAAAAATAATGATGACCAAGCTATATTTTCAAAGGATGGTCCGTATCTCATTAAACCTGAGCTCACAAATAAACCTAGTGTAATCCCAAATATGTACAAACTTAAAAATAATATAAAGAGTGGAAAACCTAATTTTAAAATTGAAACTCCAAATAGTGGAGAAGTTAAAATAATTGCGGGCACTAGACCGATTAATGTCCTTATCAAAGCAGTAAAAATTAAAGATATAATTATTTCTTTCAGCTTCAATGGAGCAATAAATAAATTAGTAAAATTTCTACTCCAGATTTCCTCTAAAAAAAGCATATTAAAACTTATGCTAGATCTAAAAAGAATGTCGTAAAGAATTGCGCATGTAAGAATTATTCCAAGTGTATTATTGTAATAATCACTATAAATTGAAAAAAATTTAGAAATAAATCCCCAAAGAATAATTTGTATCGTTGGCCAATAAATTAAATCCAAAACTCTTGGTAAAGAACTTTTGATGAGATAAAAATGTCTCAAAAAAAGTCCATACATTTTATTTAGATTCATATTAAATCTCTTGTAAGTTTTAAAAAAACTTCCTCCATATTTCTCCTTCCATGTTTCTTAATTAATTCGCCAGGAGTTCCTTGATCAATAATAGATCCTTTATTCATCATTAGAACTGAAGAACATAATCTCTCAACTTCTGCCATGTTATGCGAAGCAAGCAGAATAGAGGTTTTTTTTTCTTTTTGGTATTCCTCTAAAAAACTCCTAACAAAATCTCCTGTTTCAGGATCTAGAGATGCAGTTGGTTCATCAAGAAGAAGAACTGATGGATCATTAATTATAGATTTTGCTAGACTGACCCTATTTTTTTGACCAGAGGAAAGTTCTCCTGTTATTTTATTAATAAATTCATTAAGCCTCAATTTTTCACAAAGATAATCAATTTTGATTCCAAGTTCTGTTACATCATAAAGTCTTCCATAAACTTCAAGATTTTGTTTTACAGTTAATTTTTTTGGTAACTCAATATATGGTGAAATAAAATTTAATTTATTCAATAATTCAACTCTTTGTTTTTCAATTTCAATACCATTTATAAGAACCTTCCCTTTAGTAGGCTTTAGTAAACCTAGTATCATACCTATTGTTGTAGTTTTACCACATCCGTTAGGTCCAAGAATTCCAATGATTTCATTTTTATTTACTTTAAAAGAAATATCTCGAACAGCTTCTTTTGTGTCATAAGTTTTTGATAAATCAATTATTTCAAGAGGAATAGTCATTAAAATTTTGAAGCCCTTATTAATCTATCGTTAATAGTTTTGCCGATTCCTATATTTGGGATTTTGTCTACAGCAATAGATTTGTAATTATCTTTTTTTATCTTTCTCAAAATGGTGTACAGATTTTTTGCAGCTTCTTTTAAATCGCCCTTTTTTGATAAAAAATAATAGTTCGTTTTGTTAATCTTATTTTTCTTGATTAGTAAAAAAGCCTCATCTTTTTTTATTTTTTTAACATTAAGTCTGATTGGGATTCCAGGTGAATAATGAATTTTTAATTGGCCAGGAGCCGAAATTTTTGAAGGATTTGTATTTATTGAAATTTTCTTCTTTAATATTTTTTGGATAGTTCCAACTTCTAAACCACCTAATCTTAAAATTTTTGGTTTTTTTCTTAGATCAATAATTGTAGACTCAACCCCAACCGAAGATCTTCCACCTTCAAGTATATACTTAATTTTTTTTCCAAAATCGTCTTTTACATCTGAAGAAGTTACTGCACTAACTCTTGAAGATATATTTGCACTAGGTGCTGCGATAGGAAATTTCAAATATTTCAACAGAATTCTTGCTACTGGATGTTTTGGAAATCTCACAGCAAGAGTATTTTTTTTATTAGTTGCTACTTTTGAAATTTTTGATTTTTTTTTTTGATTTAAGATAAATGTTATTGGCCCAGGACAAAATCTTTTGTATAATTTTAAAAAATCAGCGTTTAGATCACAATCATTTTTTAATTTTTTTAAATCATAATAATGAATAATCAGAGGGTTATTCATTGGTCTTTTTTTTAATCTAAATATTTTTTTACACGCTGTATCAGAATATGCATTCCCAGCTATTCCATAAACAGTTTCGGTTGGTATGGCAACACACTCTCTTTTATTTAAGAGATTCCTCGCTTTTTTAATATTTGCAAGATTAATTTTCATGTATTATTTGAGAGTATTATATGAAAGATAAAAATTTACCAAATGATTATAATTCATTATCTCTTGAAGAATTAACCACTGAGGCAAATAAGATGATTGAAGAATTGGAAAATCAAAAGGATTTAGGAAACTCTTTAGACAAGTATCAAGATTTAATTAAACTCAATAATATAATTGAGAAAAAATTTCAAAAAAATACCAAAGAAATAAATGAGAAAACAAAAGAAAAAATATCCAAGATTAATAAAAAAAAAAATGCAAAGAAAATTAAATAAAATTGCAAAAGATACAAATTTGTTTTTAAGAAGATTTATTGCCAAACAAAAAAAATCAAATTTAATAGTTGCAATGAAATACGGTCTTTTTTCTGGAGGAAAAAAAATAAGATCCAAAATTTTAATTGATGTTGGGTCTCTATTTAAGTTAGATTATAGAACACTTATCGTTATTGGTGCTGCGGTTGAATGTATTCATGCGTATTCATTAATACATGACGATTTACCATGTATGGATGATGACTCTATAAGAAGAGGCAAACCATCAGCACATGTAAAATTTGGAGAGGCTACTGCAGTTTTAGCTGGAAATTCACTTTTAACAATGGCTTTTGAAATTTTAAGTCATAAAGACTTAAGAATTAGTGAAAAAATTAAGATTGATTTAATTAATAAAATTTCTGAAAGCTCAGGCCATCTTGGAATAGCAGGAGGTCAATATTTAGATTTAAATTATGAACGTAAGAAAATTTCTCAAAAAAAAATTGAAGAGATGGAAATTAAAAAAACTGGAAAACTTTTTAGCTTTTGTTGTGCAGCACCATTAATAATTAAGAAAAAAAATAAAAGTGATATTAAGAAATTTGAAAATATTGGTGCTGATATAGGTTTGTTATTTCAGGTTGCTGATGATTTGATTGATTATAAAGGAAGTTTGCTTGTTGCAGGAAAAAAAACTGGTAAGGATAAAAAAAAAGGAAAAGCTACCTTAATTAGTTTACTAGGATACAAAAATACTATTAAATATGCTAATAATTTAATCTTAAGAATAAAAAGTAAATTAAAAAAATATGGATCTAAATCAAGAAATTTGTCAGAAACATTAAATTATATTTTGAATAGAAATAAATGAAAAAAAAATACGAACTGTTAGATGAAATAAATTTTCCATCGGATTTAAGAAAATTACCTGAGTCAAAATTACAAAAAGTTGCTGATGAATTAAGAGAGGAAATGATTGATGCTGTCTCGGTGACCGGTGGTCATCTTGGAGCAAGTCTTGGAGTTGTAGAATTAACTGTGGCTTTACATTATATTTTTAATACACCCAATGATAAGTTAATCTGGGATGTGGGTCATCAGTGCTATCCACATAAAATTTTAACTGGTAGAAAAGATAGAATAAGAACTCTTAGACAAGGAAATGGTCTTTCTGGTTTTACAAAAAGATCAGAGAGTGAATACGATCCCTTTGGTGCTGCACACAGCTCAACATCAATCTCATCAGCTTTAGGTATAGCAGAAGCAAACAAACTGTCTAATAAATCAGACAATGTAATTGCAGTAATTGGTGACGGGGCAATCAGTGCAGGAATGGCTTATGAAGCTATGAATAATGCTGGTGCTTCAAAAACTAAGATGATCGTAATTTTAAATGATAATGATATGTCAATCGCTAGACCAGTTGGAGCTATGAGCACTTATTTAGCAAAAATTTTTTCAGGAAAGATTTATTTTAGTCTAAGAGAGACTATTAAATTAATTATGTCAGCTTTTTCAAAAAGATTTAGTGCTAAGGCTGGTAAAGCAGAGGATTTATTAAGATCAGCTGTGACAGGTGGAACTTTGTTTAGTTCACTCGGATTTTATTACATTGGCCCAATAGATGGGCATGATTTAAATTCATTAATTCCAATTTTAAAAAATGCTAGAGACTCTAAGCATGAAGGACCGATTTTAATTCACATTAAATCAAAAAAAGGAAAAGGTTATACTTTTGCAGAGGCAGCAAAGGACAATTATCACGGAGTATCAAAATTTAATGTTAAAACTGGTGAACAACTTAAGAGTACAAGTAAATTACCATCATATACAAAGGTTTTTGCAAACACCTTAATTCAACATGCTAAAAAAGACAGTAAAATTGTAGCAATTACAGCTGCAATGCCTGATGGTACTGGTCTTGATATTTTTCGTAAAGAATTTCCAGATAGGACTTTTGATGTTGGGATTGCTGAGCAACATGCAGTTACATTTGCTGCAGGTTTAGCTACCGAAAACTTTAAACCCTATGCAGCTATTTATTCCACTTTTCTTCAAAGAGCTTATGATCAAGTAGTTCATGACGTAGCAATTCAAAGTTTACCGGTTAGATTCGCGATTGATAGAGCGGGACTTGTTGGGGCTGATGGACCAACACATGCTGGAAGTTTTGATACAACATATTTAACTACTTTACCAAATTTTATTGTTATGGCAGCAAGTGATGAAGCTGAGCTTGTAAGAATGATAAATACCTCAACGGAGATTAATGATAGACCTTGTGCATTTAGGTATCCAAGAGGAACAGGATTAGGTTCAATTTTGCCTTCAATAAATGAGAAAATTGAGATAGGGAAATCAAAAATTATCAAAGAGGGAAAAAAATTAGCTATCCTTAATTTTGGAGCAAGATTGAATGAAACTTTGAAGGCTGCAGAAAATTTATTAAAAAAAGGTGTGCCGATAACAGTTGTTGATGCAAGGTTTGCAAAACCTTTAGACGAAAATCTTATTTGGCAATTAGCTACAACTCATGAAGCGATCATGACTATAGAGGAGGGTTCAATTGGTGGTTTTGGATCTCATGTGGTAAATTTTTTGACAAAAAAAGGCTTAATGGACTCTAATTTAAAATTTAGATCATTAACGTTACCAGATATTTTTATTGATCAGGATACTCCAGATAAAATGTATAAAGTGGCAAATCTTGACTCAGTTTCAATTGAGGAAAAAGTTTTAGATTTACTAAATTCTAATATAGTTTTGAAAAAACAAAATTAACTACACTGAGCTTTGTGAAGAAGATAATGATCTAATAAAACACAAGATAACATTGCTTCACCCACAGGTACAGCTCTTATACCCACACATGGATCATGTCTACCTTTTACTGATATACTTGTATTCTTTCCAAATTTATTGATTGTTTTTCTAATTTTTAAAATTGAAGAAGTTGGCTTTACAGCAAAAGAGACAATTATCTCTTGACCTGAAGAAATGCCTCCTAGAATCCCTCCAGCGTTATTAGATTTAAATTTTGTTTTTTTTCTATTTTGAGAAATTTCATCTGAATTTTCCTCACCTGATAATTGTGCTGAGTTCATACCTGAGCCAATATTAACTCCTTTAACAGCATTTATACTCATCATAGCTGATGCTATGTCAGAGTCTAATTTTGAGTATATAGGTGCTCCTAATCCAGCAGGAATACCGTTCGCTCTTACTTCGATTATCGCTCCACATGACGATCCAGCTTTTCTAATACTTAATAAGTATTTTTCCCAAATTTTTAACATTGATTTATCTGGGCAAAAAAATGGATTTTTAGAAATTATTTTATCATCCCATTTATTGGTATCACATCCTAATATTCCAAGTTGGGTTACAGCTCCAGTGATTTTAAATTTTTTTCCTAATTTATTTTCTAAAACTTTTTTTGCCACAGCACCTGCTGCAACTCTTGCAGCTGTTTCTCTTGCAGATGATCTACCACCACCTCTGTAGTCTCTTATTCCATACTTTTTAAAATATGTGAAATCAGCATGTCCTGGTCTAAATTTATCTTTGATATCATTATAATCCTTTGAACGCATATCCTCATTGTAAATTATCAATGATATTGGTGTCCCAGTCGTTTTTCCCTCAAAAACTCCTGAAAGAATTTGAACCTTGTCACTCTCTTTCCTTTGAGTAGTAAACTTTGATTGCCCAGGTTTTCGTTTGTTTAATTCTTTTTGAATATCCGCTTCTTTTAATGGTATTAATGGTGGACACCCATCTATTATACACCCTATAGCTGGACCATGGGATTCTCCCCAAGTTGTAAAACGAAAAGACTTTCCAAAAGTATTAAATGACATTATTTATATTGTATAGATTATTTTGTTAAAATTATGAATCAAAAAAACTCACTTGGGCTTAATAAATGCTTCTTAGATCTAGATAATCCATTTGAACTATTTCAAAGATGGTTTGACGAGGCTAAAAAAAAAGAAATTAATGATCCTAATGCTTTAGCACTTGGTACAGCAAATAAAGAGGGTATTCCCTCAGTAAGAATGGTTCTGCTTAAAGGTCATAGTGAAAAAGGATTTGTTTTTTATACAAATTTAAACAGTCAGAAAGGTAATGAAATTAAAGAAAACCCGAATGCTACAATGTGCTTTCATTGGAAAAGTTTACTAAGACAAATAAGGATAGTTGGAACATTAAAACAAGTAGATGATCAAACCGCTGATGAGTACTATAACTCAAGAGCATATGATAGCAGAATAGGTGCTTGGGCCTCAAAACAAAGTAGTATTCTTCAAAATAGAGATGAACTTTTAGATGCTTTAGAGAATTATAAAAAAAAATATAATGACAAAGATAATGTACCTAGACCAAGCCATTGGTCTGGCTGGAATTTAACACCTTCCACAATTGAATTTTGGTTAGATGGAGATAACAGAATACATGAAAGATTAAAGTATTCTTTAGATAAAAATGGTAGTTGGTCAAAAAGTCTTTTAAGTCCCTAAAAATCCCTTGACAAACTAAATGAAGTTAAATTTTCAAGAATATTTCTTTCATTACAGTCTTTAAATATCGATAATGAGTTTGACGCTAAATTTATGTAATGATTTGCTTTTTGATAACATTCTTTAATAATTTCATATTGTTTGATTAAAGATAATGTATAATTAAAATCATTTTCATCTCTTCTATCTTTTATAAAAATACCTTTCAGACTTTCCTTTTCTTTAAGATTTGCTTTTTGAAATAATAAGATTATCGGTAGAGTAATTTTCCCTTCATAAAAATCTTTGCCAATTTTTTTTCCAAATAACTTTGACTCAGAATTGTAATCTAAAGTATCATCAGCTATTTGAAAAGTTAATCCCAAATTCCTTCCGTAAAATTCTAAAGCCTCTTTTTCTTTTGATGACACATCTGACAAAATTGCACCAACTTTGGTAGCTGCTGCAAATAATTCGGCAGTTTTCGCAGAAATTATTCTTAAATAAGTTTCCTCCAACATATCTACTTCTCCTCTGTGTTGTAATTGAAGAACTTCTCCTTGTGCAATCTTAGAGGAAGTTGAAGATAATAATTTTAAAACCTCGATATTTCCATCATCTACCATCATTTCAAAACATCTACTAAGTAAATAATCTCCAACTAAAACAGAAGAGTGATTATCCCAAACTTTGTTTAAAGTTTTTCTCCCCCTTCTAATAGATCCATTATCTATTACATCATCATGCATTAAAGTTGCTGAGTGAATAAGTTCTACACAAGCAGCCAAATTAATATCTCTAGTTCCTTTTGCATATCCACATAATTTTGCAGAACCTAAAGTTAGTAAGGCTCTTAATCTCTTTCCGCCTGTATCAAGGTGATAGTTTGTCATTTTCTGAACTAAGTCTACTTTGCTCTCTAATTTAGACTTTATTTTTTCTTCAACTAACATCAATCTATCTTCAACTGAATTTTTAAGTTGAAAATACGAATTATTAATTTTGTTTTTTAATTGTATGACACTTCCCATTAATTGAGCAAATTAGTATAATAAGTTGCTTTTTATACTTATCAATTGACGCACCTGAATCTTCAATTATAAGGTGTCTTTATATTCATAAAAAAATTCTATAAATATTAAAAATGCTCTCTTTTTTTAAAAAGAAAAAAATTATTCCACATATTAAGTTAAGTGGAGTTATTGGGAATGTAGGGAAATTTAAACAAGGTATAGATTTTTCTGGCCAAGAGGACATTATTACAAAAGCATTTTCTCTAAAAAAAGCACCATGTGTTGCTATAACAATAAACTCTCCTGGAGGTTCTCCTGTTCAATCACATTTAATTTACAGCTTAATTAGACAACAGGCAAAAAAAAATAAAAAAAAAGTAATAGTTTTTGCCGAAGATGTAGCAGCCTCAGGCGGATATCTAATAGCTTGTGCTGGAGATGAAATTTATGCGAACTCAAGTTCAATAATAGGCTCAATAGGAGTAATCTACTCTTCTTTTGGTTTTACAGAATTGATAAAAAAGATAGGTGTTGAGAGAAGAGTGCATACTGCTGGGAAGAATAAAAGTACATTAGACCCATTTCTAGATGAAAAAAAGGAAGACATCGAAAGATTAAAAAATATACAATTAGATCTACATAAAGATTTCATAGAGGTAGTCGAAAAAAGCAGGTCATCAAAACTTAAAAAATCTGAAGTAGAATTATTTTCAGGTGAATTTTGGTCAGGTAGAAAAGCCAAAGATCTTGGTTTAATAGATGATATAGGAAATGCAAATCAGATATTAAGAGAAAAATTTGGAGAAGATGTTGTTATTAAAAAATTTGAAAAATCAAAAAGCTGGCTTAGTAAAAAATTATCGTCTTCAAATGATCATGTTGATCAATTAG
>CACJVT010000013.1 GCA_902596925.1 uncultured Pelagibacteraceae bacterium | reverse complement strand
CATGTTAGATATGCCAGAAATGATCTAATGGGAATGGTTAGAGAAGATTTAGGTTATGATATGGCTCGTCATGTAGACTCAACTGTTCACATGTTTGATGAGTGGGGTCTTCCGATGATGAAAAATGAAAAAACTGGAAGATACTTAAGGGAAGGTAAATGGCAAATCATGATACATGGTGAAAGCTATAAACCAATCGTTGCTGAGGCAGCAAAAAAATCTGCAGATAAAATTTATAATAGAATAATGGTTACTCATTTATTAATGGATGAAGCTCAAGAAAATAGAATTGGTGGAGCTGTTGGATTTAATATGAGGACAGGAGATTTTCATGTATTTAGAGCTAAAGCAGTTATTGTTGCTGCAGGTGGTGCATCGCATATTTTTAAACCAAGAGCGGTTGGAGAAGGTATGGGAAGAACTTGGTATGCACCATGGAGTAATGGATCTGCATATGCACTACCTATTGCTGCAGGCGCAAAGATGACACAAATGGAAAATAGAATTGTTTTGTGTAGATTTAAAGATGGTTATGGACCTGTTGGAGCATATTTTTTACATTTAAAAACATATACACAAAATGCTAATGGCGAAAATTATGAAAAAAAATGGTATGATCAAACTAAAGAATTAGTTGGCGAATATATTGATCATCATCCAACTCCTACTTGTTTAAGAAACCACGCATTTATACAAGAAGTTGCTGCCGGAGGAGGACCGATACACATGGTAACTAAAGAGGCTTTTCAAGATCCACATTTAGAAACAGTTGGATGGGAAAACTTTTTAGGGATGACAGTTGGACAAGCTGTTGTTTGGGCATCACAAAATATTGATCCAAAATATACAAATCCTGAATTAACAACATCAGAACCTTACGTTATGGGATCACATGCGACATGTTCAGGAGCATGGGTTAGTGGACCTGAAGATTTGTCTCCACCAGAATACTTCTGGGGTTACAACAGAATGTTAACAATCGATGGACTTTTCGGTGCAGGAGATACAGTTGGTGGTAGTGCACATAAATTTTCATCAGGATCTTTTACAGAGGGTAGATTAGCAGCAAAAGCAGCAGTAAAATATATTGAAGATAAAAAAGCTGAAGGAATAAATGTAACAGATAAACAATGTGATAATTTTAAAAAAGCTGTCTACAAACCATTAGAAACTTATACAGTTGCTCAAAATGAGATAACAGGAGGAACAGTTTCACCAAGTTATATTTCTCCAATACAAGGATTACAAAGACTTCAAAAGATTATGGATGAATACGTTGGAGGTATTACCTCAAACTATATGACCAACGGAAATTTACTTAAAAAGGCTTTAGAACTTTTAACTTGGTTACAAGAGGATTTAGAGCATGTTGGTGCAGAGGATTATCATCAGTTAATGAGAGCTTGGGAGTTGAAACATAGAGCTTTGACATCACAGTGTGTGACTGAGCATACTTTATTTAGGGAGGAAACTCGTTGGCCAGGTTATTATTATAGAGGAGATCATATGAAATTAGACGATGAAAATTGGCATTGTTTGACAGTTTCAAGAAGAGATCCTAAAACTGGTAAATTTACTCTAGAAAAAGTTCCGGTTTATCACATTGTTGATGAAAAAGAGAAAAAGAAGGCCTCATAATTTATTTTAAGAACATTTATGGATCTTTTATCAAAGTCAGATGAAGAGATTTTTAAAATTGGAAAACCCTTTTGGGAAAACCTAGTGCGAGCCTCAAATATGAAGGATTATGGAGGTTTTACCAAAGACTTTTCAACACAAATGCTATTTGGAGCAAATGAAGTTGAGCTAGGTAAACAATGGGCAAACAATAAAATTATCACAAATCTAGAAGAAACCTACAAGCCCTTTGGAACTTTAAGACGTGGTGACCACATAACAGTATTAATCAAACAGACTAACAAGGAAATACCCGGGGAGTTCCTTGGAAGGTTGGTACTTGGGGTTGAGGATGATGAGATCAAAATTTTTGGAGCTACAATCTATTAATTATAGTTTGACAATTTTTTTACTGGGTGTATTCAGAGATTTAGATGCATCTTTCAAATTTAAAAATTCTAAATATCATAGCTAATAAAAAATCAACTTTTATTAAAACTGGAATTTTTTCAGCTATAGCTGCATGTTGGGGTGTTATCTTAGTTGGAACTTTTATTACTTTTAAATAAGTAATATTTTAAGTTTTTATATTTGATGGACGTATTTTTACCTATAGCTCAAGTTTTTATTAATCCAGTAGAAATACTTTTAATAAGTGCGATTGTTGGTGTTCTTTCAGGTTTGTTTGGAGTAGGGGGTGGTTTTTTAATGACACCTTTTTTAATTTTTATGGGTGTTCCCCCAGCTTATGCAGTAGCAAATGAGGCCAACAATATCCTAGCAACTTCTGTATCTGGATCTACCACTCATTGGTTAAAAAATACTTTAGATTATAAAATGGGATTAATGATAGTAATTGGTGGAACAATAGGAACTGTATTAGGTATTTTTACTTTCACTTATTTTAAAGATATTGGAAAAATAGATACAGTAATTTCTTTAGCCTATATGTACATTCTTGCAATAATTGGGACACTGATGTTGGTGGAAAGTTTGGGTGAAATTGATAAAGCCAAAAAAAATATAGTAGAGAAGAAAAAATTACATGTCCATTACTGGATCCATGGACTTCCTTTTAGGATGAGATTTCCTAAATCCAAATTATATGAAAGTATATTTACACCTATCGTAATTGGATTAATCGTTGGTTTTATTGCGGCTATCATGGGTATCGGCGGTGCATTCATTTTAGTGCCCGCAATGATTTACATTATTAAGATGCCGACAAAATTAGTGCCTGGAACTTCATTGTTTGTGACCATTTTTGTAAGTGTGATTGTTACATTTCTTCATTCAATTAATTATGGGTCAATTGATTTAATGTTAGTTTTAATGTTAGTTGTGGGATCAATAGTAGGAGTTCAAGTAGGCCAGAAGCTTGGGGAGCAGATTGACAGCTCTGGATTAAAAGCTTTGTTAGCAATTTTATTATTAATAGTCGGGATTGTAATAGCTTACGATACTTTTTTTGCTGAGGAGATTAAGAACGGAGCCACATCTGTAACTTCACCAGATTTAAATTTCTTCTCAAAGTTTATTAAGGAGTTTTCAGAAGATATGCCATTTTTCTATGGATTATTTTCAATCCTGTTTGCTGTTATTTTAGGAATAGGAGCTGCATTTATTAGAAGATCGATTTCAAAATTTAGAGAAAAATATTTTAAAAAGACAGTTAAACAATCTAAATAAAAAATTTTACATAGATCTCAATTGTTAAAATACTCACAATACCCACAGTCAACATTGACGTAAATCCAACAATAAAAGGTTTATATCCCATATTTCTGATATCTTTTAAATTTGTTGACAAGCCTATAGCTGCCATAGCCATAGTCAAAAAAACTTTAGAACCAGCTTTAATTGAATTTATTAAATCAACCCAATTATTATTAGTCAATAAAACTTCATCACCTACATTTCTTAAAATTATCATCCCAACAAAACCCAAAACAAAATATGGAAATATACTTAAAATAGAGTAACCTTTTTCTTTTGCTTGACCTCTATTATAAAGAAAAGCAAAAAGAGGAATCATAACAATTAAAAAAGTATTTCTTATAAGCTTTGTAACAGTTGCAATATTCAAAGTCTCAGGACTATTGAACTGTTGTTCGTATATTAATCCTGCTGCAGCTACCTGTGAGGTTTCATGTATGGCAGTACCTAAAAAGAGACCTGCAAATAATGAGTTTCCATCAAAATAAAAATTCGCAAAGTAGGGGTATAACAACATCGATAGTATTCCGAATAAAGTAATGTTAGCAATTGCATAAGAAATTTCACTTTTATTAGCTTTTATTACCGGTGCGGTTGCCATGATCGCTGTAGTGCCACAAACAGTGCTACCAATTGATATTAAGTAGGCCATCCTTGTTGGTATTTGGAGTTTTTTAATTATGAGCTTTATTATAATTAAAACACTGACTATACAAATTACTATTAATGGAATTGCTATTTTTCCAAATTCTAAAAATTCAAAAGGTTTTAATTGTATTCCTAAGCAGATAATTCCAAGTTTTAAAATATAGTCTCTACTAAAATCTAATCCTTTTTGAAAACTTTCTCGAATTTTAAAAAAATTTCCAAAAAAAATTCCTAGTAGAATAGCTATCATCGCTGTAGAGATAGGACTTTTGCTATATCCTAAAAGTTCAATACCAATAATATTATTAAAACCTTGAGAAAGAGAATAAAGAATAAATGCAAGTATTATACCTGGTATTAATACCAAGTAATCTTTTAAGACCATTTTTATAAAGTGATTATGCGCTTCTATAAAGTTTAGTCATAACAAATTCCTTATGACCTAAAGCTTCTGCACAAGTTAATCTTCCATTAGCAACTTTAAGAGTTGTCTCAATAAGTTTATCTCCCGCCTCTGATAAATTCATTTCTCTTGAAAGAATTTTTGATACATCGCAATCAATGTGTTCACCCATACTTTTAACAGTCAATGGATTAGCAGTTAATTTAACGACTGGCTCAATTGGATTTCCAACAATATTACCTTGCCCAGTTGGAAACAGATGAATATTAAATCCTGCTGCTGCTTGTAGTGTTACGCACTCTGCTGCAGCTGAAGAAGTATCCATAAAGTATAATCCTTTACCTTTCTTTGGTTCTTCTGCTGGCTCTAAAACATCTATAAATTTACAATCACCAATTTTTTGAAAATTTCCGAATGCTTTTTCTTCAATAGTTGTCAAGCCTCCAGCAATATTTCCAGCAGTTGGTTGACTCTCTGAAAGATCATCTGTTGCCTCTTTTAAGATAAAATCATTATATGCGCTCCAGGTTTTCATAAATTTATCTGAAGCCTCTTTTGTTGCACCTCTGGTTGCACAAACTTTTTCAGCACCGGTTAGTTCTGAAGTTTCACCAAAACATAAATGAACACCAAGTGGTTCAAGTTTGTCCATTAAGTTTCCAACTGTAGGATTTGATGCAAGACCTGATGTGGTATCTGACTCCCCACATTTTACTGAAATCCACAAATCACTTATTGGACATTCCTCTCTTTGTTTTTCAGAAGCCCACATGACAAACTCTTGTGCTTTTTTGGAGGCTTTCATAACTGTTCCAATATCACCTGTTCGTTCAATGTGAAAACCTTCCACAGGTTTTCCAGTTTTTGCTATTCCATCTACAATTCTTTTTGTCCACTTTGGCTCAATACCAATTACAATTACAGCGGCAACATTTGGATTGCTTCCTGTACCTATCATTGTTCTAAAGTGTAATTCTAAATCTGCTCCAAACTGTAATCGTCCATATGAATGAGGTAATGCGATAGTTCCTTTTATATTGTTTGCGACTGCTTCTGCGCAAGCATTTGAAATATCATCTACTGGTAAAATAATTACGTGATTTCTAGTTCCCGCTCTTCCATTTTCTCTTTTGTAACCTAAAAAACTTTTTGGAATTTCCATTAATTTACCACTTTTTTGTTTTTACGTTATGAACATGTACATGCTCACCCTTTTTTATGGATTTAACAACTTTTCCTATGTCGTGACCATATTTTAAAATTGTGTCTCCTTCTTTTAAATCTGTCATAGCAATTTTATGACCCAATGGTATTTCATCCATTGATTGAATATCTGTTGAGCTATCATCTTCCATAATCCAGCATTTACAGTCTTGTTTTGGTGTTATTTTTTCGATTACTACAACCCCTACATTATCCTTTTTATCGTGAATTATGATGTCAGTAGCCATTATATCGTGTCGATTTGTTTGTTTGAATTTTCAAAAATCTTATATATTAATCGCGACAATTAAGAAATAGTTTTATAAAAAATTATTACATTTGCTAGATTAGAAAGGTTCTATTAATGACGAAAATGACAACAGAGGAAGCTTTTGTAAAAGTTTTACAAATGCACGGCATCGAGCATGCTTTTGGAATAATAGGTTCAGCATTCATGCCTATCTCTGATATTTTTCCTGATGCAGGTATTACTTTTTGGGACGTAGCTCATGAAACAAATGGTGGACTAATCGCTGATGGTTATACAAGATCTACAGGTAAAATGTCTATGGTCATTGCACAAAACGGGCCAGGTATCACTGGATTAGTAACCCCAATTAAAACTGCTTACTGGAACCATACACCATTATTATTAGTTACACCTCAGGCAGCAAATAAGACTATGGGTCAAGGAGGTTTTCAAGAAGTAGAGCAAATGAATTTATTTAAAGATATGGTTTGCTACCAAGAAGAGGTTAGAGACCCATCAAGAATGGCTGAAGTTTTAAATAGAGTAATTGAAAAAGCAATAAGAGGCTCAGCGCCGGCGCAAATAAATGTTCCAAGAGATTATTGGACGCAAGTTATCGATATTGAATTACCACCAATAGTAAGATTAGAAAGACAAGGTGGAGGAGCAGAGGCTATAGATAAAGCTGCAAAACTTTTATCAAATGCAAAGTTTCCAGTTATTTTATCTGGTGCAGGAGTTGTAATTGGTGGTGCTATTGAAGAGACAAAAAAACTTGCAGAAAAATTAGACTCTCCAGTTTGTTCTGGTTATCAGCACAATGATAGTTTTCCAGGAAGCCATCCTTTGGCTGTAGGACCTTTAGGATATAATGGGTCAAAAGCTGCTATGGAATTAATCTCAAAAGCAGATGTTGTTTTGGCTTTAGGAACAAGATTAAATCCGTTTTCGACACTTCCAGGGTATGGCATAGATTATTGGCCTAAGAAAGCTAGCATAATCCAAGTTGATATCAATCCTGATAGAATTGGTTTAACTAAAAAAGTTACTGTTGGAATAAGTGGAGATGCAAAATTAGTTGCTCAACAAATATTTGATAAACTATCATCCAATGCAGGTGATACAGATAGACAAAAAAGAAAAGACTCTATTCATCAAACAAAATCTGCATGGTTACAAAAATTATCTAGTCTAGATCATGAAGATGATGATGAGGGAACAGTCTGGAACAAAGAAGCAAGAGAGAGAGATAAAGATAGAATGTCACCAAGACAAGCTTGGAGAGCAATTCAAGCTGGAATGCCTGAAGATGTAATTATCTCAAGTGATATTGGAAATAATTGTGCAATAGGAAATGCTTATCCAACTTTTGAAAAACCAAGAAAATATTTAGCACCAGGTTTATTTGGTCCTTGTGGTTATGGTTTCCCATCAATACTTGGAGCAAAGATTGGATGTCCCGATACACCTGTAATTGGTTTTGCGGGAGATGGCGCATTTGGAATTAGTATGAACGAGATGAGTTCTTGTGCTCGTGAGGAGTGGCCAGCAATTACTATGGTTATTTTTAGAAATTACCAATGGGGTGCAGAAAAAAGAAACACAACTCTTTGGTTTGATAATAATTTTGTTGGAACAGAGCTAGACCCTGAATTAAGTTATGCGAAAGTAGCTGATGCTTGTGGTTTAAAAGGAGTTACTGTTAAGACGATGGAAGAGACAACTGCTGCAATTAAGCAATCTTGCGAAGATCAAAAGAAGGGAATTACAACTTTTATAGAAGTAATTTTGAACCAAGAACTTGGTGAACCTTTTAGACGAGATGCAATGAAAAAACCAGTAAGAGTAGCTGGTATTAAAAAAGAGGACATGAAGAAACAGCCCTCTTTAAATTCTTAATGTAAATCCATATCTGGCCAGTCTTTGTTATTATATCTATTAAGCTCTTTTTTGGTAAAAGGTCTAAACAACACCCATCCAACGACAATCAATAAAGCCAATAGTATTAATGTTTGCATGATTAAATCTAATATAGAGATATTAATCAGTTTAGTTTCAAAGTAAATAATTTTTAAATCTTTAAAGTGCTTTAAAATTATCGTAATCTTTATTTATGAGTGATGTCAAAGTAAGTTCTAATCGAAGTTTTGGTATTGTTTTTTTTGTCGTATTTTTATTAATTGCTTTGTATCCTGTTATTAATAATGAAGAAATAAGAGTATGGTCTTTAATAGTTTCCTTGATTTTTCTAGTTTTAGGTTTATTAAATTCTAAAATTTTAAATCCACTTAATCAAATTTGGTTTAAGTTTGGAGTACTATTAGGAAGAATAATCTCACCATTTATTATGGCAATTATATTTTTTTTTGTGGTAACACCAATAGGTTTAATAATGAGAACTTTAGGTAAAGATATATTAAATTTAAGATACAATACTAAAAAAACTTATTGGATTGAAAAAACTGGCCCTAAAAGTAAAATGAAAAATCAATTTTAAATGAGCTTTTTAAAAGAATTTTGGGAATTTTTGATGATAAGAAAGAAGTACTGGCTTTTGCCGATCATTATAGTTCTTGTAATATTTGGTGGATTAATTGTTTTGACTCAGGGTTCGGCAGTAGCTCCATTTATCTATACAATTTTTTAACGTGAGCTCTATTTTAGGTATCTCCGCGTTTTTTCACGATAGTGCTGCTTGTATTTTAAAAGACGGAGAAATAATCGCTGCAGCACAAGAAGAGAGATTTACTAGAAAAAAACATGATCCTAATTATCCACATAATGCAATTGAATTTGTTCTAAAATATGCAAATTTGAAACTAAGTGAGGTAGATAAAATAGTTTTTTTTGAAAAACCGTTTCTTAAATTTGAAAGATTATTAGAAACATATGTTGCATTTGCGCCAAAGGGTTTTGTATCATTTGCAAAAGCAATGCCTATATGGATTAAAGAAAAACTCTTTCAAAAAAATCTTTTGTTCAATAAACTCAAACAACACGATCAAAATTATAAATCTGATCAAAATATTTTTTTTTCTGATCATCATTTAAGTCATGCTGCGAGTGCTTTTTTTCCTTCACCATTCGATGAAGCAGTTGTTTTAACCGCAGATGGTGTAGGAGAATGGGCAACCACCACAGTGGCAGTTGGTAAAAATAATAAATTAGAGATAAAAAAAGAAATTCATTTTCCACATTCTTTAGGATTACTATACTCAGCATTTACATATTATACTGGTTTCAAAGTAAATAGTGGTGAGTATAAATTAATGGGCTTAGCTCCATATGGAAATCCAATTTATGAGGAAAAAGTAAAACAATTACTCGATCTAAAAGAAGATGGAACATTTAGATTAAATCAAAAATATTTTAATTATGCAACTGGTCTAACAATGACTAATAAAAATTTTGATAAATTGTTTGGTCAAAAACCTCGTAATCCAAAAAATGAAAAGATTACACAATTTCATATGGATATAGCTTCATCAATTCAAAAGGTTACTGAAGAGATTATGATTAATTTGGTAAAATCTATTCGAAAAGAATATGGTATTAACAATTTATGTTTAGCTGGTGGCGTAGCGTTAAATTGTGTAGCTAACGGCAAAATTCTTAAAGAAAAAATATTTGATAATATTTGGATTCAACCTGCAGCTGGTGATGCAGGTGGTTCATTAGGTGCAGCTTTAGCTTTATGGCATATTGATTTAGGCAACAAAAGATCAGTAGATCCAAACGATGATATGAAAGGCTCATATTTAGGACCTGAGTATAATCAAGATGAAATTGAAAATGATTTGAAAATTGCAGGAGCAAATTTTGAAACTCTAAATTATGATGAACTGATTGATAAAACTGCTCAACTTTTATCTAATGAAAAAGCTATAGGATGGTTCCAAGGTAGAATGGAATTTGGGCCAAGAGCTTTAGGGAGTAGATCTATTTTAGGAGACCCAAGATCAGATAAAATGCAAAAGAATTTAAATCTTAAAGTAAAATACAGAGAAAGCTTTAGACCTTTTGCACCTTCAATTCTAAGAGAAGATTTATCCACATGGTTTGATATGAATGTTGATAGTTCCTATATGTTGTTAGTTGCGAATATAAATTCTGACAAAAAAATTGAAATGACCAATGAACAGAAAAATCTTTTTGGTATAGATAAATTAAATATCAAGAGATCAAAAATTCCAGCAGTTACTCATGTAGATTATTCAGCTAGAGTTCAGACTGTCACAAAAAATATTAACAAACGTTACTATGATTTAATCTCTAAGTTTAAGGAGAAAACAGGTTGCCCTGTAATAGTTAATACATCATTCAATGTAAGAGGAGAACCAATTGTAAATACACCAACTGATGCCTTTAATTGTTTTATGGGTACAGAGTTGGATTATCTTGTAATTGGAAATTGCATATTAGATAAATCTAAACAAGATAAAGGACTTAAAAAAGATTATACAAAAGAGTTTGAGTTAGATTAGAAATTTAATGAGTTTTTTAAGGTTAATTTATTATAATTTTTTAGTTTTTTTTATTGCAATAATATTAATAGAAATTTTTTTTGGATATTGGTTTAAAGATGAAAACTTTGGCATCTATATGCGAAAAGAAAGAAAAATTAATTGGTTAACCACCTCAAATTTTAACAAAAAAGAATATGATTTTTTTTATAAAAGAAATTATTGGGGTTTTAGAGGTGAAGAATTTGATCCAAAAAATGTAAAAGTTATATTTGAAGGTGGAAGCACAGGAAATCAGAGATTTACTCCTGAAGAGTTAACAATCGTTGGTTTAATAAATCAAAAGTTAAAAAACTCAAATTTCAATATCAATATTTTTAATGCTTCAACAGATGGAAAATCGCTAAACGGTTATATAAATGATTTTAATTTTTGGTTTTCAAAAATTCCAAATTTTAAGCCTGAATATGTAATTTTTTATATTGGTGTAAACGATAGAAATATTGTTGATCCTTTCTTAGACTACAAAATTAGTAAAGATAAAATTGATCAAATTAAAGATTATATAAAAAATAATAGTATATTCGTAGATAAGTTCAAATTTTTTAAAAATATATATTTTCCAAGAAATACATCAGCTTATGATTTCAATAATACTACATTGTATGAAAATTTTGAATATGTTGATTATAGAAAAGCAACAGTTTTACATAAAAATTTGAATCAAAAAGATTTAGAATTTAAAACTATGTTTCAAAATAAATTGTTAAAACTAAAGTCAATTATTAAAACAAAAAAATTTAAACCAATATTTATAACTCAATTAAAATTTGATGGTTTAAAAGATAAGAAATTATTTTTGGTCAATAATGAATTAAAGTTATTTGCAGAAACTAATGATTATTTTTTGATACCTTTAGATGAAATACTTAATATGCAAGTCAATGATTTTTATGACGAAGTTCACACAACACCTCAGGGCTCTCAAAGAATAGCTAATACGATATTTCCTATATTACTTAATTTTTTCAAAAAAAATTAATATCTTGTAATGTAAAAGTTTTTTTAATTTTTTATTTAATAAAAGCTTTTACCGATCCAAGTTTTTCAATCTTACCTTGATAGGGACCCTTTCCAATAGGTACAACTCCTACGGTTGATCCTGTAAATACATAAAAATTCTTATTGAGATTTATTTTATCTTTTCTTATTTTATTCAAAACAAACCTTAATGAATTCAAAGGATTAATAAAAACAGCACTAGTGTTTCCATTTATGTTTTGTTTTGTTTTTTTATTATTTATATTTGTTTTTAAATTTCCAATATTAATCTTTTTATATTTTTTCTTTTGACCAATCAAAAATTTTACATTAGCTCCAAAATCACTACATAAATCTCCAAACGAAGTTATTCCTTTTTTTCTTTGTCTGTAACCAACAATTTCTATACAAGGAGCCATATGAGAAATAAATTTCGAAATATTCTTCATCGTAATTGCACCCTTTGAATTAAAAAAAGATCTTTTAATTAGATAACAAACTTCTAACTCAATGCCAAAAGTAGTTTTACTAATCTTGACACTTTTACCACTTTTCAAAAAATTATTTTTATAAACCGATGCATAAAATGGCTCTTTTTCCTTTAACTTTTTCATTACCGGAATTCCAGTTCCTCCGGCTTTGTAACCAATTATAGGTTTTTTAACTTTACTCTCACAAAGCATTCTGAATTTGTTTGCTTCAGTCAGTTTTTTTGTAAATCTTCTAGGTAATGGTGCGATAATTTTATTTTTAAGAAAAGCTTTTACTAATTTATTTGAAGTTCTCTCTATTAATGTGCTCATATTTTTGAATTATTTTTTTATTTAGTTAATAAACTATATTTTATGATCCAAAGTTTATCAAACTAAAACCAGCAATAAAGAAGACTATTAACCAAACCAAACCTTTTATCAAAAAAAAAGTAAATCCTCCAACTAGAACATATTTACCCCATTTACTTTTTGACAAAAAATTTTTAAGCTTAGTTATCATTTAGATAAATCTTGCTAATTCAATAAAGACATTGGATCAAGTCTAGTTTGAAACCAATTTACCCTAAAATCTAGGTGAGGGCCTGTAGATCTACCTGTTGATCCAACCGTGCCAATGATATCTCCTTGATTAATTTGGTCACCAACAGATACCATCACATTTTCTAGATGAGAGTAAATTGTTGAAATCCCGTGTCCATGATCCATTATAATTGTACCGCCGGTATAATAAAGATCATCCTCGGCCATTGTTACAACTCCGGATGCTGATGATTTAATCATTGTTCCTTTTTTTGCTGCTATATCAATTCCATAGTGAGGCCACTTTGGTTTACCATTTAAAATTCTCTGGCTTCCGTAAACACCACTAATAATTCCTTTTACAGGCATAATGAATTGGTTTTTAAAAAAAGGTAAATCAGAATTGATTGCTCTAGCTTTTCCAATTCTGTTGTTTTCTTCTTTTATTCTTTTGTAAACTGACTCAGGTGGTGTAACTTTACTTTCTTCTAAGCCATCTATTCTCTGAATGTTATATTCTCTTTTAAGAACTTTTTTAATTATTTTTTCACTTTTTCCGTTTGTTATTTTAGTAATAGTTAAATCAAATTTTCTATCTCTATCAATACCAAAAGCAAAATAACCATCTTTAGAAACTTTCACTTCTTTTTTATCTATAATTATTTTAGAAGAGGGATCAGTTATTCCTATGATATAATGACCCTGTAAAAATTTTCCTTTAAACTCGATAGCATTTGAATGAGCTGATACAAAAAAGATTATTAAAAAAAATAATTTTGGTATTATTTTGCAGTCCATCCGCCATCAACTAATAAAGAAGTTCCAGTAATCATTGACGCTGCATCAGATGCAAGAAATACAGCTGCGCTTGCTACATCCGAAAGTTCAGCAAATTTTCCTAAGGGAATATTGCCCAAAACCTCTTTTTTAAACTTTTTACTTTTCAAAAATTTACTTGTCATTGGAGTAACAACAAAAGTTGGGCAAACAGTATTTACCCTTATGTTATATTTAGCTAGATCAATTGACATTCCTTTTGTTAAGCCTTCTAAGCCAAATTTTGTCATATTATACACACTTCTAATGGGACCACCAACATGACCCATTTGAGAAGACATATTTACAATCGCACCACCAATTTTTTTTCTATTTTTGGACTTAATCATTTTTAAAGCACATAATTGAGCTAGATTAAAAGTTGCCATCGTGTTTATCTTAACCAAATACTCCATATTTTTTGTTTTAACTTTTGTAAAATGTTCTGGAATATTATTGCCTGCATTGTTAATTAGTATGTCTATTTTTGTCTGCTTATTAATTATCTCTTTAATTTGATTGTAATTTGTGATGTCACAAACATAAGATTTACATTTAGACTTTATTTTTTTTATCTTTTTTGAAACTTCATCTAAATCTTTTTTTGTTCTACTTATGATGATCAAATTAGCACCGGCTTCAGCAAGCGCTATAGCACATGCCCTACCAAGTCCCTTTCCAGCTCCAGTTACTACAGCAGTTTTATTCTTTAAATTGTAGTTTTTAAGATACATCATAAAAATAATATTTTAATATCAGTATAAATCAATTCAATAGCAACAATTAAAATTGCCAATAATCCTGCCCAAGCAATCCATTTATATTTTTTTATCCAATTAGATATCAATGTTGCTGCTGTTGCCATAAGTACAATTGATAAAACAAGACCAAAAATTAATAAGTAATAATGGTCTCCTGCTGCTCCTGCAACTCCTAAAACATTATCTAAACTCATAGTAAAATCAGCTAATAAGATTGTCCAAATAGCTTTAAGGAAACTGGAATTATCTACCTTTATATCACTTTCGTGATCAGAACCTTTTATGACATCCACATAAAGTTTGTAAACAATATAGAGAAGAAGAACACCTCCAATTAATCTTAAACCTGTAATTTGTAATAAATAAGCAGTCAATAAAGTTAAGATTATCCTTAAGACAACTGCACCACCTATTCCCCAAAAAATAATTTTTCGTCTTTGTTCTAAGGGAAATTTTGATGCAACCATTCCAATTATGATTGCATTGTCTCCTGCTAAAACAAGATCAATTAAGATAATTTGTGTTAAAATTGTAATTTGTTCTGGAGTGATAAAATCAGTGGGCATTAACTTCTAAGTATCATATCAGCACCTTTTTCGGCAATCATAATTGTAGGTGCATTAGTATTACCCGAAGTTATATTAGGCATTATTGAGGCATCAATTACTCTTAAATTATTTAATCCCTTTACTTTAAGATTTTCATCAACTACTGCCATATCATCTTGTCCCATTTTACATGTGCCAACTGGATGAAAAATAGTTTGCGCATAATTTGATCCAGCTTTAACAAGTTCTTCATCGTCATTAATATCAATACCAGGTCTATATTCCTCTGGTTTATATTTTTTAAAAGTTTCAGACTCCATTACTATTTTCCTTGTAAGTTTCAAACCTTTTGCAGCAACCATACGATCATGGTCAGTTGAAAGATAGTTGAGTTTTACTTTTGCATAAATTCTTGAGTCTTTATTAATAATATTTACGTGACCTCTACTTGTTGGTCTTATATTTGAAACAGTGGGTGTGAATGCATGAAAGTCATGGTTTTTTGTAGCACCTAAAGTGTCCATACTCATTGGTTGCACGTGCCATTGAAGATCTGGCAATTCTAAAGAAGGATCACTCTTTGCAAACATACACATTTGACTAGCGCCCATTGTCATTGGTCCGCTTCTATTAAAAACATATTCTAGACCAATCATTAATTTACCAAATAAACTATTCACTTTTTTATTTAATGATTTAAGTCCACTAACTTTGTAAATTGGTCTGAACATTAAATGATCTTGTAAATTTTCTCCAACTCCCTTTAGTTCATGCACCATACTTACACCTAGGTCTTTTAATTTTTCTGAATTACCTATTCCGGAAGTTTGTAAAATCTGAGGTGATCCAATTGACCCAGATGAGAGTATTATTTCTTTGTTAGCTGTAACCTTTTTCAGAGCATTTTCTTGCCAGTACTCAATATTTTTAGCAGTTTTATTTTCGAAATTTATTTTTTTTACATGAGCATTAGTAATAATCTTTAAATTTTTTCTATTTTTAATTGGGTTTAAATATCCAACTGCAGTACTACACCTAAATCCATCTTTCTCAGTTACTTGAAAGTATCCACACCCATGATTATCACCAGTATTAAAATCTTTCGTTTTTGGAATACCAAATTCTTCTGCTGCATTTTGAAATTCATTTAACAGCGGTAATTGAATTCTTTGATCTGAAACAGACAAAGGCCCGCCAACACCATGGTAATCATCTTTACCACGTTCTTGATCTTCAGCTTTGATAAAGTAAGGTAGAACATCATCCCAACCCCAACCAGTATTACCTAGTTGACGCCAAACATCATAATCTCTACTTTGACCTCTTATATATAGCAAACCATTAATAGCTGAGCTTCCTCCTAAAGTTTTCCCTCTAGGATAACGAATTGATCGATTATTCATTGTTTCATCAGGTTCAGTTTTGTAACACCAATCAACTGAAGGATTATGCATCGTTTTGAAATAACCAACTGGTATGTGTATCCAAGGATAATTATCTTTACCGCCAGCCTCAATTAAGAGAACTTTATTTTTTGGATTTTCAGATAATCTATTAGCCAAAACACATCCAGCAGATCCAGCTCCTAAAATTATAAAATCAAAGTTTTCCATCTATAGTTGAAAAGTTTTTTTTATAAATCTCATTTGTTCATCTTTACACTCATATTAATCAATTGTCACTTGTACGACCTTTGTTTTTCTGATTGTATGTTGTCGTTAAATTTAACTAACAAGAGGAAATATAATGAAAAAAATCATTTCAATGTTATTTGCAACTGTTTTGGTACTTGGATTTGCATCTAGTGCTAATGCTGCAAAAACACTAAAATGTCAGACAGTTCTTAACACTAAAGCTGATGAAGTAAAAATGTTAAAGGACTTTACTGATACAGTAACAGAACTTACATCTGGTTCGTTAAAATTTGAAATTTTACCAGCAGGTGCAGTTGTGGGAGTTAAAGAAACTCTAGATGCTGTTGATAAAGGATTGATTGATTGTGGTTTCGCATGGACACACTATTGGTCAGGTGATCACCCTGCTGCTATGTTATTTGGTTCGCCAGTAGCTGGAGGTGGAGTTGGTATCGACAACCTAGCGTTTCTATCATGGTTTCAATATGGTGGTGGTAAAGAATTATACGACCAACTCTGGAAAGAAATGGGAAGAGATATCAAAGGATTTATGCTTCAACCAGTTGGTCCAGAAGCTTTAGGTTGGTTTCCAAAACCAATTAAAGATATGGCTGACTTTAGAAAATATAAGTTCAGAACTCCTCCAGGAATTCCAGGACAAACATACAAAGACATTGGTATAGCATCTGTTGCAATGGGTGGTGGAGATATTCTACCAGCTCTTGAGGCAGGAACTATTGATGCTGCTGAGTGGTGTTGTCCTAAACCAGACTTAACATTTGGTTTCCAAAAAGTATTAAAGCACTATTACCTACAAGGTTTACACCAAGTAGTCGTAAATGCTGACTTTTACATCACTGGAAAAACTTATAATGCTATGAGTGCTCATGAGAAAAAGTCTCTTGAAGTTGCAGCTAATGCTTCATTAGCTAAATCTTTAAGTTACAGAATCTATGAAAATGGAAAAGCATTACAAGAACTTACTACTAAACATGGGGTAAAATTAGAAGATACTCCATCAGACTACTTTACAGAGTACATGGCAGCTGCAAAAGCTACATTGAATAAAAACGCAGAGAAGAACAAATTCTTCAATGAAGTTTATACTTCAATGAAAAACTTTGCTGATGTTGCTGTTCCTTTCTGGAGCGGTGCTCAAATGTCTAATGCGAAGCTAGGAATGGCTCACGCTGCAACATTAAAGTAATCAGTAATTAATCTTGATTTTTTAGAGCGGACTTTTACAGTCCGCTCTAATTTTTTTAACTAGAATTTTATGGCAGAAGAACCTGGTAAACTAGATATCTCTGATGAAATGATTGCCGAAAGGCGAGGTGGATCAGGAAAAATGCCAACTGATATGCCATCATGGATGGTAAAATCTATTATTAATATTGATAAATTTAGTAAGTGGATTGGTAATATTGTTTGTTGGATATTGATGCCACTAATATTTGCAATGACTTATGAAGTTCTTGCAAGAAAACTATTTTTAGCACCCACAATTTGGGCTTATGACATTAGCCGTTTCCTTTACGGAGCGTTGTTTATGTTAGGAGCTGGTTACGCACTTTCTCGAGGTGTACACATCAGAGCAGATTTTTTATATAGAAATTTCAAAACAAAAACTCAAGGTTTGATAGATTTTTGGCTATATCTATTATTTTATTTTCCTGGTCTTTTGGTTTTTCTTTATATGACAATTGGGTTTGTAGAAGAGTCTATTAGAAGAGGTGAAAGAGGTATGGATACCACATGGATGCCTTTCATGTGGCCTATAAAAACTTGTTTATTAGTTGGAATTATTTTTTTACTTATTCAAGGTTTCTCAGAATTACTTAAAAGTTACTGGGCAGCTAAAAAAGGTGAGTGGCCAGGAGAGGATAAAAAATAATGATAGCTGAGTTAATTGATCCAGCAATTTTAGGTTTTATTCTCGTTGGTGTAATGCTTTTTGCAATTTTTGTAGGATTTCCGATTTCATTTACTCTGATATTTTTAGGATTTGTTTTTGGATACCTTGGTTTTGGAAAATTAGTTTTTTATTTGATGACACTTCAATTTTCCATGGTAATGACTGAGCAAACTCTTGCCGCCGTGCCACTCTTTGTGTTTATGGGGATAATGATGGAACAAGCTGGATTAATGGAGAGATTATTTTCAGCTTTTCAATTAATGTTAGCAAAAGTTAAGGGTTCGCTATATTACGCAGTTTTGTTTGTTTCAGTCATATTTGCTGCAGCCACAGGTATTGTTGGTGCCTCAGTCACAATTCTGGGAATTATGGCTGCTAAGTCAATGAATAGATCTGGTTATGATGTAAAACTTGCTGCTGGCACTATTACTGCTGGTGGTACTTTAGGAATTTTAATCCCACCAAGCATTATGCTTGTTGTCATGGGTCCTATAATGGAAATCCCAGTTATAGATTTATTTGCTGCCGCAATCTTACCAGGAATACTTCTTGCAAGTTTATATGCAGCTTACACAACAATAAGATGTATGATTAATCCCAAGTTAGGACCGGTATTACCTGATGATATGAGAGCTGCCAGTATGAAAGAAGTTTGGGTTGAGTTTTTCCTTGGCTTGGTTCCTCCTGCGGCCTTAGTTTTTGCAGCTTTGGGAAGTATATTATTTGGATTTGCAACTCCAACAGAGGCAGCAGGCTGTGGAGCTATGGGAGCATTACTTCTCTCTTTAGCTTATAAAAAATTATCACTGTCTAAATTACAAGAAGCTTTGGTAAAAACTTTAGAAATAACAGCTTTAATTATGGTTTTAGTTGCAGCTTCAAATTTCTTTGGTGCAGTTTTTGCAAGACTAGGAACACCAACTTTGCTAACTGAATTTTTATTAGGACTAGAAATGAACAAGTATTTAATTCTAGCAATGATAATGGTTATGATCTTTTTATTAGGCTGGCCATTAGAATGGGTTCCTATTGTAATGATAATAGTCCCTATTATCTTACCTTTGGTGGAAGCATTAGGATTTAATTTAACTTGGTTTGCAATATTAGTTGCTGTTAATTTACAAACCGCCTGGCTATCTCCACCAGTAGCTTTATCAGCGTATTTTTTAAAAGGAGTTGTTCCAGAATGGGATCTTAAAGATATCTATTATGGAATGATGCAATTTATGGTCTTACAAGTCATTGGTCTAGTATTAATTATAATATTTCCTAAAATTGCTCTTTGGTTACCAACTCTCTTATATGGACAGTAGAAACTTTAAGTTTTATATTGTCTAAGTGAGTCCTCAAAATTTAAAAAAAAATCTTACTAATTGGGATTTAGTTTCAGTTAATCCCAATGATAAAAATTGGGATTGGAAAGTCTTATTTTGTTTTTGGGGAGTAAATATTCAGAGTGTCATAGGTTTTTCATTAATCACCTCTTTATATGTAATCTATAATCTTAATACTTTTGTTGTATTTTTTGGAACAATATTTGGAACTCTTCTAGTCTATCTATTCTCAAACTTAATTGGAAAACCTTCTCAAAAATATGGACTACCCTTTGTTGTTTTATTACGACCCTCGTTAGGTATTATTGGAGCAAAATACTTTGGTTTACTGAGATTTTTGGTTGGTATTTTTCTATTTGGTATTCAAACGTATTTTTTATCAAAAGCATTTAGTTATTTGATCAGAATAGCAATTTTTTCTATAGAACCTGCAATACTTGATCAACAAATATTACTTTTATTCTTTTTGGGAATGAACTTAATTGATTGGATTGCAATTATCATAGCAATAATTTTTCAAGGATTTTTATTTAGTGTTGGAATGAACATGAATAAAAAGATTATTATTTTTTCAGCAATTACAGTTTATCTTGGAATTTTATTGTTTTTTTTATCTGTATTACTCAGTGATGTTAAATTTACCTCAAATGCATTTTTAAATTTATTAAATACAGAAAATTTTATGAATAAGAATAATTTTGTGCCATTAATAACAGTTACAAGCACGGTATTTGCATATTTTTCAATTATAATTTTAAGTTTTGGGGATTTTTCAAGGTATGTAAAAAGTGAAAGCCAGCTCAAAAAAGGAAATCTAACTTTAATATTAAATTTGATAATTTTTTCCTTTGCTGCTTTATTTATAGTTTCAGGCATGGATGCCTTTTTAAAACAAGATCCAGAAAATCTTTTTAGAATATTGACGAATCCTACAGATATTCTTGGAAAGATAGATAATTTTTTTCTGATTGTTTTAGCTTTAATTTTTATAATTATTGCCTCTGCTTCAACAAATTTAATAGCAAACTTTATTCCATCTCAATATACTTTAATTAATTTTTTACCTTTTTCTTTAAATATTAAAAGTGCTGGTTTGATAATCACTATCATAGGCTTTATTATAGGAATATTTTGGTTAACTTTTCTAAGTCAAGTTGGTGCTTTATCATTAATTGATACATTTGGAGCCTTTTTTGGACCTCTTTTTGGAATAATAATTTTTGATTTTTATTATATTCAAAAGGGTAAATTAGATAATAAAGATATTTATTCTTTGGAGAACAATGGGATTTATTATTACAGTAGTGGATGGCATATAAAAGCAGTTTACTCTGTAATTTTGGGTTTTATTTTTTCAGCTTCAACTATTTGGAATACTAATTTAATGTTCCTTCAATCATTTTCTTGGATTATAGGAGCTTTTGTGGCAGCTTTTACTTATTATTTATTAACACGAAAATAAAAAAATGGAAAAAATTACCTTCGATTTTAAGGATAGAACCGCAATTGTAACAGGAGGTGCTCAAGGTTTTGGTTTTGATATTACTAAACGTTTTTTAAAATCAGGTGCAAAGGTGATCATATGGGATAACGATTCAAAAGCTATAGAATCAGCTATTAAAGAAATTGATAATCCAAATTTGAGCTCCAATACTGTCGATGTATCTAATTACAATGAAGTTGAAAAAAATGTTAGGGAGATTACAAAAAATTCTAATATTGATATTTTAATAAATAATGCAGGCATAACTGGTCCCACAGCTACTCTGTGGGAATATGACATTGAGATGTGGAAAAAGGTTGTGGAAATCAATGTAATGGGAACATTTAATTGTTGCAGGTCAATCGTGCCAAACATGATCAAAAATAATTATGGTAGAATTGTAAATGTAGCCTCTGTAGCTGGAAAAGATGGAAATGCTAATGCTAGTGCATATAGTGTAGGAAAAGCAGGCGCAATAGGTCTAACTAAATCATTGGGTAAAGAGCTTGCAGATAAAAATATAGCTGTAAATGCAGTCACTCCAGCGGGCGCAAAGACTAGAATTTTAGATCAAATGACCAAAGAGCATGTTCAAAGAATGCTATCAAAAGTACCTAGAGGAAGATTTCTGGAAGTTGAAGAGTTTACCTCGTTAATTTGTTGGCTTTCTTCTGAGGAAAACACTTTTTCAACAGCAGCAGTCTTTGATATTAGTGGTGGTCGCTCTACTTATTAACTTCTTGGTTTTTGATCAATTATTTTGATATTATTAATTTTAGCTCTACTAAACTTGATGTCTTTGGACATAACTGGTGCAAAAATCATTATAGACCAGTAAATTAAGAGTATAAAAGCGGATATTGTCTTCATATTATTTATATAGAACCGAATGTTGGATTTTGAATGTTTAAATTTTGTCTAAATAATGTATTAAGAATTTTTTTTAATCTTTTATGAAAATTTTAATAAATATTTTAATCATCACGATTATATCATTTAACTTATCTTTAGCAGAGGAATTACAAGTCTTTAATTTTACAGAAACAGAGCTCACAGAACTTAAAGTTAGAAAGGTAAGAGGGGCTGATAATAAAACACTTTATACCGTTGGAACTAATGAAAACGGAAATTATTTGAAATCGGTTGCTGATAATGCTGCCTCTGGCCTTGGAAAAGAGATCAAGATAGACTTAGATAAGACCCCGTTTATAAACATAACTTGGAAAATTGAGAAAGATCTGTCAGGAATTAAAGAAAATACGAAAAAAGGGCATGATTTTGCTGCCAGAGTTTTTGTGATTAAAAAAACTGGAGCTACACCACTATCAAATAGAGCAATTAATTATGTTTTCTCAAGTAATAATGAAGTTGGGGCAAATTTTCCAAGTCCATATACAAAAAAATCTATAGATAATATTTTAGCTAGCACAAAAGATAATTTAAATGAATGGGTAACAGTTAAAGCTAATGTTAAAGAGGATTTTAAAAGATTACACGATCTAGATGTTAAAGAGCTTGATGGAATTGCTATTATGTCTGACACTGATAACTCAAAGATGAAATCTATAGCTTATTTTCAAAATATATATTTTTCATCTCAATAATTAGAATTTAAGATATTTTTTAAGATAAATATTAAATAAAGAAAGAATAACAGCTACAATAACATCTTCTAAAGGACTTGCTTGTGGATAGCCGAAGTTCCACGCGGTAACCATC
>CACJVT010000012.1 GCA_902596925.1 uncultured Pelagibacteraceae bacterium | reverse complement strand
ATGATGACTACAAATTGCAATGAGCATGAAACCAAAAAATTTCAAGACACTCACGAATTAGACTCTGCTGTTACTATAAGTGGATTAAGATTTAGGGCTAATTTTTATAAAACTTTAAATGGTCCAGCAGCGGTATTAAGACGTGTAGAAAGTAAAATACCAGAGATGGGTCAATTCGATTTGCCAGATGTTCTTTATGATATAATTGATATGCATAAAGGATTAGTATTAGTTACTGGACCAACAGGATCGGGAAAATCAACTACCCTGGCTGCAATTGTAAATGAAATCAATAAAACAAGAACTGCCAATATTATAACTGTAGAGGATCCAGTAGAATTTATTCATACTGACCAAAAAAGTATAGTCTCACATAGAGAAGTTGGAAAACAAACACAAACATTTGCAAGTGCATTAAAAGCTGCTCTTAGAGAAGACCCTGATGTTATATTAGTAGGTGAGATGAGAGATTTAGAAACCGTAAGCTTAGCTTTAACTGCAGCAGAAACAGGACATTTAGTATTTGGAACACTTCATACTAGTGGAGCACCCAATACAATTAACAGAATTATTGACGTATTTCCTCCAGAGCAACAAGCTCAGATACGTGCACAATTATCAACATCACTTAAAATGGTAGTGACCCAAAGATTACTTAAAACAAAGGACGGACTAGGTCGAGTAGGTGCTTTTGAAGTCATGAAATGTAATGCTCCAATTCAAAACTTAATTCGAGAGGCAAAGATACACCAAATACCAAGCATCATGCAGACTGCAGTCAAAGATGGAATGATAACGATGTCTAAGTCATTAGAAAATCTAGCACAGGCAGGAAAAATAGATGCAAATTCAGCAAAAGAAAATTAAAGGCTTTTCATTATTAGAATTACTTGTTGTTGTAATGATAATAGGATTAGTGAGTTCACTAGCATTTTTACCTTTTCAAAAATGGAGAAGTGATAGAATGGTAAAAGCTGTAGCTGTAGAATCAGGATCAGTGATCCAAAGTATTTTTTCACAAGTTCAAAGAGGGCATTACTCTTTTGTACTTTTTAGAGTTCATAAAGGTATAGGGGAAGATTCACAAAAATGGTTTTTATCTTCATATGGCATGGAAACTGAAAATTTTACAACACTTTTAAGAAATAAATATACAGGTGATGTAAAAAGACCATTTCATGTTTTTGAAACAAGGTGTCAATCCAACTTAACATTCGATGGACAATTAATGTGGAATGATCAGGGATATCCAATTAATTCTTCAGATGAAGAAAGTAAGAAATTAACAGTAACTAGTATTGAAATTGACGATAAAATTTCATTAGGAGTTCCAGGTGTTACTACTTTGTCAGAGGGCACAGTCTGTTTCTCAAACGATGGGTCATACTATGCTGTTGGTGGGATGTTTTTAAATCCATCAAAAGATGAGGAAAGCGAACTTATGGGGTGTGAGGCTGAAAGTGGCAGTCCTTGCACATCAAATGATGATGTAACAATTGTTGAAGAATTATTTGTGTGCCAAAATGATGGTACTGATACACCATGTAGTGTTGAGGCAGGTCAGAAAAATTTTTATTCAGTTAAATGGGGTAGATTTGGTAATGTTGAAATGCAGAAATTAAATTAATTTTAGAATTAGGATGTAAGGTGAAAAATATAAATAAAACAAATAGAATAATTAAAAACTACAAAGAAAAAGGCCTTACTTTATTAGAGGCATTAATTTCTACTGCAATCGTTGGCATAGGATTTATAGCTGTTTTTCAATTGGTTAATTTTTCTGTTAATTCTATTAATGTTTCGGCTGAAAGAACCAAAATTAATTATATCACAACTATGATTGCTGAAGATATTTTAGGTTCTAGAGACTCACTGATGAATACAAATCCTGATAGAAATACAATTGCAATAAATGAATATGGTGAGCCAGTGAACCCTGATGGCTCAAGATCAAGTAAAGTAAAATTTCCTGAGTGGTTAGAGAGCACAGGATGGACTGCAGGACAAGCAAATGCAGTTTGTAGTTCAAACAAAGGCAAGTTTTTAAAAAAAGCTGATATTGAAAGTGTTTATTTAAATTCAAATGATAATTTAGGTTCACCAGAGAATAAAGTATCACGATGGAATCAAATCATCGGAGAAGATAGATATTTAAAATGCCAAAATAATAAAGATATTAAATCTGTCAAAGTATATAAAATATGTGATTCCGGCACAGGTTGTTTGGCGCCTCCGAATGCTACAGTTAATGATGAATTATACATTGGTAGAGTTCAAATAAATACTAGTGGAGGAAAAAAGAGGAAATTTTTATATTTTCAAGCAGATTATATCTTTAAAAGATGATGAATAAAAAAAATATAAAAGGTTTAACATTAATAGAAATTCTAATCGGTGTAGCAATAACAGCATTGATGATGGGTGCTATGTTTGCAAGTTACTCAGTTGTAAACAATAGTTATAATCAGGTAACTGATAAAGCTAAAGTAAGTAGATCATCTAGAGATATAGTTGGTATGATTATTAAAGACATAAGATTAGCAGGTTTTAAATATTATTACGGTGCAAATGATGAAGGTATAGAGCAGTTTCATGATCTAGAACATATATCAGGTTCTGAAAGTGACAGAACAGTCAATGATAGTCATGATCCCATAATAGTTTTTAAAGATACATTAGGTTATTCTACAGCAGATAACACTGACGACACATCTGAACCCCCCACAAGACACCAAAATCATCCTGATCAGTGTTGTGACCAAATCAGAATTGTATATGGAGATTTTGTTAAAGCAGATGATCAGAAATATAAAAAATATAGATTAACATATTATGCAAAGCCAATGTCAAAAAATGAAAATGATAAATATTACGGAATATATAAAGCAAAAGAAAGTTGGGTAAAAAATGATGAATATGAGAGAGGCGCATGGATCAGTACTTGCGCAGAGTGTTACAAAGACCAATTAGTCAGATCACATTTGGTCGATATGGAATTTCTGTTGTTTGATGAAAATGGCAAGCATCTTTTCAATACTGAAACGGGAACATATCCTCGTCCAGATAATATTAGTAGTGTTGATCTTTATAGGATTGCTCGAATTGACTTAAGACTGAGCTTTAGATCAAAAAAAAATTTTTATCGAACAGTTGGTACAGATGATAAACCGAGATTAGTTTTGGGTCTTGGATCAGATAAAGCTGCAGCTCAGTATAAAGATAAATTTTTAAGAGACTCTACAGTTTCTAGTGTAACTGTCAGAAATATAGGGATTGAATGATAAAAAGAAAAAAAGAAAATGGTTTTGCTTTAGTATTGTCTTTAGTTTTATTGATGGTTATGTCATTGATGGGAGGCTCTCTAGTTGTCATTTCATCAACTGATCATAAATCAAATAATAGTAGCGATGAGTATCAACAAGCATTTTATGTTGCTGAGACCGGACTGCTAGAGGCTGAAAAAGATTTGATTAATTATTTTATGGGAGATTGGGTAAAAGTTGAGAAAGAGGGAGTGGTTTCATATGAAAGATCAACTACTAAAGGTATTCCTCCAACTAATTCGGCTGTGCCTGATACATCTACGCCATGCTATAAAAGTTTTAGAAATATTACAAAGTTTGGCACAGATGCAAGTAACCCTTCGGAGACTATGTTAGTGGTTAAGCATATTAAAGGTGTAAGTTTTTATAATTTAATTGAACCAATATTGAGCAATCTCTCTGCTAGTGAGGCAAGTGCACAAGAAATCGAAAGAGAGAAAAAAGTTTTAAAAAATTATACCTATGAATATTTTATGGTCGATATAGGAAAAGCTCCTTTTACGGAGTCTGGCTCTAGTATCGCCAGTACTTCTGTCGATATAGTAAACGAGGGAACTGCATATAGAATATATGCTTGTGGGATATTTCAAGCTGATGATGTCGTTATTCCTTTAGAAAGTGTTATTGTATTACCAGGTTAATAGACATTTATGAACAGTAGAATTATTTTTAAAAAAAACTTATTTTATTAATAAAAATGAAAAAATTAAAAATTTTAATTCTTATAATCTTATTTAATTTAGCAACGTTTAAATCTATCCAAGCTTGTGATTTATTGGGTGTTGAAATTGGAGGAGATACTTCTACAGTAGGGTTCCTAAGCCAATTAGATCAAGAAGATATTGATGCAAACGACTCTGTAACAATTTTTCAGTCAGAAACCAGTGCATTTTGTAAAGATGTCGATTTTGGTATTACAATTATTAAAGGATATATTACGAATAATGGTATCGTTGGTGCTGTTGAAATAGTAGTTCAAAACAATAAGAACAATACAGAATCTAATCGAGGTCTTCTCAGAAACTTTGTTAAAACAAATTTTGGTGATTTTAATATTGAAAGTGATGAGTGGCAGGGATACAAAAAATGGAATATTGGACCTAAACAAATATTTTATTATTATTCAGAAATAGAAAATAAACCTACAAAAGAGGGTGTCGTTGTAACGAGTGACCAATATTACAACGTATTACTAGTTAATGAATATGAAAACTAAAAAATTAAATATTATGAATATTTTTTATTTTATAAGACTCAATGTTTTTATTTTCTTAGCTGTCATATTTACATTTCCTCAAAGTTATTCAAAACCTATTCCACCAGGATCTGGTGAGGGAGATGTTCCAGCTAATATATTATTCTTATTAGACAGTTCATTAAGTATGAAGAATCCAGTATCAGGTGGCACGTACTTAGGACTTGAAGGAGTAGATTGGGCAGTTGAATTGTCTGATGGAAACATAATAGCTGGAGAGAAAAATGATGGTGTTATCAAAATTTTAACTGCTGACAATAAAAAAGATACTACCTTTGCCAAGAATACGATTAATTTTGGAGGCACACACCCAAAAGATCGTGATTGCCCAACGGGTGGAGGACTTTCTCAAAACTCATATGCAGCAAACACTTCCTCAGGTGATGTTTCCTCAAATGATACAGTTTGGTTTGGATCACAAGGAACCGGAAATATAGTTGGTATCGATAGCAGTGGAAAATGCGTAGGTGTGTTTAAAAACACAGGGATTGCATGGTATAAAACTATAGAGATTAGAAATATTGGAGGTGAAGATATATTATTTGCATGGGGAAGAACCTATAAAAGTAATGGGGGACAACTTGGTTATATGTTTGTTAAAAATATAGGTAATGGTTCAAAACTTAATGGATCGACAAAAAAATGTAACCTTCACAAGAACTTTAGTGGTGTAAATCGTAAAGGACAACTCTTTAATACAACTAAAAAAGATATGTCAATTTCTATGACTGTTAGCAAAGATGGAAATTACTTTCATTTTTCAAGAAAGGGTAACATATTTTCTTTTAGGTCTAAGGACATGGGAAATAACTTGCGTTGCCCAGTAAACATTAGCAAGGGACCAGGAGAACTTTTCACCATAAATTCTGTAGCTCAAACTATGACCAATAAAGAGAATGGTGCTACTACTACTGATGCAACCAGAGGATTAAATTCTGTATATTCAATAAGAAGCTCTGCTGACGATGACAATATAATTTATGTAGCTAGCAAAGCTTCACATACATTACAAAAAGTAAGATTAGATATTACAAATGCTAGTTATGAAGTTTTAGTGACTGCTGGTAAAAAGGGACTCAAGACTGATGGTAATCCTGGTACTGTCGCTGCTAGCGATGTAAACTTTGACGAACCAGGAAGAACACAATCTGATAAAATCGCTCAAAATTTATGGGTAGGTTCTTCTACTATATTAGTTGGTGATACAAATAGTAATATTCAAAAATTTGATGAAGACAAATTTACTGCTACAGAGAAAGATACAAGTTGGCAAGCACAATATGGTGGGGGCAAGGTGTCAAGATTTGATGGAGCCAAAGAAGCAATTCTTGATATTATTTCAGATAGTTCACTTCAGGCAGGTGCAAATTTTGGTTTTGGACATTGGAATGGTGGAGAAGGTGAGCATGCTAATAAAGATCAAAGAAAAACAAGACCTTACGAGGGTTATTGCCACAAACATCAAAGTAATAACAGCTGTTATTATTATAGAGAGGACACTGGACCTAGTTCTGGTCCACAAGAAACCGGTGTTGCTTGGAAAGGCGAGCATCCTGAGGGAACATCAGGTATGTGCACTAGACACTCCTGTCTTAATGTTGCAGTACACAAGAATGGATATAGAGAAATACCAGATGTTCTTGTTGATTTAGAAATGGCTTTTGCCACGGACACCGATGCTTTTGCAGATCTTGCTTATGGCTACTTTACAAATTTAGATGGAAAAACCCCAGTGATTAATGATAGGCGACCGTGTCAGCAACATTATGTAATAGTTATAAGTGATGGAAGGATGTATAATGAGTCACGCTCGATACCAAATATTAAAGAGTTAAGACAGAAGTATAAAGTTAGAACATTGTTTGTGGCGTATGGTGGAGCGTACGATGATAGTACAGCAAAAGCAATATTTGATAGATTTGCAAAAGCTGGGTCGTGTGATATTGATGGATCAGCAGAATGCGTGGGAACAATAGAAGCAAGTGACCCAGCTCAATTAAAATCAGAACTTGATTCAAGAATAAGACAAATAATAGCTGATAGGCTCTCATTCTCAGCACCATCAATTACTGCTTCAATCCAAGAAGGAGGAGCAATTTATCAGGCACAATTTAATTATGAACCGAATGGAGAATGGCGAGGTAACCTTATAAGAAAAGCAATAAAACCAGCTGATGATCCAGATGATCCAGGGGGTGTAGCGGATAGCCCTACTTATGCTGACAGAAATGGAAAAAATTGGAATGCAGGAGATGAACTAGTTAGACTTGGATCAGACTCGAGAAATATTTGGACAGCTTTAGATGTAATAGAGTTTCCTGAAACAAATTATGTTACAAATTGGAACAATTGGAACGAAACATTCTATCAACAAATCAACTTATTATTTGAGGAAACAGGTAACGTAGTTTCAGATTATCATAACACATCATCTACCTGTAAAAATGAAAGTGGTGTATTGGATGGAAATATCGATGACCAAAAAGGTTTAATTAATTTTTTAAGAGGAAAAGATTATTTTGATTACAACGGAGGTTGTAATATTACCGAAGATAGAGGTTCTATACTTGCAGATATCTACCATTCACAATTAGTAGAAGTTGGACCTCCAGGAGCAAACACTTTATTTACATCAAATAATCAAGAAGCATATTGGAGATCTAGTAAAGGGTATGCTCAATTTAAAAGAGAGCAAAATAATAGAACACGATTAGTTTATGCTGGATCTAATGGAGGTATGCTTCATGCATTTAGAGCATCTGATGGTGTAGAGGAGTGGGCATTTGTTCCTCCTATGGTAATTCCTCATCTGCCTTTATTGCTAAACACTAGATACGATGGAGCATTTAAAAAAACAACTAAAGCGGGTGGGTCTAATGCAATATTTGGTGTTGATGGTTCACCAGTTATTCATGACGTTTATATTAACGGATTAAATGCAACAGGCACAGATTATGAAACGACTAAATCATGGAGAACATTATTAATGGTTCCTTTTGGAAGGGGAGGAGCTGGTTTTTCAGTTCTTGACGTAACCAATCCAACTATTGTTAAAGGAACAACAAACGATGATGGTACCATTAAATTGGATAATGAAGGAAATGTTACTGGAGGAGGCTCTGGTCCTTTACATATGTTCACAATTTATAATGATAATTATAATAATCGGGTGATAAGAGTAGATCACAATGGTGTATTAAATAGATTCGATTATCAAGATGGATCATTTAGTTTACGAGAATCTTTAGAGGCAGAGCAGGCGACTAATAACGCTCTTAAGGCTAGAGCAGATGATGGTGATAGTGATACAGATTTTACGAATAGAGATTTAATTAGTGTATGTGAGTCGGATGATGATTTTACTCCCAATTTCAGAGTAGCTGGAGACAAATCATGTTATAAAGGAAAAACATTTACATTCTCTAATGTTACTCTACCCTCAGATTCATATGATGCAACAACTGGTGTTCTTAAAGATGGAGCTTTAGTCGTTTCAGAAAATTCATCTGGTGATTATAATACACTATCATTTGGACCGACTGGAGTTGTACAAGGGAAGTATAAGGTAGATTCTGGTAATCCGGTATTAACAATTACATTTAGTTCAAATAAAATTTTTAATGAAGGCACAGGATCTGAATTAACAAGTAAGATAAGATTCGAGTCTACTTGTGAAGGTTCAGGTGTTTCAAATGCAAAATTTGACTATAGCCAACTTGGGGAGACATGGTCTACACCAAGAATACTAAGAGTGCCAAAATTTGATCCTACAACAGGCAAATCAACAGGAACCCTTAATGATGATAGATATGTAGCTGTTATGGGTGCTGGATACCCAAGCTCATCAAAATGTTCTGGATCAGCAATGTTTTTTGTAGATCTTGAGGGTGGTGCAGATGTATCTGCTGATACTGATGATACTGATTCTGGACAACCATTAACTCACGATGCTGGTAAATTATATGGAACTGAAATTTTAGGTGGCCCATTAAAAATTGTAGATAGTGATCCAGATGGAAAGAAGCTAGGTCTCTCAGGTGCTTATCCTAGAAATGCAAGCCCAGTTAAAAACGCAATAACTGCTGCGCCTGTTGTTATAACTGCTGATGCAGTTGGAAATGCACCATGGAGAGGTGGTCTGGTCTATATCAATGATATGGAAGGCAAAATTACTAAAATAAATTTAACTTCTGATAAAAAGCTATTTGACCAACAAGTAATTATGAATTTAAAAGCAAATGATACGAATAAGAGATTAAGCTTCTTTGAAATGGATGGAGCAATAGGATCTAGCACTGGCAACTTTTGGTTATTTGGTGGTACTGGTGATTTCAATAGGATTTCAGAAATTGATGATGGAATGAGTTTAATGGATAATATAGTTTATGGTATACGAGATTTTGATTTTCCATATTTTGTACCTCATCCAAATTATCCTTTACCAATAAGTGGGGAAGTTGATTTTGTAAGTAAATCAATGGAAGCATTAGAAGCAGAGAATGGCGTACCAACAATTGAGGATATGGATTTATGTATTGATACAACAGGTACAAATGCTCCTACATGCAGTCTTACTTCTTCAAAAGTAGGATGGCGATACCACTTAGGTAATGCTGATGGATTGCCTACCGGCGAAACTGAAAATTTGTTTAGAAAAACTTCAGCAGCACCTACTGTTTATCGTGGAAAAGTTTATTATCCAATTTATGAACCTGATAAATTAAATAATTGTAGCTTAGGAACAGCTTATGTTTGTGCTTATGATGATGAATGTGGTTATTTAGATTCATTACATATAGATAGTTCAGTTCAAGCAGGAAATTGTTATGAAGTAGGCGCAGGTATTTTATCTAAACTAGTAGTATTTGGATCTAGATTATTTGCTAACCTTGCTGGTCCTTCTGAAGATAGTGAGACATTAGTTGAAATATTAGCTAGTGATAAACAATTTAGATCTTATAGAAAATCTTGGAGAGAAAATTTTTAATTGGAACAATATTTGAAATCCAATTCTTTTTATCAACTTAAATTAGATATCGTGTGATCATATACATAATTACACCGAGAACAATAAATGGACCAAAAGGAATTTGAGAAGATAAATTTTTTCTTTTTTTTATTAACGAAGGTAAAGTTGACATTAAAGCAATAAAGGATGAAAAAAATAAAATAAATGGTAACGAAATCCATCCAAACCAAAAACCAATCGCTGCTAATAACTTAGCATCACCTAGTCCCATTCCTTCTTTATTTCTTATTTTCTTATATAAAAAAATAATTAACCAGATAATAAAATAACCACAAATTCCACCAATCAAAGAGTTTAAATAATTAGGAAATAAAAAAAAATTATCGATTTGATAAAAAGATTTTGTAAAACCGATAACCATAAGAGGGTATGTAAGCTGATCAGGAATAATAAAATGATGGAGGTCTATAAAAAATATTATAATGAAAAAAATACTAAGTATTACCAACAATAATGAAGTGATGCTTATCCCATAAAAATAATATATAATTGTAAATGAAAGTGCTGAGATTAGTTCTACAATAAAATATTCAAAGCTAATTTTATTGTGACAATTTCTACATTTGGCTTTAAGTATTAAAAAGGAGATTAAAGGAATATTATCGAACCATTTAATTGTTTTTTTACAATTAGGGCAGAAAGAACGGCTATATATGACACTTTTTTCAATTGGAATACGATGGATACAAACATTTGAAAAACTACCCCATATACAACCGAGTAAAAAAAAAAGAAAAAAAAACACTAATTAAATTTTAAATTGGGAGGCAATATTAATAATACCGTTAATACAATATTGAATAAAAATAACAGCATCCTGAACATGAATATAAAGTCCGGGAGAATTAATTATGATTTCCATGACAATTTAAATTACCAAAAAAAAAGAGGAATTCCAAATACAAAAATGTTTTTTAAACCCAAAAAAATTGAGCCCAATAAAGAAAATCTTTCACTCAATGAAGATCTAGCAATTATTACTAAAATGAATCAGGAGTTCGCAAGATCACTTGATTTAAAAGAAACATTACAAACAGCTCTAGAACTAATCATAAATAGAATAAAAGCCCAAGCAGCAAATATATTTTTAATAGATGATAAAAAACAAGTTTTTCAATGTATTGCATCAAAATATCAATCTTATCTCGATGAATATGAAATACCATTAACACAAGGAGTAATGGGCAAAGCAATACTTCAAAAAAAATGTGTAAGAGTGGGAGATGTTAGAAAAGATGTAAGAGAAATTGCAGAATTTTATTTTGATTTGGATAATAAAACTAATTTTACAACTTATTCTGTTCTTTGTTCTCCTTTAATAGTTGCTAATGAGTGTATTGGAGTAATTCATTGTTTAAATAAAAAAAGTTCAGATAAATTATTTCAGGAAGGAGATAGAAAACTTCTTGAAACTTTATCAGGACCAGCAGCTCTAGCAATTAGAAATGCAAAAATGGCAAAAGAATTAATAGATAAGAATAGAATGCAAAAAGAAATAGAGATTGTTGGTGAAATTCAAAAAACTTTATTATCACAAAATAAAGATGATAAATTTCCAATCGCAGGTATAAACATTCCTGCTAAAATTGTTTCAGGAGATTTTTATAATTTTTCTGATTTAGGAAATGGTAAGTACGGTTTTGGTGTAGCTGATGTGTCTGGTAAAGGAATTAAATCTTCTTTGTTGATGTCTAAGGCTTCAAGTCTTTACAGATGTCTAAGTAAAACTATATTTTCACCAGCAGCGTTATTAGATTTACTTAACAAAGAAATTTGTGAAACAACATCACGAGGAATGTTTGTTACAATGTTGATTGGTATTTATGATAGTAATAAAAAAGAATTACTTCTATCTAATGCAGGACATGAACCTCCTTTAGTTTTTAAAAAGGATGGAAATTTTTCAAATTATACAGAAGCAGGTCCGCCTTTAGGCATAATGTCTAAAATTAAATACAAAGAGTCGGCAATAAATTTTTCAGAAAGTTCTATGTATGTTTTTACAGACGGAATTACAGAAATAAAAGATCCAAATGGAGAAATGTTAGGTGCTGAAGGCTTTCAAAATTATATAAAAAAGTTTAAGGATGAACCAAGTAACGAAAGATTAAAAAAAATTGTGGAAGATATTGTTAAGTCGGGAAAAATTCAAAAGGACGACCTTACAATTGTGGTTGTGGACGGAAAATAACTCTAAATTACTTTTTTTATATAATTAAAATAATAAAAGTTCCCCAAAGAGTTGAAATTTTATAATCTTAGGAAAAAAATTTATCTAAAATTCGTGATTGTCGCACTTTTGCAACATATTAGGACAAAATTATTTCACAACTTATAATTTATTTTTAAATTTCGTAAAAAAAATAACAAATTTTCAAGACTCTAACACAAAAATTAAATTTTTCTAAAAATGTAAATAAGTGTTGATTTTATTGAATATTTTTTTTTCTAAAATTTTGGTCAAACTCTAACACAAAACTACCTTTTTTTCTTGTGTTAGAGAATGCCAAAAATCTTAAAAAAAACTTAAAAGCAGAGGAAAAAATTATTTAGCTAAAAAGTCAATAAAATCAACAATTTTGGTAAATTTCAGAATTCATTATTTAAATATTAACAATTTTTGTTTGACATTAATCTCTTTTGTGTTAGAGATTCGTTAAATTGTGTTAGAGTAAAAATTTTTTTATTATGTTTTATGGACGATAAAGAAAAAGAAAAATTTGGTGTCATTATAGACAAAGATAAACAACCTCAGGATGAACAACCAAAAGTTGAGGAAAGCACTCCTGTAGATGAAAAAATAGATAACCAAGTCGAAAATAATCAAACTTTAGAACAAAAACAACCTGAAAACGAAAATGTCCTAAAAGAAACTAGTACAGATGATAAAATTTCCGAAAATATTACAAACGAAACACAAAATAATGAAAATGAGTTAAATCAAGATCAAAATTTTGAGAAAAAATCTGAAAATGAGAATGAGGGCATTACTCTTTCAGAAAACAATGATGAAAATCAACAAGAAGAAAAAAAAGAGCACCAGGTAATTCATAAAAAAGATGGAAGACTCCACATTTATGTTCGACAAGATAAATACAAAGGTGAACTTAAATCAAAAAATTGGGTTGGAAGGCTTTATATAGATGGAAAACAAAAAATATCTTCATCAGGAACACCAAATCTTGATGATGCAATACCAATTTTAGAAAAATGGTTTGATGATGTTCACAATCAGAAACAAAAAGAATTAAAAAAACTAGAAGAGCAAGCTTCAAATGAAAAAGAAAAATCTTCTGAAGATTTAGAACAAGTAAATGTACAAACAAGCAAAGAAAATACAATTCAAAACGAACCACAAGTATCTATCAATACCGAAAATTCTAATACAGATAATCAAGATGAAGCACAGCCAAAAACTTTTTTAGAAAAATTAAAAAATATAAAATTTAAAACTCCATCATTTGGCAAAAAAAGTTCTGGTTCATCAAGTTTCAAACCCAACACTGGAAATGTTAAAGAAAAATTTAATAATTTTATTAAGTCTAAACTTGGAAAACAAACAGTACAGGGAGAAGAAATTGTAGGGGTAGAAATTACCAATAAAGAAATTAGACTTTCTCAAATTTCATCTAATAAAGGAAACCAATGGGTTCTTGATAAATTTTATGTTCATCCAATTGAATTACCTGATGATGCAACAATTGTTGATCATGCAACAAAAGTAAGTGAAGAATTAAATACAGCTTTACAAAAATCAAAAATTACAACACCAAATGCAGCTATTGCTATTCCTGTAACAAATGCAATCATTCGGGTAGTAACAGCTCCTCTAATGAATGACGAGGAATTAAGAAAAGCAATTGACACAAGTTCTCTTTGGGAAAATCTTGTTCAACTTACAGATAATTTAGATGATTATTCTATATTCCATCAAGTTATAAATAGAAGTCCAAAAGAAAATACTATGGATATTTTATTTGTCGCTTCAAAGTTATCAGACATTAATAATTACACATCAATTATTAAAAATAGTGGATTAAATCCAGTTATCATTGATGTTAAATGTTTTGCTTTAAAATCTGCAGTAGACCAAATTAATCAAATATCAAATAAAACTGATGACGTTAACTTTACTGCTCTTTTAGAATTTGGTCTCGATGAGAATTATGTAATGATTTTATATAATAATAACCCAATAATTACTGACATTTTCTTAAGAGGACAAGATAGGCAGATTTTAAAAGACTCTCAAAACCAAGAGGAAAAAGAAGCACTTGTAAGAAGGTTTATGACTCAAGTGAAGCAAGCGATACAAGATTTTGAAACAAAATACGAAAAAAGAGTGAGAAATATTAAAGTTGTATCGAATCTAGCAAATGTCGAAGAATATTTAGGAAACTTTAGAAAAAGTTTAGTAAACACCGGTTTTAACCTGTTCGATCCACTTGATGGCTTAAAAATTCCAAAACAGCTTGAGGATAAAGTGAATTATGAGAATAGATCATATTTTTCTGCTGTCGTTGGTCTTGCATTTAGAAAACTTGATGTTTTTGGTTATTATAAATTTGTAACTGCTGTTAAAAATATAAACTTACTTCCTAATAGGGAAGGAATGATTAAGCAAAAAAAAATGAAAGCATTTTCAAATTTTGCTTATAAAGGATTTGTTGGCGCGGTAGCTGGAATATACTTAATTTTATTTGGTTTAGCCTTTTGGAATATTTATAGTTATAATAATGAGTTAAAAAATTATAATAACGTTTTATCCCAACACCAAACTGCAGAAAAAAATTTTAAAACAACTGCTAAAGAGTTATCAAAAATTACTACCACACTTAAGTTAAGTAACAGTTTAAAGTCTAATAAAGATTTAAGTTATAGAATTCTTGCACAAATCGCCTCAAGTGTCCCTAACAGAATTAAATTTAATCAAGTTGAATATGATGGAGTCAGACAAGTAATAATTACAGGAATAGCCGCAGGTGATAATGATATTTTACAACTAATTAGAAATTTACAAAAAAAAGATTTAATAAAACAAGCATCATTATCTAAAATGAATCTACCTGCAGCAAAAGCTGGAGGTCAAGCAATGAAAGGATTTAAAATTTTTGTTAAGATTAAGGGATAGTTATGGATTTAAATGAATTAAAAAATTTGAATATGGAAGATTTAAAAGCAAAAGCCCTAGCTTTTGCAGACAAGAAAACTCTTATTAAGATTGGTATAAGTCTTGGTTCAATAATTGTTTTTTTAATAATTTATTACGCAATATTAAATCCAATCGTAAAAGACAAAAAAACAAAGATTGATGACATGAAAACTAAACAAGCAGAAATTACTAAATTTAATAACGATATTGCTAATATTAAAAAGAAAATTAAAAAATTAAAACCTCAATATGACAATTACTCGACATTATTTCATTCTAGAGCTGAAGTAGAGGGCTTATATCAAAATCTTAGTGAATTTGCTGCAATAAATGGTCTTGTAATTTCAAAAATTGAAAAAGGTAAACCTAAAGTAGTAACAAAGTCAGAAGTATTAAATCCGAAGAAAAAGAAAAAGGCGAGCAAAAAGAAGAAGAAAGCCTCTAAAAAGGAAGAGATTAAAAAAATTGCTTATTATAAAATACCCGTAAGTTTTGAAATAAGAGGCAATTTTATTGGCTATATTAAGTTTAAACGAGCCCTCTCTTTATCTAATAAAATGTTAAATTTTGACAAAGAATCAGTAAAAGTGGTAAAAAGTACTGATTCAACTGGAGCGATAAATGTATCTGGGGTATTAACAATAGTGGGGTTGGCAGATGAGTTTTACTAAAAGTTTATTTAACTGCATAACATTTTTATTAGTTATGTTTTTATGCGTTGAATTAAAAGCAGATGAAAATAAAAGTAAAGAAGAACCTTTACCGTTAAATGATCCGTTTGTTGGAGACGCCTCTTTAAGTGGTGGCGTCAAAGTATTGTCAGATGGAACAACATCCTCTGAACAAAAAAGATTAGATATATTCACTTATAAATTAACTGGACTAGTTCAATCCGATAGCAATAGTTTCATATCATTAATTAATCAAGATGGAGAAAATGTTACTGTTGAAATTAATGAAGAAGTAAACGAAGGGGTTAAACTTATAGATATGAACCAAAAAGAAGTTGTTTTTTTGGTAGAGGAAACAGACTCTTATTTAATAATGAATTTTAAGAATGAGATAAAGGAGACAAGTGAATACTAAATATTTTAGATTTCTTGCTTTATTAATTTTTTCGTTCGTTTTTTTAAACGGTTGTACCCAAGGTAAATTCTCTAAATCAAAAGATTTTAAACATCCTACCCCTCTAATTAAAGATGATATAAGAAAAAAAGGTAAGGAAGAACTAGACAGAACTGTCGAAATGGGCCCACAGCCTGTTTTGGGTGATACTACTAAATTGAAGAAAAGAAAAAAAATTTCATCTCAAACAAAAAGGAACTATTTACTAATTCCTGAGGATTTCAAATCTTTGAAACAGTCGGTCAGTTTTAAATTTAAAAATCTTGATTACAAAGAAGCCATGATGTTGATGGGAAAGATTGGAGAAATAAATATATTAGTTGGTGATGAAGTTGCTGGATCAATAAGTGCAGAATTAGTTAATGTCCCATGGGATAAAGCATTTAATGCTTTATTGGATATGAAAAATTTTGCAGCTGATATTGATGTTGCAAGTAATTTAATAAGAGTTCACTCACCGTCAACATTAACTGCACAAGAAAATTATAAATCTTCAAGAGCAGCTGCTGTTAAGAAAAAAGTAGAATTAGAGGATTCAGTTGAACCAATCGTTTCAGAAATTTTTAGACTATATTATATTGCACCTGCTCAAGCAAAATCCACAATATTAGAATTGTTTGCTAATAAGGATGATAATTTTTCAACCATACAAATTACTGAGGAAATAACAACTAGATCAATTATAGTTAGAGGAAAAAGTGAAGATTTAGATGTTGTAGAAAACATAATTGCTGAAATTGATGTTAGAACTAAACAAGTTCTAATAGAAGCTTTCATTGTTGAAGCTGATTCAGAATTCGAAAAAGCGTTAGGAACAAGATTAGGTGCTGCATATCAAAGACAAGCAGAGTCCATAGGTGGAATAATTGGAGGAACAACAGCAAACAATGCAATAACATCCTCGAGCGCAGCTCTTGGAGGAGCATCAGACTCGGTTGCTGATTTCACAGCTTCAGCAGCAGGTGCAACAAGCGGGATAGGTATTTTAAAAAGAACAGGTTCAGGAGTATTAAAAGCTGAGATACAAGCTTTAGAGAAAAGAGGTTTGGGTAAAACTATTTCAAATCCAAAGGTATTTACTTTAGACAACCAAGTAGCAATTATTACTCAAGGTGAAGAAGTTCAATTCCAAGCTACTGGTTCTGAAGGAGCCAATACGTCTTTTAAACCTGCCGTATTAAAATTAGAGGTAACACCCAGTATTATTGGTGATGGCAATGTGCTTATGAACGTGAGCGTTAATAATGACTCTGTTAATAGAGCAGTTGCAGGAGAACCAGGGATAAATACAATGACAATCAAAACTAAGCTATTAATTGCAGACGGAGATATTGTTGTAATTGGTGGAATAAAGAAAAATAGAGTATTTAGTACAAAAGAAAACCTTCCAGGCATAGCAAACGTACCTGTGGTGGGAAATTTGTTTAAAGGTCAAACAAAAGGCGATAGTATGGATGAATTATTAATATTTATCGCTCCGAGAGTTTTGTAAAATGTTAAAAATAAGTAGAGAAAGCGAAATAAATTTAATCAACGTATTGATTGATAACGACATTATATCTGGAAAAGATCTTCCTAATATAAAAAAAGTAAGTACCGAAAAAAATAAATCACAGATCGATGCAGTCTTTGAATTAAAACTTACTGATGAAAAAAAAATTTTAGATGTATTGGTTAAAGAGCAAAGTCTAGATACTATTGACCTATCAAAAGTTCAAATTACTGATGAGATCAAGTCAGTATTACCTTCAAATTATATAAATGTAAATTTTGTTGCACCTTTTAAGGTAGAAGGAAAAGTTTTACATATAGCAATTTCAGATAGCTCAAAATTAGGGCTAATGAGAAATTTGAAAGCTATTACAAAAAAAGATATTGAACTTCATGGTGCCAAAGTTTCTCAAATTTCAGAATTTATACAAAAATTACAAAATGAAAGTGGTGATGTAACTACTGAAACCATTAGAAAAGAAAAAAGAGAAAAAACTAAAACTTTTGACTCGGAATTGGGAGAGGCTGGAGAAGTTCTAGATAAAAAACCTGAGGAAGATGTTGAGGCAATAGAAAACGAGTCTGAGGTTATTAAATTCAGTACTGCGGTAGTAGCCGATGCTATTAAGTTGGGAGTAAGTGATATTCATATTGAGCCATACAGATTTTCTTCAAGAGTAAGGTATAGACTTGATGGAATGCTGCAGGAACAAGAGGAATACAAACAATTTCTTCATGACAATTACGGAGCAGTAGTAACTCGTTTTAAAATTATGGGAAAATTAGATATTGCTGAAAGAAGGTTACCGCAAGATGGAGCTATCAATTTTAAAATTGACGGTAAAGTAGTCGATCTTCGATTATCGGTATTACCAACTGCAAATAATGAGAGAATTGTAATGCGTATCTTAAATAAAGATGCAGGAGATATTACTCTTGAGCAATTAAATTTTGAGGACGTTGATTTACAAAATTTAAGGAAAGCAATACATAGCACACAAGGTCTTATTTTAGTAACAGGACCAACTGGTTCGGGAAAATCAACTACTCTATATAGTATTTTAAAAGAAGTGAGCAAACCTCATTTAAATATTTTAACCGCTGAAGATCCAGTAGAATATGAACTTGATGGAGTTGGACAAGTTCAAATTAAAGACGATATTGGATTAAGTTTTGCATCTGCCTTAAGATCATTCCTACGTCAAGACCCAGAAATTATTTTAGTTGGAGAGATGAGGGATAAAGAAACAGTGGACATAGGTTTAAAAGCTGCTTTAACTGGTCACCTCGTATTTAGTACGCTTCACACAAATGATGCTCCTAGTACGATTACTAGATTACAAAACATGGGAACGCCTGATTATTTAATCAGTGCTGCAACTCAAATGGTTTTAGCTCAAAGATTAGCAAGGCGAAACTGTAAAGATTGCAGAGTTCCAGATGATGATGTGACACCAAAAGTTTTAACTGATCTAGGATTTTCGCCAGAGCAAGCCTCTCGTGTGAAAGCAGTTAAAGGTAAAGGATGTCCTAAGTGTAAAGACACAGGTTACAAAGGTCGACAAGGAATTTATGAAATTATGGTTATTTCAAAACCAATCAAAGAAGCAATATTAAGACAAGCAACAACACCAGAACTAAGAGAGATCGCTGTAAAAGAGGGCTTTCAAACTATGCAAGATATGGGCAGAAGGATGATAGCTAATGGAGATCTTAATTTTAGAGAGTTTGAAAGAGTTTTATCAAGCTAAAACAAATAAATGGAAGCTTTTACTTACAAAGGAATTTCTGCAGGAAAATATGTTGAGGGAGAAATAGAGGCTCTAAATCAGGAAGAAGCGTCTTTTAAACTTAAAGAGCAAAAGGTCATAATCACTAATTTAATAAGATCCTCAAAGAAAAAAACGGGAGATAAAAAAAAGTCAAAAGGTAAAGGACTTTCTCTCTTTGGCAAAAAGAAGGTTAAAGTAGAAGAAATTCTAATTTTTTCCAAACAATTTGCAACCATGGTTAAAGCAGGTCTTCCTATTTTAGAGGTGCTTGGCATGTTAAGAGATCAGCTTGAGGGTGAATCTATAAAAGAAATGATTGAAGATATAAGAAAAAGTCTTGAAGGAGGTGTTACTTTATCTAAATGCTTTGAAAAATATCCGGAGTATTTTGACAATGTATACTGCAACTTAATTAAAGCAGGAGAAGCTAGTGGTAAGCTTGATGTATTTCTTCTTAAAATTGTAGACTCATTAGAAAAAAAAGAAAATATCAAGAAAAAAATTAAAAGTGCTTTAATGTACCCAAGTATAATGTTTACTGTTGCAATTACAGTCAGTGCATTCATGCTTATTAAGGTTGTACCTGTATTTGCGCAAATGTATGATGGAATGGGAATTGCATTACCAAAACCAACAGCAATTATAATGGGAATGAGTGATTTTTTAAGAGGGACTGGTGGTATGGTATTGCTTTTTTCTTTAATCGGTGGCTTTGTTTCATTCAGATATTTAACGACAAAAAATGAAAAAATAAAATACATGTGGCATGGAAGAGTTTTAAAGTTGCCAGTTTTTGGGGAATTAATTTTAAAATCATTACTTGCTAGAATTTCTTTAATAATGGGTAATCTTAGTGCTGCAGGTGTAAACTTATTAGAAAGTTTAGAAATTGCAAAATCTGTTAGTAGCAATGTTGTGGTAACTGAAGCTTTAGAGAATGTGAAAAAAGGTGTTTTTTCAGGAGACACTCTTACAAAACTTTTTTTAAAAGAACCATTATTTCCTCCAACATTTAGTCAACTTATTTCAGTCGGTGAGCAAACTGGACAATTAGATGAAATGTTTAACTCAGTTGCAAGCTATTATGAAGCTGAGTTTGATACTGCTGTTGATAATATGTCTAGTTTAATAGAGCCGATAATGATTGTTTTTATGGGACTAATGATTGGTGGACTGATGATAGCGATGTACTCACCAATATTCAATGTTGGTGCCTTAATCGGCTAAATTTTTTTGGTAAGAACTAAGTGGTTAACCCATTTCTGTTGGTCCTTTTTAAAAACAGCATCATCCATAATCTGTTTAATAAAAAAAGTTCCAAGTCCACCTGGTTTTATATCGTCAAGTTTTCTATGTTGAATATTTTCTGGTATAACTGGTTTACCTTTATCAAAAAAACCTATTTCAAGATCCCCATCCTTTAAAGAAATCTTAATTTCCATTCTATCATTAGTGTTTTCAACATCTTTATAGCCGTGTTTAACAATGTTTTGTGCTGCTTCAGCAATAGCTAAAACTAATTCGTCTTTTAAATCTTGTTCCAGTTTCAATTTTTCAAATACTTCTCTAGAAAAGACTCTCACTTCTTTTAAACTTGCTGTGCTGACTAAAAAATCTTTAGACTCTTCTATATTCATTATTCAAGGTTAAGAATCTGCTCAAGTTTCGCCATCATAATAACTTTTAAAACAGATTTGCTTACTTCTTTAACTACAACTTTAGTGTTATTCTCTAGAGCCTTTTGATGACTTTCAATTAAAACAGAAATACCTGAAGAGTCCATGTATGATACATCTTTTAAGTTTAGGTGAACTTCTTTCCCTGTCTCAACTATAGGCAATATAACTTCTTTTGCCTTTTCGGTAACATCCATATCTATTTCACCGTTTAAATAGACAGTTGAAATATTGCCTTCTTCAGTAACTTTGTAGCTCATAAGTGTTAATTGATAGCATTATTTATAAATTAGTAAAATCCTAATATTAACTTTTGTTGATTTTTCTCTATTTTTTGACCATAGTTCTCACTTTAATAAATTAAAAATTTGTAATATGAATCTATTATAAATTTATTTGGAGGCTTATGAAAAAAAGAGAAAAAGGCTTTACGCTAATTGAATTATTAGTTGTGGTGGCAATTATTGGAGCACTAGCTGCAGTTGGTGTTGTTGCATATAATGGTTACACAGCTGCTGCAAAAAAGAATGCAGCAAAATCTATACACGCGGGTGCAGTTAAATATGTTGCTGCAGAATTGGCAAAATGCGTTGTAGACGATACTGATACTGTTTTAGGAAGTGTTGCTTGTGGTGACTCGATGGATGGAGCCGCGGTACGAACTGCTTTTATAGGTATATCAGAAGATAGAAATCCTTGGGGTGGTGCAAAAGCAGCTACATCAGCAGCTACAGTACCTACCGACCCTGATAAAGGATTATTATATGTAGTTGTTACTACGGCCGCGCCTGATGATGTTACACTTGTTATGAATGACGGAACAACAACATTTAGTCAGACATTATCAATCGAGTAAGTAGTTAGGCTAATCTATTTTGAGAGATAAAGATTTGTGCAAAATTAATAAATCTGGTTTTTCTCTCATTGAACTTTTGGTGGTGGTGGCGATCATAGGCGCCCTCGCCTCCATTGGTACAATTGCATATAATGGATACGTTGATGGAGCACGAAAAACTGCTGCACAAAATGCAATGCAACAAATTGCATTAATGCAAACTGAATACTATTCGATAGTTGGAGAGTATTACGGAGAAGCATCCTGTACCCCAAGCGCAGCAAACACATCAGCAATAAATACAAATTTATTTGATGGGGCTGATTCTATTGATGTCGAAAAATATTGGTTTTGTGCTCATGTGCAAACAGAGTCAGGATCACAAGTTGGATACGTAGTCAAAGCCTGTAATGTTAGTGACAATGCTTGTGGCAGTACTAATTTAACCTTAAATGCAAAAGGTGAAAATAATTTTTAATTAGCTCATCATTTTAAATGTTGATTCAAAATTTTCAGGAATACTTTAAAAAATTGTTTTCAGGTCAACAATCTAAAAAAATCAAAATTTTATCAACTTTAAGTATAGGCTGGATTATTTTAATAGGATATTTAGTTTGGTGGAATGGCCTTAAAAGCTTAAGCTTAGATAAAGGTTTTAGGTGGGATGAGTGGTTTTGGTTTGGAATTGTACCAGCTATTAGCCCTTATATTTTTTATTTTATTTGGAAAAACAAAACTTCTGATGAATAATTCTTATAAAACTGCAATTTATAGTAGAAATTATTAATTGAAAAAAATCAATATTGTAAATATCCTCCGGTGTTTATGTTTTTAAAGTTAAATAGATTTAAGCTAGTTTTAATATCAATTTTTTTGTTGATTACGACTTCTGTATTTTCTTCTGAAAAAAATATTACCTATATGCAAATTTTACAAAAACCAAATGATTTGGATTTGAATTTAAAATATGCACAGCAACAAGGTAAAATGGGAAATTATAAACAAACGATTTCCACTCTTGAAAGATTAACCATGATTTATCCAGAAAATATTGAAATTAAATTATATTTATTATCTGTTTTAGTCCAAATAGATTCACCAGAGAAGGCCAACACAATTATTGAAGAAATGAAACTAAGAACAGATCTTAGTCCAGAAGATTTAGAAACTTTAAAAGAAATTGAAGAAGAGATATTAGATAGAGAACCTAGTTTATGGAACATCTCAGCCGATATTGGTTTTGGTTTAAACTTTACTGATAATATTAATAGTGTTTCAAAGTCTAGATTTAAAATGGACTCTGATACAAAAGCAGAATTTAATTCAGCAAAATTTGATAGAACAGAAAGTGGATCTTTAGGACTAACTGCAACAAGACCTATTGGAGAAGAGTCGTCTTTATTATTAAACTTTGCTCATACAACATCTAATCAATATAAAGAGGCTGATGACGATTTCCAAAGTTATGGATTTACTATTGGTTTAGACACTACTTTAGGAAATCAAAGCTTAAGTCCTTATTTAATAGCTAATAAATCAGATGCTCAACATGACGCTGATAGCTTTTCTTTTATGTACGGGATTGGTGGATTTTTTTCAGTTGGGGAAAGAAATTCTTTTAGCTATGGATATTCATACTCAGATGCCAAAGCTAATCACAATTCATCAGATACGACTGCACATGAAACTAATTCAATATCACACAATTATACTTTAGGTTATGATTTAATCATTACCCAAATAATTTCCTCTTCTTTGAGTTTGGGTTATACTGATAGTGATGCTGTTGTTGATGCCGGAAATGATGCTGAGACTTATGATATTGGTC
>CACJVT010000011.1 GCA_902596925.1 uncultured Pelagibacteraceae bacterium | reverse complement strand
CATAGATAATTATAATAAATAGTTAATAACAATGATGGAATAAGAAAAACAAGTCCTACAAAGTTGATTAAATATGGAAAAATTATAACTGGAAGCATCATCAAAGAGTAGACAAAAATATTTACTTTAGTGCTCTCTATCCCATTTGTTAGGGGAAGCATGGGTATATTAGCTTTTTTATAATCTTCTGATTTATATAAGCTTAATGCCCAAAAATGTGATGGAGTCCAAAAGAAAATAATTAAAAAGAATACAAGAGGTTCAAGAGATAAATATCCTGTAGCAATAGTCCAGCCTATAACAGGAGGAAGAGCTCCAGCCGCACCACCAATAACAATATTCTGTGAGGTTCTTTTTTTTAGCCAAATTGTATAAATTAAAACATAAAATATAATAGTAAAAAGTAATATTCCTGCAGATACTCGATTTGTAAAATAATCTAGCGCAACTACTGAAATAAACGATAAAGTTATTCCAAATATAAGAGCCTGATTTTTATTAACTTTACCTGTTGGTATTGGTCTTAGGCAAGTCCTGCTCATTAAAGCATCAAGATCAGACTCATACCACATATTTAATGCTCCTGCTGCTCCTGCGCCCATTGAAACTAGTAATATTCCAATTATTGCATCTTGAGTTGAAACCATAGTTGGGGCTGTTAATAATCCAACCGCACAAGTAAATATCACAAGCGACATTACTCTTGGTTTCATCAATTTAAATAATTCAGAGAAATTTAGTAAGTCTTCTTGAGACAGATTATCTTTTTTTAATTTTGAACTACTCATCAATTTTAAAGCTTTTATTCCTAGCTATGAGATTTCCCAGTCTCTTGATCATCTACAAACTTTGGTAATTCCTCAAAAGTGTGGAAATTTGGTGGAGATGGAACGGTCCACTCTAAAGTCGTTGCTCCATCTCCCCAAGGATTCTGTGCTGCAGCTTTCTTTTTTGCAAAAGCATAAATCAAATTCACAAAAAATACAGCTAAGCCAGCAACTGCTATATAGGATCCTATTGAAGAAATATAATTCCAACCTGCAAATGCATCTGGATAATCAGCATATCTTCTAGGCATACCTGCTAATCCTAAAAAATGCTGTGGAAAGAAAATCAAATTTACGCCAATGAAAGTTAACCAAAAATGTAATTGACCTAGCCACTCTGAATATTCGTAACCGGACATTTTTGAAAACCAATAATAGAAACCAGCAAATATTGCAAATACAGCTCCTAATGAAAGAACATAATGAAAGTGAGCTACTACATAATAAGTATCGTGCATTGCAGTATCTACTCCTGCATTTGCTAAAACTACACCTGTCACTCCGCCAACTGTAAACATAAAGATAAAACCTAGTGCCCACATCATTGGGGTTTTAAATGAGATCGATCCTCCCCACATAGTTGCTATCCAAGAAAAAATTTTTATTCCAGTAGGAACAGCAATAATCATAGTGGCTGCTAAGAAATAAGCTTTTGTATCTGTGCTTAATCCAACAGTATACATATGGTGAGCCCAAACTACGAAGCCAACTATTCCTATTGCGACCATCGCATAAGCCATACCTAAATAGCCAAAAACTGGTTTTCTAGAAAATGTTGAAACAATATGACTAATCATTCCAAATCCTGGTAGAATTAAAATATAAACTTCTGGATGGCCAAAGAACCAGAATAAATGTTGAAACAACACTGGGTCTCCTCCAGTTTGAGCTTCAAAAAAAGCGGTTCCAAAGTTCCTATCAGTTAATAGCATTGTTATCGCTCCTGCTAGAACTGGTAAAGACAGTAACAATAAAAAAGCTGTTACTAAAATTGACCAAGCAAATAATGGCATCTTGTGTAAAGTCATTCCAGGAGTTCTCATATTAAGAATTGTTGTGATGAAATTAACTGCTCCTAAAATTGATGAAGCACCAGCCAAGTGTAAACTTAAAATCGCTAAATCCATTGCAGGACCAGGTTGTCCAGCTTTTGACGATAAAGGAGGATATATTGTCCATCCACCTCCAACTCCAGTTTGTCCTGGAGGACCATCAGCAAAAATTGACAATATTAATAACGTTAATGAAACGGGTAATAACCAAAAAGAAATATTATTCATCCGCGGGAATGCCATATCAGGTGCACCAATCATAATTGGAACAAACCAATTACCAAAACCACCTATCATGGCTGGCATTACCATAAAGAAAATCATTATCAATCCATGACCTGTCACTAACACATTATACAAATGATAGTTTCCACCCAAAATTCCATCGCCCGGATGCATTAACTCCATTCTCATTAAAACTGAAAATGCAGTTCCAATAACCCCAGCAACAATTGCAAAAATTAGATACATTGTTCCTATGTCTTTATGATTTGTAGAATAAGCCCAACGTTTCCAACCTGTTGGTGTATGATGATCGTCGTGCGAAGCTGTTTGTGTATACATATTTATTTACTCACTAATTTAAGATTATTATTTTCTATTTCCTCTTTTGCAAATTTTTCTTTTGCCTCAGATAACCAATCCTCATATTCCTCATCAGTTACAACTTTAACGGTGATGGGCATAAACGCATGCTTAATACCGCAAAGTTCAGAGCACTGACCATAATAGGTTCCTATTTTTTCAGCTTTGAACCATGTCTCGTTAATTCTTCCAGGAACAGCATCCCTTTTTACACCAAACGATGGTAAAGCCCAAGCATGTAATACATCGTTTGCAGTGATTAAAACTTTGACAACTTTATTAACTGGCACAACAACTTCGTTATCTACCGCTAGAAGTCTAGGTTGATCTGGTCTTAAATCTTTATCTTCTACCATATAAGACTCAAAAATAATATTTTCATCAGGATATTCATATCCCCAATACCACTGATAACCAATTGCTTTAATTGTTAAATCTGCTTTTGGTATTGCGTCTTGTTTATATAAAATCTTAAATGAAGGCACTGCAATTACAATTAAGATTAAACATGGTATTAATGTCCATAAAACCTCGACTGCAACGTTGTGGGTTCTTTTAGATGGATTTGGATTTGCTGAAGCTCTAAATCTTATACACGCGTACAACATTAAAAATAAAACAAATACACTAATTGCAATTATTATTGGTAATAATAAATAATCATGAAAGGCAACTATCTCTCTCATTGTTTCTGATGCGGCTTTTTGAAAACCTAGTTGCCAGTCAACAGGCTGGTTTGCAAAAGCCTTTTGCGATATGAAAAGCGATGAAAATATAAATAAAAATTTTTTCATTTTTAATAGCTATATAAAGCTCTTTTATAAAAATTACACTTTAGTTTTCGCGACAATTTATCAATTAATCACATAATTTACGATCGAAATTGCAGATATGACCGCGGTTTCTGACCTTAAAATATTCTCATTTATTTTAATTGCTTGAACGCCTTTAAAAGAGAGAATCTTCTCTCTTTCAGTCTCTGAAAAATCTCCCTCAGGACCTATGATTATACAAATAGGCTTATCTGTAAATTTTGATTTATCAATTTTTTTAATATTTGAATTTAAATCTGTAAAAATTAGATCCATTAAATTTTTTTTTAAAAAACTATCTAAATCTTGAGCCTCTTCAATTGTTGGCACATTGATACGGTTTGATTGTTCGCTGGCCTCAATTACAATTTTTTCGATGCGATCTTTGTTAATTTTTCTTACTACTGTTCTATCAAAAATAATTGGTAAAAATTTTGTAACTCCAAGCTCTGTCGCTTTTTGCAGCATAAAATTTTGATAATTTGATTTGATAGGAGAAAACGCTAACCATAATTCTTTGGTAATCTTTTTTTGTCTTAGTTGTTTTATTATTTTAAATTCAACAGTATTTTTTGATATTCCTAAAATTATTGCTTCCCACTCTCCCTCTTTATTAAATAAAGAGAAAACATCATTTTCTTTTACTCTCATAACTTTACTTAAATAATGTGATTGATCCTTATTGAGTTTATCAATCATGTTTACTGATAAAGTATCTGAAAAAAATAATCTAATATTGCTCATATGTGTTAAGTTAATTTATGAAAAATATTAAAGCAATAATTTTTGATGCTTATGGCACATTGTTTGATGTCAATTCAGCTGCTGAAAAATGTAAAGACAAGATTGGAGCTAAGTGGGAAGGTTTTGCAAATTTTTGGAGAACAACTCAGCTAGAATACACCTGGCTTAGAAGCCTTATGGGAAGACACAAGGATTTTTGGCAAATTACAGAGGATAGTTTAGATAAATCAATGAAAACTTTTGATATAGACTCTTCAATGAAAAGTGAATTATTGAATTTATATAAAGTTCTCTCACCTTTTAAGGAGGTTCCAGATACTCTTAAAAAATTAAAAGAAAAGAATTTTAAATTAGCTATACTTTCAAATGGAACACCATCTCTTTTAAAAGAGTTAGTTGAGAGTAATAATTTAGATAATCTATTCGATGATTTATTTTCAATAGAGGAAGCTGGAATTTACAAACCAGACTTTAAAGTTTATGAATTGCCTATCAAAAAGTACAAAATTAAAAGAGCTGAAGCAGCTTTCTTAAGTGCAAACACTTGGGATGTTTCAGGAGGTGGAAATTATGGTTATCATTCTATTTGGGTAAACCGTAATAATAATATCTTTGACAATCTTGATTACAAACCTAAAAATCAAGTTAAAAATTTAAGCGAGGTTGTTAATTTAATTTAAATTAAAAGAGATAATATGATTAAAGGACAAAGAGCTGGAGATGGCGCATTAGCTATAGACGTTGAACAGGGAAAATCTTATTACTGGTGTAGTTGTGGTAAAAGTTCCAAGCAGCCATTTTGTGATGGTTCACATAAAGGAACAGAATTCAAACCCTTGGCTTATAAAGCTGAATTAACAAAAAGAGTGTTCTTTTGTGTATGCAAACAAACAAACGATCAACCTTTTTGTGATGGCTCGCATAACAAAAAGTAATATTGCAAATCGAAATAGAACAACTATTTTAATCTGATGAAAAATATTGAAGTAAATAAAATTATTGATCCTATTCCAGCATCAGATGGGGCTGGAGTTAAATTAAAAAGAAGTATTGGTGTTGAACCAAATTATTTTGATCCTTTTTTAATGCTAGATGAATTTGGTTCAGAGAATAGTGAAGATTATATTGCAGGATTTCCTCCACATCCACATAGAGGAATTGAAACTGTCACTTATATGCTTGCTGGTGATTTTGAGCATGAAGACAGTACTGGCGGAAAAGGTAGAATGACTGCTGGTGATGTTCAGTGGATGAAAACAGGAAGTGGAATTATTCATTCTGAAATGCCTGCTATGAAAGAGGGAAAACTTCATGGATTTCAATTATGGATAAATATGCCAGCAAAATTAAAAATGAGTAAACCAGAATATATTTATATTGATGCACATAAAATGAGTGTTCACAAAGATAATGATAAGCAAGTAAAAGTTATTGCGGGTAAATTTGAAAAAGCTGAAGGTCCAGTTAAAGGTCATAATGTCGAACCCGTTTATTTTGATGTTGAACTAAATAAAAACAAAAATCTTAAATTTAACCTTCCCTCTACGCACAATACATTTATCTATCTCATAAAAGGGGAAATCAAAATTGGTGAAAAAAAACATGAAAAAGTCAAGGATAGCACTTTGATCTTACTATCGAGAGGTGAGGATTTAAAAATCAGTGCGCAATCTGATGCAAAATTCTTAGTTATTTCAGGTAAACCTATAAATGAGGAAATAGCTAGAGGTGGACCATTTGTAATGAACACTAAAGCAGAAATCTTGCAAGCTGTTCAAGATTATCATAATGGTACATTTGTAAAGTAGATAATGAAATCAGTTCAAATAGATAAATTTGGTGGACCAGAAGTTTTAGTTATTAAAAATGTAGAATTAGGGAAGCCTGGACCAAAAGAGGTGTTGATTAAAAATTTATCAATTGGTTTAAATTTTATAGATATTTATCATCGAACAGGCCTTTATCCTATCCCATTACCTAGCGGTATCGGACTTGAAGCTTGTGGACTAATTGAAGAAGTTGGATCTGAAGTAAAATTATTTAAAGTTGGTGATAGAGTTACTCATGCATCAATGCCTATCGGTGCTTATTCAGAAAAACAAATAATGCCTGAGGAAAAATTAGTATCTGTTCCGGATGGAGTCTCTGACGAGGTGGCATCTTGCATTACATTAAAAGGAATTACTGCAGAATACTTATTACACAGAGCATATCCGTTAAAAAAAGGTGATAGAGTTTTATATCATGCTGCAGCAGGTGGACTTGGCCAGATTTTATGTCCGTGGGCTAATGCATTAGGTGCTGAAGTCATTGGAACTGTGGGCTCAAAAGCCAAAGAGGAGATTGCTAAAAAAAATGGTTGCCATCATGTAATTAATTATTCTGAAAAAAATTTTGTTGAAGAGGTTGAAAAAATTGTTGGTAAAAACGGTATAGACGTTGTTTACGATGGGGTCGGCATCAAAACTTTCAAAGGATCAATTGAAACATTAAAGATTAGAGGTATGATGGTAGCTTTTGGGAATGCATCTGGTTATGTTGACACCATAGATGTTAAAAAAGATATAAATGCAAAAGGTCTTTTTTTTACAAGACCATCTATTGCTCATTACACCATAAAAAGGGAAGAGCTTGTCGAGTCTGCAAAAAAAGTTTTCGACGCAGTCTTATCAAAGAAATTTCATGTTGAAATTTCTAAAAAGTATTCACTTCAAGATGCTGCTCAAGCTCATAAAGATCTAGAGGCAAGAATATTAACTGGTCCAGCAGTTATAGTTCCTTAATCTAAATTTACATCCATATCAGACATATGTAACTTAAGCGCATTCGTAGAAATATGAATTTCTCTAATAAAAAATAATATTGAGATAATCATCGACAAACAACATGAACCAAAAATAATCCTTGCTATAAAGACTTCATCAAAGTAAAGGGCAAAAACAGTTAACATGTTAAACAGAAAGCCAAAAGATGCGAATAAAATTGTCCATCTTAAAAGAGTTATCCTTCCACTTAAATTTATGAACTGCTTTTTCCACTCAGGAGGTATGTGTTTTTCATACACATGTTCATCGTGAAGTTGTCTAATAAGGATACTTAATGAATGAAATCTATTACTATAAACTGCCATCATCAATGGTATTGCAGGAAACATTAATGCAGTTACAGTATAATCAATATTCATACGAATCAGTTTGATTATCAATCTTGGCTTTGTTATTTACAAGTAAAATCTTATGAACCAATTAAATCTTTTTGTAGAACTTACCAGACTTAAAAAACCGATTGGTTACATGCTTTTATTTTGGCCATGTTCATGGGGACTTACGCTAGGATATGATTTTTCATCTAGTTTAAATATCTATTTTTTTTATTTATTACTATTTTTTTTAGGATCAGTTTTAATGAGATCTGCAGGCTGTATAGTAAATGATATTCTTGATAGAAAGTTTGATAAAAAAGTATTTAGGACTAAAGATAGACCAATAGCTTCTGGAAAATTATCTGTAAAACTTGGTATATTTTATTCGGGTCTTTTATGCTTTGTTGCTTTTCTTGTTCTTATTAATTTTAATTCATTTACAATACTAATAGCACTGGCATCTATGCCTTTAGCATTTAGCTATCCTCTAATGAAAAGATACACATATTGGCCACAGCTTTTTTTAGGTATTACTTTTAATTATGGTTTAATTTTAGGATGGACCTCAATAAATAATGAAATTAATTTTATACCTCTGATATTTTATTTTGGAGCCATATTTTGGACACTTGGATACGATACAATTTATGGATTTCAAGACATAAAAGATGACGAAATAATAGGAATTAAATCAACATCAATTAAATTTAAATCTAACCCAATCATATTTTTATATTTATGTTACACAATATTTGCTTCAAGTTTAATTTTAGTGGGATTTTTAGGGGAGTTTAGTAAATTATATTTTGTTTCATTAATAATGATTTTTTTACAAATGTACTATTTTCAATTAAAAAAGTTTAAACAAAATTCACCTTCAACTTGTTTGGAAATATTTAAGTCGAATAATTTTTTAGGAATTTTGGTTTTCTTAATACTTCTTATTGGAAAGTTATTTTAATGACAGATATTCAGATATTAAAAAGACTTTACCATGACTACACAAAGAAACATTTAAAAAAAATTATCATTGCTTTATTGCTTTCTGTAGCAGTTGCTGGGAGCACCTCCTCCATAGCATATCTTTTAGACCCTGCAATTAAACAAATTTTTATGAACAAGGATCAAACCTTGATAATTGTCATACCAATATTAATTGTAGTTGCTTTTGCTGTAAAAGGACTATCGCTTTACATCGCTAAGGTAATAATGATTGGTGTATCTGAAGAAGTGAGAAAAGATGTTCAAGTTAATATGCTTAATAATTTGATAGATGCAGATACAAAACTAATTGACAATAAACACAGTGGAAAATTTATTTCTAATTTAACAAATGATGTAGCTCACTTGACAAACTTAATTAGTACCGCAATTTTAAATGTTTTTAAAGATACTCTCACATTAATTGGTTTATTAAGTGTTATGTTTTATCAAAACTGGGAACTATCTTTAATAGCAATAATAATGATACCTTTAGCATATTTAGCGGCAAGATCTCTTGGAAAAAGAATAACTAAAGTTTCTTTTCAGCAAATGGAATGGGCAGGTGTTTTAAGCTCTTATCTTATCGAAGTTTTTAAAAATCATAAATTAATTAAAATATTTCAAAAAGAAATGTATGAAAAAAATAGAGCGAGTGTTTTTTTAAATAATGTTAAAGAAAAAACAAAAAAAATGGCAATTGTTTTCGTTAGAGCTTCACCAATTATGGAAACAATGACTGGAATAGTAATAGCTATTTTAATTTATTATGCTGGAAGACTTATTATGAAAGATCAGATTGATATTAGTAATTTTTTCTCTTTTTTAGCTGCTATGATGCTTGCTTATCAACCAGTTCGATCCTTAGCTACTCTAAATATAGTAATTAATAATGGTCTCGTTTCAGCAAAAAGAATATTGCCAATTATTGATGAAAAATCAAAATTGAAAAAAAACATTGACGATAAAAACTTGGATTTAAATGAGGGAAATATCAAATTCAAAAATATAGAATTTTCATATGATAATATAAGTGATGATATTACAAAAAAAACAACTTTGAAAAATATAAATTTAGAGATGCAAGGTGGAAAAATGACTGCCTTGGTTGGTTATAGTGGAAGTGGAAAATCAACAATATTAAATTTAATACCAAGAATATATGATGCTGAAAATGGTGATATTACAATAGATAATCAGTCAATTTATAAAACTAAGTTAGTTTCCTTAAGAGAAAACATATCATTTGTTAGTCAAGATACTAATTTATTTGATGATACTATTAAAAATAATATTGCTTATGCAGATATGGATGCAACAGACGATGAAATATTTAATGCAGCAAAATTATCTTTTGCTTCAGAATTTATTGAAAAACTTAAAGATAAATACGACACTAAGATTGGAGAAAATGGCATAAGATTATCTGGTGGAGAAAAACAGAGGCTGTCTATTGCTAGAGCAATATTAAAAAAAAGTAAAATTATATTACTTGATGAAGCTACTTCTTCACTTGATGCAGAAACAGAGGATAAAATACAAAAGGCAATAAATTATCTAACTAAAAATAGAACTACCATCGTTATAGCGCATAGACTTTCAACAATTTTAAATTCAGATAAAATTTATGTTATTGACTCGGGCCATGTTGTTGCGGAAGGAAATCATGAAGATCTAATGACAAAATCATCAATTTATAAAAACTTTTATAATAAACAAATAAAAACATAATGTTTTTTTTTTATAAAATTTTAATAAATTTTTTATTATTATTATCGCCAATAATTCTCATTATAAGATTAATTAAAGGTAAAGAGGATTACACAAGATTTAAAGAAAAGTTTGGTTTTTTTTCAAAAAAAAGAAATTATGGAAAATTAATCTGGTTTCATGGTGCGAGTGTAGGAGAAATTCAGAGTATAATACCATTAATAGAAAAATTTGAAAAAAATAAAAAAATTAGTCAAATTTTGATTACCTCTAATACTAAAAGTTCTTCTTATATTATTAAAAAATTTAAATTTAAAAGAACAGTGCATCAATTTTTTCCAATTGATTGTAATTTTATATCAAAAAAATTTATCAATTACTGGAAACCTTCAAAAGTTTTTTTTATTGACTCAGAAATATGGCCAAATACTTTAAATAATCTTTATGAAATGAACATTCCAATTATTTTGTTGAATGGTCGAATAACCAAAAAAACTTTTAATAGATGGTTAATTTTTTCAAAGTTTGCTAATTCAATATTTGGTAAATTTAGTTTGTGCTTATCATCCAGCAAAGAATCTAAAAACTTTTTAAAAAGACTTGGAGCTAGAAATGTAAAACTAATCGGTAATCTTAAATACAGTCAATCTGAAAATGAGGGTATTAATTTAAACAAGAATTTAAAAAAATTTATATTTTCAAGAAGTTCATGGTGTGCATCAAGTACGCATAATTATGAGGAAGAAATTTGTGGAAAAACTCATTTATTATTAATGAAAAAATACAAAAATCTTTTAACTATAATAATACCAAGGCATATTAATAGAGTTTCATCAATTAAAGACCAACTTATTAAAATGAACCTTAATGTTCATTTAGATGAGCCTAAAAAAAAGATAAGCCCAAATACTGACGTGTATTTAGTAAATTCATACGGAAAAACTAAATCATTTTATAAAGTATGTAAAAATGTATTCCTCGGAGGCTCATTAATAAAACATGGCGGACAAAATCCTCTGGAAGCAGTAAGGTATGGATGCAACATAATGCATGGTCCAAATGTTTCAAATTTTAAAGAGATCTATGAATTTCTTAAAAAAAAAAATGTAACTAACAAAATAAGTGATCAAAAACAACTGGCTTCTGTGCTTAACAAAACTTTAAAGAAAAAAAACGTATCCAAAAAAGTAATTCAAAATTTACATCTTGTAGGAGTAGATATCTTAAACAAAACTTATAAAGAAATTTGTAAATAAATAAGATGAATTTTAAAAAACCAAAATTTTGGGATTATAAAAAACCAAATTTTATTGCTTATTTACTATTCCCAATCACTTTATTGCTTACATTGAATAATCTTTTATTAAAAATCTATCCAAAGAAAAAGTTTAATGAAATTAAAACAATTTGTGTGGGAAATATTTATTTAGGGGGCACAGGAAAAACACCAACTACTTTAAAATTATTTGAGCTTCTTAAGAGTTTAAATTTAAAAATTGCTACTGCAAAAAAAAATTATTCTCATCAGCAGGATGAGGAAATCTTGCTCAAAAAAAAATCTAATCTCATTATCTCAAAAAATAGAAGTGATATAATTGTTAAAGCAATAAAAAAAGGAATTGACCTAGTAATTTTTGATGATGGATTACAAGAAAAGAAAGTTGATTATGACATTAAATTTGTTTGTTTTGATTGCAAAAGTTGGATTGGAAATGGCTTTTTAATACCATCTGGTCCACTAAGAGAGAAAATTAAAAGTTTAATAAAATATGATGGAGTTTTTCTCAAATCTTCAATTAAAGACTTTAACTCTTCAGAAATATCTTCGAGAATTAAAAATATCAATCCAGAAATTGAAATATTTAATTCCTATGTCTCAATTAAGAATATAAATAAATTTGATCTTTCTGATAAATTTATAATTTTTTCAGGCATTGGAAATGCATCCAGTTTTAAAGAAACTTTAGTAATTAATAATTTTAATATAACTAAAGAAATTATTTTTCCAGATCATCATGAATATAAATTAGAAGAAATCTCAAAAATTCTAAATTTTGCTAAAAAAGAAAAAGCTAAAATTTTAACAACAGAAAAAGACTATGTAAAAATCCCTGAGAATTTAAAAGATAAAATTAATTACATAGAAATAGATTTAGAAATTGAAGAAAAGGATAAACTTATTAATCTAATAAAAACTAAAATTAATGAAACATATTAAATATTTTATCCAATTTATAATTATTATTTTCTTATTCCTAGTCTTTAGGTTTATAGGATTAAAAAATTCTCAGATATTCTCATCTTTCATTTTTAAAAGACTAGGTTCTTTCTTTAGATCAAATAACATTTCTCTCGAGAATTTATCTATTGCTTTTCCAAATTTAGATGAAAGTGAAAAAAAAGAAATTGTAGAAAAGATGTGGGCGAATTATGGAAAAATTTTTTCTGAATATATGTTTATAAAAAAATTTAGAAAAAATTCAGAATTCTCAAATAAAATCCAGGTTGAAAATCAAGAGGAAATTGAAAAAATAAAACATCATGGTAAGCCAGTAATATTTATATCTGGTCATTTTAATAATTTTGAGTTGATGGCGATGCATATTGAAAAATCAGAAATAGATCTTGCAGCTATATACAGACCATTAAATAATAATTTTCTAAATCCAATTATGGAAAATATAAGAAAAAAATATATCTGTAAAAAACAAATTAAAAAAGGAATTTCAGGCACTAAAGAAATTTTAAAAGAATTTAAAAATGGAACCTCTATTGCACTTATGATTGATCAAAGAGTTTCGGAGGGTATAATGTGCAATTTATTTGGACAAACAGCACTCACTACCACTATTCCTGCACAATTTATCAAAAAATTTAATGCCTCTGTTGTTCCTATCTATATTGAAAGATTAGAAAATGATAATTTCAAACTTAAAATTTTAAAAGAAATAAAATTTCCTGTGGAAACCTCTATTTTTGAGATAACAAAACAACTTAATGAGGTTTTAGAAAAAATGATTAAATCTAATCCTGATCAATGGATCTGGACACATAATAGGTGGAAAATTTAATGTTCTATAACTTTTCTTTTTGTATCTGAGCTTCTTTATAAGAATAATATGCTTCTTGAGTGTCTACATTCCAATAGTTTAATTTATTTAAAGAAATTTTTTTACCTGATACAGCACACAAAACATGATCTCCGTTCTCAATAATCTTAAAATTATTTGGTAAATATTTTATTTTTGCTAATTTTTTTAACATTTTTAGTTTATACATATTTATATGAATGTAGGAATAATTGGAAGTGGTGGAAGGGAACATGCTCTATGTGCTTTTCTTAAGAAATCAAACAAAATTAATAAAATTTATTGTTTTCCTGGAAACGGTGGTACTAGTTCATTGGCTGATAACATTAGAATTAATCCAAGTGACTTTGAAAAATTAAAAGAGCTTATATTGAAACTTAAAATAGAACTGGTTGTTATCGGTCCTGAGAAACCATTAGTCGACGGAATCGCAAATTTCCTAGAAAAAAATAAAATAAAAGTTTTTGGTCCAAGTAAAATTGCCTCTCAACTAGAGGGATCAAAAATTTTCACTAAAAATTTATGCAAAAAATACAAAATCCCTACAGCGAATTTTGGTGTTTTTAACAGTATAGAGAAAAGTATTTTTTTTTTAAATAAATGTAGATTTCCTTTAGTTGTAAAAGCAGATGGTTTAGCTGCCGGAAAAGGTGTTTATATTTGTGAGACATATCAAGAGTCAAAAAATGCGATAGAGGAAATTTTCAATGGAAAGTTTGGAGATGCTAAAGAAATCCTAATTGAAGAGTTTTTAAAAGGTGAGGAAATGAGTTTTTTTATAATTTCGGATGGAGTTAGTTATAAAAAATTTGGTACAGCACAAGATCATAAAAGGGTTCTTGAGGGTGATCAGGGTAAAAATACAGGTGGCATGGGTGCATATTCACCATCTCGTCTTGAAGACAAAGAATTAGAGAAAAAAATATTAAAAAAAATAATAGAACCTACGCTTCAAGGTTTAAAAGATTTAAAAACAAATTTTAATGGTTTTTTATATGCTGGATTAATGATTGTTGATAATGAGCCCTTTTTAATTGAATACAATGTGAGAATGGGTGATCCCGAATGTCAAACGATACTACCAAGACTAAAAACAGACCTCTTTGAGATTATCGACGCTTGTGTAAATAAAAAATTGGAGTCTATAAAACTTGAATGGTTTGAAGAAAAAAGCTTGTGTATAGTATTGTGCTCAAAAGGATATCCTGACAAATATGAGAAAAATTTAGAGCTTAAAAATATCAAAAATATTAAGCTTGAAGAAAATGATTATATTTTTCATGCTGGAACAGAGATTGATAATTCCAAAGTTTATTCAAATGGAGGAAGAGTTCTAAATTTTGTTGTTAAATCTAAAAATTTGAAAGATGCAAGAGAGCACGCGATAGATTTGATAAATGAGCTAAATTGGGAAAATGGTTTCTTTAGAAAAGATATTGGTTACAAAATAATCAAAGCATGAGAATAATTTCAGGAAAATTTAAAGGTAAAAAATTATTTTTACCTAAAGATAAAAATACAAGACCTTTAAAAGATTTAGTTAAAGAGTCAATTTTTAATCTTTTAGAACATTCAGCTCAAATAAAAAAAAAAATTGAAAGTGCCTCAGTATTAGATTTATTTTCTGGCTCTGGATCATTTGGATTAGAGTGTATTTCTAGGGGATCTCAAGAGGTATATTTTTTTGAAAATTATAGTATTGCAATTAAAATATTAAAAAAAAATGTTCTATCATTGAGTCAAATAAATAATTACAAAATATTTGAGAAAGACTGTTTTGATTATTTTGACTCAAAAAATATTTTAAATAAAAGATTTGATATAATTTTTATGGATCCACCTTATAAAGAATCAAAAATAAATAAATTAATAGAAAATATAATTGAAAAAAAAATATTGAATAAAAAAGGCATCATAATTATTCACAGACATAAAAAAGATAAATTAAAAATTACTGAAAAAATTAAAATTTTAGATATTCGAAATTATGGTATTTCAAAAGTATATTTTGGAAATTAATATTAAGTCAAAATTTTTTTTGTTTCTAGCTTAATCAGCTCAACAGCAGGTTGATCGTATGGGTTAATTTTGAGTGCTTTTGCTAATAGTATAGTTTCAATTATGAAAAAAGTGAATAACTCACCTAACGTTTCTTCACTTCTTGTTTTTAGATAGAAACTTCTAAATGGTATTTTTTTTTTTAAGAATACTTTTTTCGTAGCTAAAATCTGCGAAGAGACAATATTATCTAAACTCTTTCCTTTTAAAAAACTTTGAGACGGTAAAATTGTTGCTTTATTGATTTTAGGAGAAAAATTTTCTTTAGTATGGAAAAAGGTATAAAAATTAGAATTCTTTCCATCAAGATATAATTGCATCAAACTATGATTATCTTTAGGCATTGTTGAGATTATCGGAAAAATACCATTACCTTTTTTTCCAGTGCTTTCTGCCACAAGTTGCTGATACCATTTCAAAAAATTATCAGCAGTTTCATCATAATTAAGAATCACAGAATTAAATTTTTTCTTATTGATCAGTGACAGAATGTTAGAAACATTACTTACCATGGTACTTAGAAAAGACTTATTTTTAACTAAAATATTAAATTGTTTAAATTTATTAGCTTGTAAGCCCATTAACTCTGCAGGTAACATGCCAACCTCAGACAAAACAGAGTATCTGCCACCAATATAATTATTATGATCAATAATTTCTGCTTTAAGTTTTCGACTAAGTTCTCTTAAAATGCTCTTTTTATTTTCCGTAATTAAAATGTTCTTATCTCTTTTTTTTATAAAAATATTTGAATTAACGATTGTTTCCAAAGTATTACCAGATTTAGAAATTATCAAATTTAAATATTTTTTATTCGGGAAGGTTTTTTTATTTAAATTAGATAAAAAATAAAAATTTTTATTTATCTTATTTTTTAAAAAATCATAGATAGCATTAGATCCTAACGATGAACCTCCCATTCCAAAAATTCTTATATCCTTATATTTTTTAAGATTTTTAATAAGATTTTTTGAATAACTATATTTATAATTATTACCTAAAGATCTAATAATTTCGTTTTTATTATTAATTATTTCTTTTAAATTTTTATTTAATATTTTATTTTTTTTTTTATTAACGAAATCTTTATATAAAAAATTTTTTGTGAACATTATTGTTTTTGAATTTTTTTCAGCACACTTTCTTTAAGTCCAGATTCTATTTCTTTAGTTTCACTATCATTATTTGAGCTGTCACCATCAAAAATAGTTTCTAATTTTATTTGATCATCTTCTTCAATAGATTGATTGTTTTGTTCATTTGGTTTTGGTAATTCAGAATAGTCTGGTGGTAAAATTAGGGGATCTTTTTTTTCAATTAAAAATTCCTCTCCTGATGTAGATTTTTTCTTTAGTTTAAATCCAGAACAAGAACTTAAAAGTAAAATTGTAATAACAATTAAAAAAGTTTTATTTATAATTTTCATTTATTTTTTTACTAAATATTTCAATACCTATAAGACAAAATATACCTAAAGTTACAAATATATCAGCAACATTAAATATAAACCAATGGAAATTATTAAAGTGTATATCTATAAAATCTGGCACTGCAGAGTAAAATATTCTATCGAAAACATTTCCAAAAGAACCTCCTATAATCATAATATAACTTAATTTCTCAAATCCCTCAGATCTGAACATGAACCAGATTAAAACAGCTATTATTAAACAGATCAAAATGGTAAGCAAATTATAATATATTTTTTCGGTAAAAGAGAATAATCCAAAAGCAATTCCTTCATTCCAAATTAAATTAAAATTTAAAAAAGATGTAATGCCAATACCATATTGTTCATAAGTTTCTGGAGAGTCAATGATCAATAATTTACTTACTCGATCAATTAAAAAAATAAAAATAATTATAGAAAAATCTACTAAACTTTTTTTTAACATTTTATTTATAATTTATGTCTTTCACAGGGTGTGCTACTAATTTTCCAACATACGGGACATTTTTCACCTGTTGCTTTTATTGTTTCTACAATTACTTCATCTGAATCACCATTCTCAATTTTGACTGAAGAGGTTATGCAAAGTTCTGAAAGGTCAATATTTTTCAAAAATTTCTGGTTTTCATTATTTAATTTCACAATTAATGCTGCCTCTAAACTAGATCCTATATCTTTACTTGCTCGTTTTTGCTCAATACTCAAATTACAAATATCCCTTATTTTGATTAATTGTTCCCATTTAGAATTGAGGTTTAAATTATTAAATTTTTCAGGAAAATTTAAAAATTTTTCAAGATGAATACTTTTTTTATTTTTTGAAATAAGTTGATAGATTTCTTCTGTTGTAAAAGATAATATTGGTGCAAACCATCTTATTAAAGAATTAAGTATAACATTTAACAATATAAGTGTAGATTTTCTTTTGTCAGAATTTATAGGATCACAATACAAAGTATCTTTTCTTATATCAAAATAAAAAGCAGATAAGTCTACAGTGCAAAAATTTAATAATTCTTTATATAAATTATGAAAATCATAATCTTTGAAATACTTGTTAAATTTAGAATTTAAATTGTAAATTTTATGAAGCATGAACTGCTCTAATTCGGGTAAATTCTCAATTTTAATTTTTTCTAGATTTATTTGCTCAAAATTATCATTAAGATTTCCAAGCAAATATCTAAATGTATTTCTTATTTTTCTATAAGACTCAGCATGCTGATCTAGTATGGAATAGTCTATTCTAAGATCCTCAGCATAATTTGAGGAAGCAACCCAAATTCTAAGTATATCAGCTCCATATTTTTTTAGAATATCCTCAGGTGCAATTACGTTTCCTAAAGATTTGGACATTTTTAAACCTTTTCCATCAACTACAAAACCATGAGAGAGTATAGACTCGAAAGGGGCACGATCTCTTGTTCCACAAGACTCTAAAAGAGACGAATGAAACCAGCCCCTATGTTGGTCAGAGCCCTCGAGATACATAGATGCAGGCCACTTCAAATCTTTTCTTTTTTCCAATACAAATGAATGTGTAGATCCACTATCAAACCACACCTCTACAATATCACTTAGCTTCTCAAATTCTTCGGCTTTATATTTTTTTCCAAGAAATTTTTGTGGATCGTCCGAAAACCAACAATCAGATCCCTCTTTTTCATAAATTTTTGCAATATTATCAAAAACCTCATCATCAATCAAAATTTCTCTTGTCTTCTTGTTAATAAAAATAGGTAATGGAACTCCCCATACTCTTTGTCTTGAAACACACCAATCAGGTCTTGTTTCAATCATCGATTTTAATCTTTCTTTTCCTTTGCTAGGATAAAAGGTTGTTTCATCAATTGCTTTTAAAGCTTTGTTTCTAAGTTTATGACTATCCATAGAAATAAACCATTGCGGAGTTGCTCTGTGAACTAATGGTGCTTTTGACCTCCATGAATGAGGATAAGAGTGAACAAGTTCACCGCTCGATAATAATTTTTTTTGTTCTCTTAATTTTTCAATGACAATTGAATTGGATTTAAAAATATGTATCCCTTCAAAAAGAGCTACATTTTTTGTATATTTTCCATCACCATCAACTGTTTCAATTGCTTTAATTCCATTATTCATACACAAATTAAAATCATCAGGGCCATGGCTTGGTGCACAATGAACAATTCCGGTACCTTGTTCAGTAGTAACGAAACGTGCCTCTAACATTGGTATGTCATATTCATACCCAAGTTTTATAAAGGGGTGATTGCATATTGTTCCTTTCAAATCTTTTCCTTTAAAACTTTTTAGTTTTTTAAAACTTTGAATTTTAGTGTCTTTTACAACTGAGTCTATTAATGCATCTGCAATAACAATTCTTTTATTCTTAAAATCTCCATCGTCATTTACTTCAATTAATAAATAGTCTAAGCTTTCATTGTAAGCTAAGGCTTTATTGGCCGGAATAGTCCATGGGGTAGTTGTCCAAATTACAATTTCACTATCATTCAATTCTTTAATATTTGAGGATTTGACGGGAAAAGATGCATATATAGTGTCTGACTTATGATCTTGGTATTCAACCTCTGCATCTGCTAAAGCTGTTTTTTCAACAGTTGACCACAAAACAGGTTTAAAACCTCTATACAAACTTCCTTCTTTTAAAAATTTACCTAATTCTCTTACTATTTGAGCTTCTGCATCAAAACTCATAGTAGAGTAATAATTATTCCAATCCCCTACAACTCCTAACCTTTTGAATTGATCTTTATGAATATCTATCCATTTTTCTGCAAAGGCCCTACATTCTTTTCTAAATTCAACGATTGGAACTTCATTTTTATTTTTTTTATTTTTTTTATATTGTTCTTCAATTTTCCATTCTATTGGTAATCCATGACAGTCCCATCCTGGAACATAGACAGAGTCTTTGCCATCCATCTGATGAAATCTCACAATTATATCCTTCAGAATTTTATTTAAAGCTGTTCCCATGTGTATATTTCCATTCGCATAGGGAGGACCATCGTGAAGAACAAATTTTTCTTCTCCTTTTCTCGATTTTCTTAATTCATCATAAAGATTTATTTTTTGCCAAAGTTTCAAAATTTCTGGTTCTCGTATTGGCAAATTTGCTTTCATCGAAAAGGCGGTTTTGGGTAGATTAATTTGTGATTTGCTCATTTTATTTTTTTGCTATCAATAAATCAATTTTAATTTGTCTTCTAAGCTGTTCAACATTTCTAAATTTTTTTTCTTTTCTAATAAATTTTTTAAACTCTACTGTTAAATACTTATTATAAAGATTTCCAGAAAAATTAAATAGATGAACCTCTAACAATATTTTTTTTCCATTAAATGTTGGGCGATAGCCTAAATTAGCAATTCCTTTTAAGTAATTATCTTTATCATTCATTTTTACTTTTACCGCATATACGCCTGGGCAGGCTAAAATATAATTTTTGATATCAATGTTTGCGGTTGGGAAACCAATTTTTTTTCCTAGTTGTCTTCCCTTTTGAACCTTTCCAACAATTGACCAATTTCTATTCAAAATTTTATTGGCTTTTTCTAATTTTCCTTTTTGTAAAAGTTTTCTTACCAACGATGAAGATGCTATTTTCTTATTGGTTAATAATGGTTGTGGTTTAACCACCTTGTAACCACACATTCTCTCAAATTTAATCAACTGTCTAACGTTACCTTCTCTTTTATTACCAAATCTAAAGTTGTTGCTTACAAAAATGAATTTTGGTTTTAACTTTTTGCCTAATATTTCTTTAATGAAAGCTAAAGATTTTATTTTTGAGAATTTTCGATCAAATTTTTTTATAATTAAAAAGTCTACATTAAGATCTTTAAGGTTATCAATTTTTTGCTGCAAACTAGAAATTCTGAAATTATTTAAATTATTATTAAAAAACATTTTTGGCATAGGCTCAAAAGTTAAGACACCAATTTTTGAGGAATATCTTTTTTTATATTTTTTAGCTAATGAAAATAATTTTTGATGTCCTCTATGAACTCCATCGAAATTACCAATTAAGATAATTGAATTTTTGTATCTATTATCGATATTAAAATTTTTATATATATTTTTTGAATTTACCATTTCAACTCTGATTGAATATAATTACAAATTGCCTCGTAAGATTTTGCAACTTTTTCAATTCCTCTTTCTTTAATCTCATCCTTATGAATTCCATTTGAAATAATTAAAGAATCATAATTTAAAAGGTTTGCTCCTTTTATATCAGTATTTAAATTATCACCTATAGAGAGAATCTTTTTATTCTTATTATCCGTAGATTGATTGTAAACCTCGGGATAAGGTTTTCCAAAGTAAACAACTTCTCCACCCATTTTTTCAAAAACCATTGCAACAGAACCAGCACAAAATTCTCTGGTGTTTCCTCTGTCAACGATTAAGTCGGGATTTGTGCAAATCATTTTTTTTTTGATATTTTTTTCGAATAAATTTTTATAATATTTTAAATCTTCATCATGATCATCAAATAATCCAGTGCATAAAATATAATCAGATTTATCTATATTATTTAATTTCATCTTTTTGAAATCTTTAAATAAATCAAAATCTCTTGGTGGCCCCACGTGAAAAAAAGTTTTATTGATTAAATTTTTCTTTAAATAGATGAGGGCTGCTTCACCAGAGGTAAAAACATGGTCTCTGATTTCTTTTTCCATGCCTAGTCTCTCTAAAAAAGATTTAACTGTATGATTAGGTCTGGGTGCATTTGTGAGTAAAATATAGTCCTTCCTTTTTTTATTGATTTCTTTTAGAGCTTTTATCGCTTCAATGTGCAGTGTAACCCCATTATGGACCACTCCCCATAGATCAATGTAAAAAAGTTGATAATTGTCTACAATAGAGCTCAAACCCTCCTTATCTAAATTTTTAGTCATCAAATTAATCTATAAACCATAAAACCCACAAATTCCTATATTTTTTAACCAACTAATTTTTAAGTATATCTTGAAATAGTAAGGCCAATATCTATATGAGGATCATATCAATAAGGAGAATTTATGAAATTTAGACCGTTACACGATAGAGTTTTAATAGAAGTTTTAGATAGCAGTGAAAAAACTGCTGGTGGAATAATCATACCTGATACAGCACAGGAAAAACCTCAAGAAGGTAAAGTAGTTGCAGTTGGTGGTGGTGCAAAAACTGAGGACGGTAAAACGATACCAATGGATGTAAAAATTGGAGATAAAGTTTTATTTGGCAAATGGTCAGGAACTGAAGTTAAAATTGATGGCAAGGAATACAGCATAATGAAAGAGTCAGACATTATGGGAATTTCAAGCAAATAATTTAATTTAAAGGAGATAATAAAATGGCAAAAGTAGTAAAATTTGATGCAGAAGCGAGAGCAGCAATGATTAGAGGAGTAAATATTCTTGCTGATACAGTTAAAGTAACACTAGGACCAAAAGGAAGAAATGTGGTTATGGACAAATCTTATGGTGCTCCAAGAATTACAAAAGATGGTGTTTCTGTTGCTAAAGAAATTGATCTCGAGGATAAATTTGAAAATATGGGTGCTCAAATGGTTAAAGAAGTTGCTAGCAAAACAAATGATGAAGCTGGTGATGGAACAACTACAGCGACTATTCTTGCACAAGCTATCGTGAAAGAAGGTGTAAAATATGTTACTGCGGGTATGAATCCTATGGATGTAAAAAGAGGAATTGATGCTGCAGTAGATGTAGTAAAACAAAATCTTGTATCATCTGCTAAAAAAGTAAAAGATAGTGATGAGATTGCTCAAGTTGGAACAATTTCTGCAAATGGTGATAAAGAAATTGGAACTATGATTTCTAAAGCAATGCAAAAGGTTGGCAATGAAGGCGTTATCACGGTAGAGGAAAACAAAGGAATTGAAACAGAATTAGATGTTGTTGAAGGTATGCAGTTTGATAGAGGATACTTATCTCCTTACTTTATTACGAATAGTGATAAGATGACAACTGAATTAGAAAATCCTTTTATTCTATTACATGAAAAAAAATTAACAAACTTACAACCAATGGTTCCTCTCTTAGAGGCAGTTGTTCAGGCTGGAAGACCATTAATGATTATTTCTGAAGATGTTGAGGGTGAAGCATTAGCTACTTTAGTAGTAAATAAACTAAGAGGTGGTTTAAAAGTTGTAGCTGTAAAAGCACCAGGATTTGGTGACAGAAGAAAAGCTATGCTTGAAGATATCGCAATTCTTACTGGTGGTTCAGTTATTTCTGAGGACTTAGGAATTAAACTTGAAAATGTTAAACTTGATGATCTTGGTTCTTGTAAAAAAATTAAGGTTGATAAAGATAACAGTACTATAGTTAATGGTTCAGGTAAAAAATCAGACATAGAAGCAAGATGTTCTTCAATTAAACAACAAATTGATGAAACAACTTCGGACTACGATAAAGAAAAACTGCAAGAGAGGTTAGCTAAATTAGCTGGTGGTGTTGCAGTAATTAAAGTTGGTGGTGCAACAGAAGTCGAGGTTAAAGAAAGAAAAGACAGAGTCGAAGATGCTTTAAATGCAACAAGAGCTGCTGTCGAGGAAGGTATCGTTACCGGTGGTGGTTGTGCATTATTATATGCTGCTCAAGAACTTGAAAAAGTTAAAGCAAAAGGTGAAGACCAAAAAGCTGGTGTTGATTTAGTGAGAAGAGCATTAGAAGCTCCTATAAGACAAATTACAAAAAATGCTGGTGTGGATGGATCAGTAGTTGTAGGCAAACTTTTAGAACAAAATAAAAAGACACATGGGTATGATGCACAAAACGAGGAGTATTGTGATATGTTCGCTAAAGGTATCATTGATCCTGTGAAAGTTGTTAGAACTGCTTTACAAGACGCAGCATCTATCTCAGGATTATTAGTAACAACTGAAGCAATGATAGCTGATAAACCTGAAGAAAAAGATGCAGCTCCTGCTGGAATGCCTGGAGGAATGGGCGGCATGGGCGGCATGGGAGGAATGGGTGGAATGGGAATGTAATCCCCATTGTTCTCAAACAAAAATTCAAAAAGGGCAGTTTTTACTGCCCTTTTTTTTTATCTTAACGAAAATCATTAGTGATGAAGGAGTGATGAAGGAATGATGAAGGACTCTTAATTATTTATTATCAATTATCCAACCAAATACATTTCCTTTTTGGTGAACTGGATGGACTAAGTTTTCAAATGAAGAGGAATACCTTTCCGAAATTGAGTAAAACTCTTTTGCAATTTTTTCATAAAGTTCAATTGTTTTAAGCAATGGAAAATTTTCATAATCATACCCATAAATAATTATTGATTTTGTTCCATCAAAACCACTTTTCAAAAGTTTTATTCCATCAGTTAGGGCGCTATTTTGAAGTTCATAGGGAGAAAATATATGCATAAATATATTATCATTTGCTTTGTTATTATCTCCCATAATCCTCATCATTTTAACTTCAGAAAATATTGTTTCATTATTTAAATTAAATTTTAAATCACACTCTTTTCTACTATTTGGATATCTTTCGTGAATTATCGTATCTTTATAAAACTCATTATTTATTTTTTTCATTTCTTCAACGACCATTTTTACAGTTTTAGTTTCTGTATGAGGACCGATTCCAGGTTTATACACAGTCGCACTTTTTCTTACACTTTGATAAACTGGTTTTGTAGTATCTATATTTTTCATACAAATTGAAAAATCATCAATTATTTTTTTGAAATTTTCATTCATAAATAAATTTATCTAAACAAATGTTTAACAAGAGGTTTGCATGCTAAAAAAGATTTAACTAAAATCTGATCAGCATTTTTATCATTCACAAGACTTTGTTTGTTGAAATAAAATCTACCGCCTACTTGAAACTGCAAGTTTGATTTTTTATTATTATTTATTTCAAAAACTACTTTTAACCATTCCTCTTGCTGTTTTTGTGTAGGTTTTAATTTTGAAGAAATATCTTTAAATGCAGTTCTTATATCCATTTCAAGTCTTGCATCATGTATCGCTGGAGAACTTTGACTAGGATATCTTCTTTGTCCTAAAAGAATATGAGGTTGGAAACCCTCACTAATCCCAAACGATTTATCAAAATTAAGTGCTATTTCATGAACTATGTTTCTAAAATTTATCCAAGATAAACTATAAAAGTTTTTTTTTGTTTTTCCTTTTATTCTGTAAGGAATTGTAAAATCTGCCTCAATAAATTCATCGCTCATTGCAATTGTTAAATGAGGTTCGTCTGTAAATGATTTTTGTTTTATACCTGTGTTAAAAGTTAAATAATCCCAAAGATTACCCTCTTTTTTAATTCCACTTCTTCCTTTTGCTTTTAGATCAACATTTAACTCATCATTAAGTATTTTATTTTTTCTTATTTTATTCACTAACAGTTTTAATTGTCTTTTTCCTTCTCTATAAGAATAAGGATTATCGTCATCAAAATGAATCCCTGTAAATTCAGTTATCGAACCTTCTGTTAAATATTCGTCTTCGACCATATTGTTTTCTAACACATTAAAATAATCTACTAATTTTTTTGCCCATTCAGAATTTTTGGTTTCTTTATGCGCCCAACTATATACTGAATTCCAAGTTAATTGTTTCCAATTTTCTAATTTAACATTAGGTAATAAATCAACAACAATGCCTATTCCTTTTATTTTATCAAAACCTCTTCTTCTTAGAGTTTTCTCATGTCTATTTAATTGATCTTGAGTAAGCGTTGATGATACTTTGCTTTCAATAATCAAACATTCTTCCTCATTATAAATAATGGCATCCGGTAAACCCTTCTTTTGTTTTTCATCTGTTTCTCTTATGATTTGTCCAGGTACAGTTTGCTGTTCTATCTTTAAATTATTAGTAATTTTAAAAAAATTTTTACAAAACGTTTTAAGAAAACTATCTAAGAGTTTTTTATCCTCATGTAGACTAGATGCCAAAGAGTGAGTTAATTTATTTTCTGGTTGGTTATATTGATCAAAAATGTTTCTCATTA
>CACJVT010000010.1 GCA_902596925.1 uncultured Pelagibacteraceae bacterium | reverse complement strand
ACCTTTTATTAATTATAAAAATTTGTGGGATCAAAATAAATAAGCCCCTTGAGGGAGGGGCTTATTACTTAACTAACTAAGAGAGAGTTTGAGGATCCTTCTATGAGTATTCGCTGAGAATATACAGAGAGCGAAGGATCCCCATGTTTTTAACAACTAGTCACGAATTGCGTATGCAATTACACCTGTCTCAGTGACATCAGTACCTTTGGTTTCACCTTCTTTACTTAACCTTAGACCAATAGTTGCTTTGATGAGGCTGAATGCAATATATGCAACCACAAAAACAAAAATGTTTACTGATAATACACCAATTAACTGAGTGCTAAAATTTGCACCAGAATTTGTTGCAGGCACAATTAATGTACCCCAAATTCCAGCAAATAAGTGAGCAGGAATAGCACCAACTACATCATCAATTTTCAAAGAGAATAATAGTTTTGTACCATATACGACGATTAGTCCACCTACAGCACCAATTAAAATTGCAGCAAATGGTGATGGTAATAATGGCTCTGCAGTTACAGCAACCAAACCACCGATACATCCATTTAACATTTGAACTACGTCAGTTTTACCAAAATGCAATCTTGTTATAACTGCTGCACCCATAACACCACCTGCACCAGCAAGGAATGTGTTAATAAATATTTTTGATACAGCGATTGCATCTGTAGCCGTTCCCAATGCTAATTGTGAACCACCATTAAATCCAAACCAACCTAACCATAAAATAAATACTCCAATTGTTACTAATGGTATTGATGATGCTGCAAAAGGTTTTAGCGGCGCTGGAGCTCCAGATTTAGTAAATCTTCCTAATCTTGGACCAATTATCATTGCACCAGCTAAAGCAGCTGCACCACCAGTTGAGTGTACTAAAGTCGAACCAGCAAAATCAGAAAAACCTGCTTCTGCTAACCAGCCACCACCCCACTGCCAACCCATTACGATTGGATATATAATTCCTGATAGAATTGCAGCGAATGTAAAAAATGGCCATAACTTAATTCTTTCAGCCATTGTTCCTGATACGATTGAAACAGTAGTTGCACAGAATACCATCTGGAAATACCAATCTGAACCATCTGAATAACCTGTATCTATTTTACTACCATCTGCCCATGGAATAAATTTACCAATGTACCCACCTGGATCAATACCATAAGCTAAGTTATAACCTACAAGCCAGAACATTATACCTGCAATTGAGAATAAACCTATATTTTTTGCACAGATTACGGATACACTTTTCGATGTAACCATACCTGACTCTAGCATTGCGAATCCTGCAGCCATAAACATTACTAGGAATCCACAAATCAAGAATAATAGGGTATTAAATATAAACCCTACTTCGGCAGAAACAGTTGTATCTGCCATACCAGCACTACTCATGTTTAATAAAAAAATTAAACTAATAAGTGGCGCACTTATTACTTTTATTAATTTAGTCATACGACCTCCCTGTTAAAGAAAGCTCTTTTATTTTATTAAATGCTAATAACTAACGCTGATTACGAAAATTGGGTATGCAGTATTTGCATATAGAAACAGCCTTAACGAGAGTTTCGTTAAGGCTGTAAAAAGACGTTATTTATTGAATACTTCTTTTAAAGCTTTTGCTGGTAAAAACTTAACTTTTTGAGACGCAGCAATTTGAATCTGTTCTCCTGTTCTTGGGTTTCTTCCAACTCTAGCTTTTCTCTTAGCTACTTTATAAGTACCAAAACCAGCAATTTTTACTGAATCGTCAGCTTTTAAAGCATCTAAAATTGTGTTGGTAATTGTATCAAAAGTTCTCTCAGCATCAGCTTTACTTAGGTTTAATGCCCCAGAAATTTTGACTACTAATTGTTTTTTGTTCATTTTAGCTCCGGTTTTATTAGGTTATTTTCATTGTTGTCAAAAGTATTGATAAATCAAGACTTTTTTTAGTATATTAAGAAAAGTTATACACAACATGTTGTGTGGATTAAAAAAATGTTGATTTTATTGAGTTTTTTAAACTTTTATAAAGATTATTAATTAAACAATCCTAGGTCTTTAAGGTCGTTAAAAGTTGTGAAAAACATCAAAGATATTAATAAAAATATCCCGATTCGAAAAAAACCTTCTTGTGTTTTTTGAGATAACGGACGACCTAAAACTTTTTCAAATGCATAAAACATTAAATGTCCCCCATCAAGCATTGGGATTGGAAACAAATTAACTAAACCAAGACTTATTGAAATATATGCCATCATGCTGATAAATGCCAAAACACCAAATTCTGCAACCTGGCCTGAAATTTTTGCTATTCTGATAGGTCCTCCAAGCTGAGAGGTATCAGCTTTACCAAAAATCATTGCACCAATATATTTTAAGGAAGAAATTCCTACAAAATAAACTTCATGAGCAGCATGGTATATAGCTTGAGCAGGTCCTAATTTAACGTGATTAATCTCATTATTATAAGCACCTAATTTTATACCAACTATTCTTTTGTTAAGTTTGTTTCCTAAATTATCTTCACCTGGAACAATATTAGGTTTTACTTTTAAAATTAACTCATCATATGAACGTTTCACTTTAAAATCTATAATTTCATCAGTGGACATAGTAATGAATTTAGAGACATCCATAATACTTTCAACTTTGTTGCCATCTATTTCTAAAATTACGTCATTTTGTTTTAATCCTCCAGTCATAGCAGGGCTGTCTTTCTGAACTTCATTGATGACGGCTGGTGTAAAATCCTTACCAATAAAAGTATAAATTGAGAAGAAAATTACTAGAGCTAATAAAAAGTTTGCTAAAGGGCCACCAAAAACAATTAAACTTCTTTGATATAGAGGTTTAAGAGTAAATAATTTTTTTTGGTCTTCTTCACTATATTTTTCTAAAATTTCTTTATGATCCGCTTGAGAATATACATTTCTATCTCCAAAAAATTTTACGTATCCCCCTAGAGGTATCCAGCATATTTTCCACCTTGTACCAGATTTATCATTCCAACCAAAAATTTCCTTACCAAATCCTATAGAAAAATCAGTGACACCCACCCCAAATTTTTTAGCAAAGTAATAATGACCATATTCATGAATAAAGACGACAATTAAAATTAGAATAATAAAAGGTAAAATATAACTAAGCATTTTTAATTCAATTTATACTATCCATCCAATTCTTTAACTCAATCATTCTTTGAGACTTATTTGACACAGCAATTTCTTTTTTTATAAATAATATGTGATTTTTAATTTCTTCCTCATCTCTAAATACTTTTCTTGTTTGAATTAATCTTTCCTTCCTAAACTCAATTAAACTTATCATTTTCTCATAAGTAATTTCAGGATGATACTGTAACCCATAAATTTTCGATTTTCCAACTGTGAAATATGAACTTTGTACTTTATTAATTTTATTTGATGCTAAACAAATTCCGTTTGTTGGTAATTTTACTACCTCATCAAAATTAAACGCTGGAGAATTAAAATTATTATTCTTATTCTTATAAATAAAATTATTTAATCCTTCATTATTAATTATAATCTCATTTGCTATTCCTATATGAGATTTTTCTGCTTTTTTTACCTCTCCTCCGGCAGCAGTTACTGCAACTTGCATTCCCCAACAAATCGCTAAAATATTTTTAACTTGTTTTTGGCATTCTCTCATAAATTCAATTTGTCTTTTTATCTCTGGTGTATTGTTATAGATGTTCAAACTACTTCCACCCCAAATTAATCCATCATATTTTGGAAGCTTATTTTTAACCTCATCTAAATTTTGATCCGAGGATGGATTAATAACATCAAAATGATAATTATTATTAAATACATTAAGACTATCTTTTAAACTCTCAGTATGTGTTTGAATACCTACTTTTAAAAAATTTTGATTTTCCTCTTTTAAGTTTCCTTCAACTATTAAAATATTAAGATTTTTCATTTAAAACAAATTACCAGACATGCTGTGTTGATACATTATTTTCATGTCTTCAATACTCAATTTTTTTGGATTACCATTTGTTGATGGATCCTCTAAAGCCATTTTTGATAAACGATCAATTTGTAAATCTTTTTCATTTATGACGCTTGATAATTTATGAGGAATTTCAAATTTTTCTCTTAAATCTAAAATCCATTTTAAAAAACCGTCAAAAGATTTATCTTTTAATTCAAGATATTCTGAGATCTTTGCAACTTTACTCTCAATCACATCTCTGTTGAAAGTTAAAACATACGGCATGAAAATTGCGTTTGAAAGACCATGATGAAGGTTATTTAGAGCATTTACTGGATGGCTCAAAGAATGAATTGCACCTAGGCCTTTTTGGAATGCGGTTGAACCCATACTTGCGGCAGTAAGCATGTTCATTCTGGCCTCAAGATTAGATCCATTTTTATATGCCTCTGGTAACCACTTAAAAATTAATTTCATACCTTCTAAAGCTATTCCATCAGCCATTGGATGATAACCTGGGGCACAAAATGCCTCTAGATTATGAGCTAATGCATCCATGCCTGTTGCGGCTGTCATTTTTTTTGGTAAATCTTTTGTTAAAACTGGATCTAAAATGACTATGGACGGTAAAAATTTTGGATGAAATATAATTTTTTTAACTCCAAGATCTTCATTTAAAATAACAGATGCTCTCCCCGTTTCAGAACCTGTTCCAGCTGTAGTGGGTACTGCTATAATAGGAGCAACCTTATTTGAGTCAGCCTTAGTCCAGTTATCGCCAACATCCTCAAAGTCCCACAGTGATAAAGTTTGACCTATCATAAATGCAATTGCTTTTCCCACATCAAGACCACTTCCACCACCAAAAGCAATCACACCATCACAATTTTTTTCTTTATAGTGTTTTACACCATCACTTACATTTTTACCTGTTGGATTACCAATCACATCATGAAATAATTCGGCTGATAAATTATTACTTTCTAAATGTGATAAAACATCTTTAAAAATAGTTGATTGTCCAAGTCCTTTGTCAGTCACCAACAAAGGTTTTTTTATATTTAAATTTTTACAAGCTATACTTAAATCTTTAATTCTATTTTCACCCACCCACATTGAAGTAGGATAATTCCAATTAAACTTTTTCATAAATTTTTAGTTTATAATATCTGATATTTTTGAAATTTGACCAATCTTAAAAATAAGTGCATCCTCTTTATTAAATCCATAATTCTCAGCATTATCTTTAAATCTTATTGGCGGTTCCATAATTGGCTCCAAAGATAATACAAAAGTTCCCCAGTGCATACCTAGTACCTTTTTACTTTTCAAATCTCTTCCAATTTTGAGAGCCTCTTCTGGATTGGTGTGATAAATAGATTTATCTTTGTAAGGCATAATTGGATAAAAATTATATGCGCCAATGTTGATTATGGTTAAATCAATTGGTCCATATTTATTTCCTAAATCTTTATAAATATTTCCATATCCTGTATCGCAGGCAAATAATATTTTTTTTCCATTATATTCAATTAAAAAACTTCCCCACAAAGTTTTGTTGGTGTCTGTTAAACTTCTTTTTGACCAATGAACAGCTGGAAGAAAAGTAACTTTCAAATTTTTATTAATATTAATTTCATCATACCAATCCATCTCATTGATGTCTCGATATCCATTCGTTTTAAAATATTTGCTTAGTTTAAGTGGAACCAAAACTTTGGAGTCCTTGAAAGGAAATCTCCTTATTGTCATCATATCTTGATGATCATAATGATTGTGGGTGAGTAAAAATAAATCAATGTTAGGTATCTCGCTTAATTTCAATGCTGGTTCAGTAAATCTTTTTGGTCCAAATATTAGTGGACCTGCATTCTTCGAAAAAACTGGATCAGTAATAATAGTAGTATCACCTAATTTAATAATAAACGTAGCATGACCAATCCAAGCAATATAATCGTTATCTTTATATTTTTCTAAGTTTCTCAATACTTCATTTTTTTCTAAAACGTGACCTTCAGAAATTGTCATATCAAGTTTTTTTTTCTCTTGATTAAAAATTTTATAAGACCATTTCACATTTGGATCTCTTTTTGGTGAGCCTTCAGGATTCCTAAAAGTACCGTCAGAGAGATGATGATAAGGTTTTTTTTCCATAGCAAATGTCAAATTGTTTAAACTTAAAACTAAAATTAGAAAATATAAAAAATTTATCATATATATTTTCATTTTATATGAATTTAAAATTTTTTATTCTTTTATTATCTCATACTCAAAATTTTGAGTAGTTTCATTGACTTGTAAAAGTTTCGCACCATTTTTGCTATGAAATTTTGTAGCCATTTCAGTTAGAGGAGAGAGCGTGACTAATCTATTTAAGTGGTTAGATTTTTTGATTTTTTTATAAACTTCCTTAACAATCAATTTTCCACCACCTTTTTTTTTAGACCACACTGTATAAGCAATAGCAATCTGGCCAACATTTTGACCTCTGTGAGTGCTTTGTAGATAGGCATCTTGGCTAAATTTATCCAGCTCTTCTACATTTATTGGTACTTTATTTGTAAAAGCGAAGCACATTACAGCATGAATTTCTTTTTTGTATTTTACACCATATATTTTTCTGCCGTGACTTCTTCTGAAAGTAACACTTAATTCTGGTCTAACTGGATCTTCAGAAACATTACATTCTTTAAGTTCAACTAATTCAGCACCTTTAACCCAGCCAAAAAAATCATCAATGTTTTTATTAATTATTTGTTTATTTTTTCTAATTCTAGCTTTAATTCTTGGTTTAAATTTTTTCGAGTTTTTTAAACTATTATTATCTAGGTATTTCTCTGCTAGTTTATTTCTTACATTTTTAAAAATCTCTTTCATTTTCTAATTTTTATTTATTTTAACTAAAAGTATAATAAAGCAAAAATTACCCCTAAAATTATTACTATAATCGTAGCAACAATGTAATTTATCTTAATATTAAATTTTTTATAAATTGTTTCATTTATCTTTTCCCAGAATAGAACTAACAAAAATATAGCGATAGCAGGTATGATAAATTTAATCATCGACTATGTGTTTTTGTCTCCAACATATACTGAAACACCTCTAGAGTTAATATCAACATCGAATTTCTTATGTAATGGAGGGAACGCTCTTTGTGAACAGTCTAATCTATCACACGTTCTACATGACACACCTATTGGTATTTCTGTAGATTTATCATTGATGTTTAAATTTTCTGAATAAATAAATTCTTTTGCATATTTTGCTTCACATCCCAATCCAATAGACAAAATACTTTTTGATTGCCCAAATCTTCCAATCCCTTTTTCAACTGTTCTAGCAATACATACATACTTTTCACCATTAGACATTTTGCTAACAGCAGCTTGAATTATACCAGGTCTTGTCAAAGCTGAATAAACGTTCCAACGTGGACAAGCACCACCATATCTTGGAATTTCTATTCCTGATAAGGAAAATCTTTTTGATATATTCCCAGCCATATCCACTCTTAAAAAATGAAAAGGTATCCCTGGTAATTTTGGATCTTGTAAACACGTTACCCTATGAGCTACCTGTTCAAAAGACGTAGCAAAAGTATTTTGTAGTAACTCTAAATCATACTTAAGTTTTTTACATTCTGTATGAAAAAGTTTATAAGGCATTAAGATTGCAGCACCGCAGTAATTTAATAAAGCAATTTTTGTTAATTTTTTAGATTCATCAGATGGAAAAGTAAATTTTGACAAATATTCTTCGATTTCTTTATCAGCACCCTCTTGAGCTATTTGAGCGGCTGCGTGAAGTTTTTTTGTTTCTAAAGAGCTATAATCGCTTAACAGTAGTTCTTTTTTATTTTTTTTGTAGAGTTTCGAGAAAGGTTTATTTTCTTCAGGAATAACATCTTTTACTGATATGTCATATTCTGATTTTAAATGATCACAAAGAGCTATATATCTAGTCCTATTATTTTTTTGAACTTTTTCAAAAACATTATTTGCGAAATCTTCTAATTTTGGAAAATAGTTTTTATTTTCTTGTAAAAAGTCTGAAATAACTTCACCAGGAAATGAATTCTTTCTATTATCAACAATTTTACCAGAAATTGTTTCAATTTTATTAATCATTTCATGATCCTTTTTTTTTAAAATATCTCCTAGTCTTACTATTGCTCTACCAATTTTTGGATTAGTGCTAACAAGATCTTTTACTTCTGGACCAAGTATATCTAAATCTTCAAACAATTTATCATCGAGTATTTCTGATAAAGTATTTTCTAAATTGATATCTGATTTTGAGGTTAATTGAGAAAGTTCAATATTCAATTTTTCACAAATTTTTAAGAGTAAATCTCCATCTATTTTCCTTTTTCCACCCTCAATAAGATTAAGATAACTAGGAGATATATTTAAATCCTCAGCCAATTTATTAGCTTGAAGACCTAACTGTCTCCTAAAAGCCTTGATTTTTGGTCCTATTTTTAGATTTAATTGACTCATATTTTCTATTAGTAAATTTTGTAAATTTATTTTTACAAGATTTTTCTTTGGTTTACAATAGTTTTATACTTTTTAATAGATTTTGTAAATTTTGTAAATTATAAAATTTACATGGACGAAAAATTAAAAAACAACGAAAATGAGGCTCAAATTATAAGACATGAAGACCTTGCTAGACATAATAGCAGGGGTATCTACATGAGAGATGATCATTGTGATTGGGGTTCAAGTGGAATGAAAGATCTAGTTGAGACACTTAACGACTCAAACTAATTTTCAAACTCTTAAATTCATTTTCAATTACTTGAACATTATAGGGGCCAGTAATGAGTGCAGAAAAAATTTCTTATGATTTAAAAAGATTTGCAGGAATTAAAAGAGATTATACTCCCGAAGAGGTTGAAAGACTTAGAGGCTCAATTAAAATCGAATATTCAATTTGTAAACAACAATCAACAAAACTTTGGAAATTATTAAATACAGAAAATTATGTTAATACTCTAGGATCTCTGTCAGGTAATCATGCGGTTCAACATGCAAAAGCTGGTTTGAAAGCAATTTATTTAAGTGGTTGGCAAGTAGCAGCTGATGCTAATAGTGCTGGAGAAATGTATCCTGACCAATCTTTGTATCCTTATGATAGTGCTCCCAAATTAGTAGAATCTATGAATAACGCCTTAATTAGAGCTGATCAGATTCAGCATATGGAATTAAAAGATGGTGATATGAAAAAAGAGAAGAGAATTGATTACATGCTACCAATCATTGCTGATGGAGAGGCTGGTTTTGGTGGACCTTTAAATGTTTTTGAACTCGCAAAAAAATTTATTAAAGCAGGTGCTGCTGGTGTTCATTTTGAAGATCAATTAGCAAGTGAAAAAAAATGTGGTCATATGGGAGGAAAAGTTTTGGTTCCAACTGGTACCATGATAAAAAATTTAAAAGCCGCTAGACTGGCAGCTGATATCGCGGATGTGCCTTTAATTATTTTAGCAAGAACTGATGCTAATGCTGCAAAATTAATTACAAATGATTACGATGAAAATGATAAACCTTTCCTGACAGGTGAAAGATCTCCAGAGGGTTTCTATTATGTAAAAGCTGGAATTGAACAAGCTATATCAAGAGGTCTTGCTTATGCACCCTACTCAGATTTGATTTGGTGTGAAACAGCTACGCCAAATCTTGAGGAAGCAAAAAAATTTGCAGATGCAATTCATGAGAAATTTCCAGGAAAACTTTTAGCATATAATTGTTCTCCGTCATTTAACTGGAAAAAACATTTATCAGACGACGAGATAGCATCATTTCAACAAAAAATTAGTCAAATGGGTTATAAATTTCAATTCATTACTTTAGCAGGATTTCATACACAAAATATTGCAATTTTTGAGCTAGCTGAAAAATATAAAAAAGAAGGTATGACAGCATACTCAAGAATTCAACAACAAGAATTTGCTCGTGAAAAAGATGGATATACTAGTGTTAAACATCAACGCGAAGTTGGTACATCTTATTTTGATGCTGTATCCAATACAATAAGTAGTGGAAAAAGTTCAACCACGGCAATGGCAGGTTCAACAGAGTCTGAACAATTCTAATAAAACTATCCTTCTTAATTAGAGTTATTAACTGGCCCAGAAATGGGTCAGTTAAGATTTGATTTTATAACCTTTTTTAAGAAGAACTGTTACTACTGTTATACAAATGGATAAAAATAAAAACATAGTTCCAATGCTTATCCATATATTGAAATCAGAAACTCCATAAAAAGAAAATCTTAAACCATTTATTAAATAAACAACTGGATTAAAATAAGTCACAGTTTGCCAAAATGATGGCAGCATATCTAATGAATATAAACTCCCACCCAAAAATACCATCGGTGTCACAAACAAAGTTGGAATTATAGACATTTGCTCGAAATCTGAGCTCATTAAACCTATTAAAAAACCAAATAAAGCAAAAGTAAACGCTACCAAAATTAATAAAAATATCATCAGCAATGGATATTTGACTTGAACATCAACGAAAAATAATGACGTGATAAATATAATTATACTTACTATTAGTGTTTTTGTTGCACCAGCACCTACAAAAGCAAGTACGACCTCTAACGTTGAAATTGGAGCAGCTAAAATCTCATAAATTGTTCCATTAAATTTGGGAAAGAAAATTCCAAAAGAAGTATTACTGATTGATTGAGTTAATAATGTTAGCATCAATAGACCAGGCACGATGTATGATCCGTAGCTTATTCCATCAATTTTTTCCACATACCCTCCAATTACTGAACCAAAAACTATGAAATATAGCGAAGTTGTTAATACTGGAGACAATACAGATTGAGTTAAAGTTCTTCTAAAACGATCCATTTCATGAAGATAAATTGCTCTAAAAGCATAAAGATTAATTTTCATTTTTCTCCTTAACTAAATTTACAAAAATTTTTTCTAAAGTACTTTGCTCAGTTTTTAAATCTTTCAATTTAAGTCCTGCATCTTTTAAATCTTGTAGTAAATTTGTAATTCCTGTCCTTTTCGCTTGAACATTATAAGTATAATTCAAGCTCATCAAGTCTGGAGTAAAAGATAAGTTGTATTTTTGTAGTGTTGAGGGTATTTGACTTATTTTTTCTTGTAAATCTATTGTAAGTTTTTTGTGTCCCATTTTTTTTAACAGTTCCTTAGTCTCATCAACAACCACAATCTCTCCCTGATTTATAACTCCAACTCGATCAGCTATAGCTTCTGCTTCTTCTATATAATGGGTAGTTAAAATAATTGTAACGCCTGTTTTTCTCAAATTTTCAACAACCTGCCACATTTCTTTTCTTAACTCTACATCAACGCCAGCCGTAGGTTCGTCTAAAAATAAAATTGTCGGTTCGTGAGATAAGGCTTTAGCTATCAAAACTCTTCTTTTCATTCCACCAGACAGTTGCCGAAGTTTGAGATCTTTTTTATCCCATAAACTTAATTGTTTTAAAACTTTCTCGATATGATTTGGATCTGCTTTTTTCCCATATAGACCTCTTGAGTAAGAAACATTGTTAAAAACTGTCTCAAATTGCTCTAAAGTTAATTCCTGAGGAACTAAACCTATTCTTGATCGAGTTTCTCTGTAATCTTTTATGATATCATAATCATCTACAGTAACATTTCCTGAGGTTGGATTTACGATCCCACAAATAATACTTATCAAAGTAGTTTTGCCCGCTCCATTAGGACCAAGCATTGCAAAAATTTCCCCTTTTCTAATTTTTAAGTTTATGTTTTTTAAGGCATTAAAGCCATTGTCATAAACTTTAGATAGATTGTTTATTAAAATCTGATTGTCCCGCATGGAAGCATTTATATAGCTATTAATTACTTTAATACAATCAACTTATATGAAGCTTTTTAGCTTTAATAATAAGCAAAGGCAGAAAGGTCGCTACAGTAAAAGATAAAAAAAGCAATGATTGTGACACTAAAGATGGAAATAAATCTTTTGGTATGAAAATTCCTACTAATAAACTTTTAGAGAAATCTGGTGAAGGGAACAGTAAAAATCCACCTATCAATCCAATCAAAATAGAAATATAACCTAAATTTTCGTTAATTGATTTATCATAAAAACTCAGAAAAACAGTTAATACAAAAGCACAACAAAAAAGGTCTGCTAATAAAAAAAGATACAAAATATCAAATCCTTTTGATGCAATAATAAAAGAGATAAACGATAAAAATAAAATTACATATTTAGAAAAGTTTAAATAATTAGTTTTTTTACTCAAATTAAATACTGCTTTTCCATCTAAAATTACCAAACTCGAGATTGCATTAATTAATGTGTCCACAGTTGAAATTGTTAATGCCATCCCCAGTATAATTACAAATAAAGATAAAAAAATTGTTTGCTCTTTAAGTAACAATGAAAAAAATCCCAGATCTGGTCTAATATTAGGGTCAATTGAGAAAGATACCATTCCTGAAAAGCCCATAAAGAAAACAATAGGAATAATTATTAAAAAAGAAATAATTAAGCTTTTTTTTAAAGTTTGGTAATTTTTGGCTGCATACACACGTTGCCAATTACCTTGATGGAACAAATTAGTTGCAGCTACTGCTATAAAAAAAGTTAAGCCTGCAGTATAATTTGGAATGTAATGACTACTCAAAAGTTGAGGGTTTTTTTTAGTCACAAAATCAATAGAAAATTTAGAACCTGTAAATGAAGTAATATATATAAACGAAATTATTAACAAAACTCCTATAACAATCATTTGAATATTATCAGTAAAAATTGAAGCCTTTAATCCACCATATAATGTATAAATTAGAGTGGACGAAAGAACTACTAAAGCTGTAATCCAAAATTCAGTACCAGATATATAATTAATCAAAACTGAAATAGCAGTTACCTCAGCGCACAAAAAAATGAACATATAAAATATGGTCATTAATAAAATTAGCTTAAATAAACTTTTGCCAAATTTTCTTCTCATAAATTCTATTAAAGAAGCTCCTTTGGGGAATTCATTTCTAATTTTTTTTCCTAAGTAAATCAAAAAAAATAGTGGAAAAGCTGTTCCTAAAGAATAACCAACAACCGCACCTATTCCTCCCCAAGTCGCAGCAGATGCAGGTCCAAATAAAATCCAAGCTCCTAATGCTGACGCTGTTAAACTGGTGGTTAATGAAAAGACACCAATATTCCTATTAGCAGTTAAATAATTATTTAAACCTTTGAATTTTTTAGTGTGATTAATGCCCAAAAAAGCAAATAACAAACTAATCGCAACTATTAAGATTAATGAAGTGGATTGTTCTAAAAAAAAAGAATTATTCATTTATTTCCCTTTCTGAATTACCGGACAGGTTCTTAGGGTTTAATCTCAGTCTAAAAAGACACCCCTTTAAATATAATACTTTAATATTATTAAAAAAAAAGAGGAATAATGTTTAGAAATTAAATTTTTATTTTCTAAAACAATTATTCACTAAAATTGCCATTAAAATCCACATCACAAATACTTCGCCATTTGTAAATGAATAATCAGCTCCAGCAAATCCCGCTATAAAATTTATTGCATAAATTATTATAGTTGAAATAACTAAACTGGTTACAAGATTTATAAGTCCGCTTAAGTAGTTCATGATTAATCTTAACTACAATTTAATTGAATGCAAATCAAATTTCTATTTATAGGGGAAGATTTTTTTTGATGCTGGAAGACTACAAAAGACCCAGGTTGTATTCAAGAAATATATTTAACTAAATTCAAAATTAATATCTTGAATACAACCTATCTAAAATTTATCTTTTTTCTACAAGGAGGTAGTTTTAATGAATCAAATGCCACCTGACACTTAGCTGGGTAGCTTTATATTTCATAAAAACATAAACGAAAAAAATAAAAGTCCATTAGGACTTGAATGCCAAAAAGGCGACTAAGGGGAGCTCTTTTGGTTGGAGAACGAAAGAGCGAACCCCTTCGTTTAATCTTAAAATTTAATGTGGTGCTCTAAATTTACTATGACAAGCTTTGCAATTACTCCACATCATTTGAGTTAAAGTAGCTCTTACATCATCAGCATCCTCAAATAATGAAGATAATTTAACCATATCGTTTGATGCTTTTTTCATTAAATCATTAAACTCTTTTTTATTTTCCCAGATTAAAGGTAGGGCCTCAGTTTTAAAACCCTCTTTTGTATTATCCGGAAAATATTCAATTAAAGTCTTGTAATTTTCACTCATTTCAATCATTAAAGATTTCGCCTTATCAAATTCTCCTTTGCTAGCTAAAGCTTGTACTCTTTTTGCAGTACTATAATTCTTACTAAACAGGGCCTTTCTTCCTTTTATTATTTCCTCAACCGACATTTCAGAATTAGCTGGAAGCGACAATATTACGAAAATTAAAATACAGAAAAAATATTTGAATACATTTATGATATAGTTAATCAACATATGAAATTAAAAAATACTCTAACAGAATATGGAGCTATTTCCAGAATATTTCATTGGTTAAGTGCCACAGTATTAATTATTCAAATTCCCCTAGGTATGTATCTAGTAGACATGGATTTCAGTGAAAAAAGGTTAACCATAGAAAATATTCATGTTGCAGTCGGTATAAGTATATTTTATTTAACTGTATTAAGGTTAATTTATAAAGCATTTAATCCAACTCCAAAATTAAATAATAGTATTTTTCCTGGACAGAAAATAATTGCAAAATTAAATCATGTATTTTTATATATTTCAATTTTAATGATAACAATCTCAGGTGCTTTAAAAAAATTATATAACGGTGAAGAGCTTGATATGTTTTTTTTCAATCTTGAAATTCAAGATAATTTTAATTTAGCAGAGATATTTTACGAAATTCATATCCTGGGCAATTATACACTTATCGCATTAATATCTTTACATATTTTTGCTGTTTTAATTCATAAAATATTATTTAAGGAAAATTTGCTTAAAAGAATTTTATAAAATAATGCAAGTTAATTTGTCTTTAAATTTTAATTTATTTTTATAATTTAATTCGATTTCTTGAATACCTTGTATAAGTTGTTTTTTTGATAAGGGTATTAACGTAGAAATATATCTATTTTTAATCATATCAAGATATTTTTTTTTGGTTATTCTTACATTAAAAATAAATTTTTTTTGAATTCTTTGAGGATATAAATTTGTAATAATCTTAAATATTTTTTTATCTCTTATAAGAGATTTATGAAGTTTTAGTTTCATTAATTTAAAAGTTGGAATTTCGTTATTTTCTGTATCTAAAGTGAAAATTATAATTTTACCTTTTGTATTTAATATTTTCTCTAATGATTTTAATAATTTTTTTACCTTACTTAATTTTATTAAATGAATTGTTTGTTTAATCATAATTAAATCAAACTTTTGACTTTTTCTCAAAGAAAGATTTAAAATATTTGCTTTTTTAAATTTAATTCTTTTATCTCTATCTTTGTGATTAACAATATCTATGCCCAGAGGTTTATATTTAAGTTTTAACCTTGATTTTAAAGAACCTAAAATCTTCCCTCTTCCACAACCAATATCTAAAATTTTAAAATTTGAATTAATTTTGGTATTTTTGATTAAAAAATTATTAAAAGAATTAATATAATTTTGTGAAGATAACCAAGTTTTATTGTCCCAATTTTTAATGACAACTGATGCCATATTTTTTTAATCTCCAATAATTATATGGCCATGGTGTTAAAAAACCTACAATAAGCATTAAAGGTACAACCCACCAGGTTAATATTGCTCCACCAGTTAGAAAGTAATCGGTTAAATTCATTGTGGTTTCCATGCTTATCATTGAAATAAAACTCATCCCTAATGCTGTTTTTAAAGCTTTATTAAATTCCAAATTTTGACGGATTAAAATAATTGTTTCTAAAATTATACTTGTAATCAACCCATTTATGATTGCTAATATCATAATGGCTAAAACCGGGAATGGTATTTTAGTCAATTGAAAAAATAAAATTGTTCCAAAATCTCCAATCGAACACCCAAGTAAACACCACGCAGTATTTTTAGCACTTTGTTTCCATGTGTGTGAACAAGACCAATCAAATGTAGTGGATTCCATTCTTATATGATAATATTTAGTTATGATTTTTAAACAACTATTTGATCAAAAATCTAGCACGTACACATACTTAATTGCCTCATCTAAAGGAAGAGAGGCTTTGATAATTGATCCAGTTTTAGAAAATGTAAGTGATTACATAATTTTATTACAAGAATTAGATTTAAGATTAGTAAAAGTAATTGATACACATATACACGCTGATCATGTGACAGGTGCTTCAAAATTAAAAGACATTACGAAATGCTCCACAATAATGGGCGATCATACTCCAGCTGATGCTGTTGAAATTAAAGTAAAAGATGATGAATATATAAATTTAGAAAATTTAAAAATTAAAGCAATGTATACCCCGGGTCATACTTCAGATAGTTATAGTTTTTTGATGGATAATTATCTTTTTTCTGGTGACACATTGCTGATAAATGGAACAGGTAGAACTGATTTTCAAAATGGAGACTCGAAAGATGCATATAACTCAATTTTTAATAAACTATTAAAACTTCCTGATGAAACTTTTTTATATCCTGCTCATGATTATAAAGGAGAGAAAGTGAGTACTATTGGTAAAGAAAAAAAACAAAATCCAAGATTACAGGTTAGTAGTGTAGATGAATATGTTGAGTTAATGAACAGTCTAAATCTAAAAAAACCCACCAAAATTGATTTTAATGTTGCAAAAAATATTAATTTAGGTGCTTAGTTTAAATTGAAGCTTTTAATGCTTCGTAAATTAGATCTTCGGTTGTTTCACCAATACTTCTATAAACTTCTTGATTACCTTTAAAAATTATTAATGTTGTTTGATATTGTACATTAAAAAAATTAGAGATTTCCTTTTTAGTCACATCGAATGAAAAATATTCAATATTATCAAATTTAATGTCTAATAATTCACCTTTATTTTTTGCATTCTGAAGAATTTTCATTTGACCAGCGCATGATGGGCAATATTTTATCCAAGAACTGATTACGACAATTTTTCCATCTGATTGAGCTTTATCAAACAACTCTTTCTTAAAAGTTGTTTCTTTTTCCATAGCATTTACACTTAATGAAAATAAAAAGAAAATTGATACTAATATTTTTTTCATAATTTTTTATACCATAAAAATTAAAAACCAATAAGAAGCTAGCCCAGAGATAATTGTCGCAATAATATTTTGACTTATTATTCCAATTAACATTGCAATTATTGCTGCCATAATTTTTGGATTATTTTCTAATTGAAAATCTCCAGAGTTGTCCAAAAAAATAGCAGGAAATATTATTGCAGGAAAAATTGCTGAAGGCACAAAAGAGAGAATTTCTCTTATTCTATCATTGAACATTTCTTTCTTTAATAATGCTATCATTGAAAACCTTGTCAAAAAAGTTATCAAACCACAGTATATAATTAATAGCCAGTTACTCATTTTTTTTATTCAACTTAGTTAAAATTGCTGCTGTTAGTAAAGCAGTTACTCCAGCGACAATTACATATGCTTTATAAGGAACATAATTAAATCCAAACGTTGCCACTAATCCTGAGATAATTATCACAATCACATTTATTAATTTTCTAAAATCATTAACCAGTAATGCTAAAAAAGTTAACGGTACTGCAAAACTTAAGCCTAGTTTTTCAGGAATAAAAGCTCCCAAAACAATTCCTAAAAGAGTGGTTGTCTGCCAAATAACCCAACAAGTAATACCACCACCAAATAAATGAAAATATTTATCTTTATCTTTATTTTTTTTAAAATACTCATTTGATCTTGCAAAAGCTTGATCAACTAAAAAATAAGAGATTACAATTTTCCAAACAAGTTTTAAATCTGATAAATGCTCAGAAACAACAGCTCCATACAAAAGATGTCTTGAGTTCACTGCTCCAACTGAACTTATTATAACTAAAGATGAGGCGCCTCCTGAAAATAATTGGAGTAAAACAATTTGTGAAGCACCACCAAAGACTATTAATGACATTCCCATTGTTTCTATTGGGCTAAATCCAATATCGATTGAAAGAACCCCAAATATTAAACCAAATGGAACAACTGGAATCATCAGTGGGCTAACATCAAAAATACCCTTTAAAAAAACTCTAAATTTATTATTCATTTTAGAGAGTTTTTATTAGAAGCAAACAATATGATCAATATGAATTGGTCTTTTTATGCCAAATTTTTCATTCTCCTCGTGTTGGTGAATATGATGAGAGTGAACAAAAACTGGAATTAATAAATTACTTGGCGTTTTAAGAGTGTAGATAAAATTTGTGCCCCTAAACTTTCTATCTATAACTTCAAACTTTAAATTACTTTGGTCATCATGATGCAAGTCCTCTGGTTGAACCAAAAGTTTTACCTTTGATCCTATTGGAAAAGGTTTATTAAAATTACCCGTAATTGTTCCAAGATCTTTATTTTCTAAACTTTTAGGACTTGTAACCTCTGCAGGAATTAAAATGCCTCTATTTAAAAAATTAACTACTTCTATTGAGTTAGGTAAATGATAAACATTATATGGATCGTCAAATTGTTTGAGTTCCTGATTTAAAATGATTCCACATTTTGATCCTAAATAAAATGCTTCATAAGAGTCATGAGTTACAATTATTGTAGTAATTTTTGAACTCTTTAATATTTTTTTTAATTTTTCCTGTATTTCTTCTTTAAAACTTTGATCAACATTTGATAATGGTTCATCTAATAATAGTAGGTCTGGATTAGTGATTAAAGATCTCGCAAGTGAAGCTCTTTGAGCTTCTCCAGCGCTAATTTCATGTGGAAATTTATTTAAAATTAAAGAGATATCGAGTAGATCAATAATTTCTTGAAAGTTTACATTTTTATCTTTTTTATCTTTATTTCTATCGGCGCCTAATAATATATTTTTTTCTACAGTATAATGTGGGAATAAACTGTTTTCTTGAAAAGCAAGTGATATATTTCTGTTTTCAGGCTCAATATTTATTTGATTTGAAGATAATACATTTCCTTTTAACTCTATTGCTCCCCTTTCAATTTTTTCTAAGCCAGCAATTGTTCTTAAAATTGTAGTTTTACCAATTCCTGACGGACCTAGAAGACATATAATATCTCCTTCATTTTTAATTGCAAAAGACACATTGGCTACTTTTGTTTTGCCTCCAACTTTAAAATCAACATTTTTTACTTCAAAAAAATTTTTACTCATTATTTTCTCTTAAAATATATTTTGAACTAATTATAATGAATAAAGATGCAATTAATATCAAAAATAAAGAAGGTACAGCAGCTGCCTCTAGTAAATCCTCTGAAGCAGAAATATATGCTGTAGTTGCAAAAGTTTCAAAATTAAAAGGTCTTAAGATTAATGTTATAGGTAGTTCTCTAATTATCTCTAATGAAATTAAAATAATTATGAACAATAAGGAATTTCTTAAAAAAGGAATGTGAATATTCATAAAAGTCTTTCTTTTAGAGTAACCAAGTAAGTATGCACTTTCATCAACAGATATATTAATTTTTTCATATCCTGATTTTATTCCATTAAATGCTAAAGAGTAAAATCTTATAAAATAAACTAATACTAATCCTAAAATAGAACCAATAAAAACTTTCTTGATAGAATCAAATCCCAAAGATTTAATTATACTATTATCAAACCATGCAATAAAACTTATAAATGCAATAGCTAAAATAATCCCTGGAATTGCATATCCTGAAATAGATAAAGTTGATAAAACATTTAAGACTTTATTTTTAGAAACTCTATTTCCATAATTAGATATTAATGAGAATAAAATTAAAACAAAGCTAGACAATATAACAATGTAAAGAGTATTTGTTAAAAGTTCAAAAATTTCTAAATCAAATAAATTTTCTGGAAATTTAATTGTCCAATACATCATTTGGAGTAACGGAAATAAAAAACTAAAAAAGAATATAAAAAAACAATATGAAAATGCATATAAAGATTTATTTCCGATAAGTGTAATCTTTTCTTTTTGTTTAAATCCTCCTCGAGAATTAAAATGATACCGTGCGTTTTTTCTAGAATAATTCTCCAAAATAAATAATGCAAAAATGAATAATAACAAGAAAAAGGATATTCTATTCGCAAATGCTAAATCATCAAAAGCTATCCAGGAATTATAGATTCCAGTTGTAAGAGTATTGATTGAAAAAAAATCAACTGCACCAAATTCTGCTAAAGTTTCCATCGCAACTAAAGATAGTCCAGCAACTATTGCAGGCCGAGCTGCAGGGAGTACTATCTTGGAAAAAGATTCAAATTTTGAAAAACCTAGGTTTTTTCCTAGATCAATAAGACTTTGAGATTGGTATAAAAAAGAGGCCCTGGCTAAAATATAAACATATGCAAACAAAGAGAAAGAGATAGACAATATTGCACCTAACATGCCATCAAATTTAGGAATGTGTTGGTTATAATTCGCCTCTCCAAAAAAATTTTTTAAGATTGTATATGCTGTGCCATAATTTTCAAAAAAAGCAGTTAATGAATATGCATAAATATAAGGTGGTACTGCAAAAGATAAAATTAATGCCCATTTAAAAAAATTAGAAAATGGAAATTCAAAAAAAGATACCAAATAAGCTGAACTAGTACCTATAATAAATGTCAAAACAAGAACACTTATTAGTAATACTGATGAATTAAAAATGTACTCAATTAAAAATGTATTTTTTAAAAGTTCATAATAATTTGAAGTTTCTTCAAAGAAACTTGTAAATACAGTAATTATTGGAATTATAACAAATATTGAAATCAATAATGAGAAAAAAAACCATATGTTAAAAAATTTATACATTTAAAATTTTATATTATATTAATTTTTTTGAGAAAAGTAATTAGTGTTTATTAAGTGTTCTAATTTAGTGTCCACCATAAATCTCCATTTACGATGGACACCGGAAAGAAAAATCAAAAATCGAAAACTTTAAGGAGATGCGGAACTTCCTTAGGTTTGATTTCTTCTAGTTTTCTTTTATTTATTCTTTGATCGATTTTTTTACACTCCATAATACATGGGGAACATGCCTTGGAAGATTTGTTTAAATCAATCTCTGAAATAAATTTTTTTTCTTGTTTCATTATTACTTCCAACCAGCGGCAGTCATTACTTCTACTGCAGCAGCCTGATTTTTTCCATAAGAAGCTAGCTTAGTTTTCATATCTTGTTTGAAATCTAACCCCAGGTTGTTTACTACTAATGGACTTGGTGAAACACCATTAATCATCGGAAACTCAAAAGTGTTATTAGTAAAATGCTCTTGAGATTGAGGAGTCAGTAAAAACTCTACAAGCTTAATAGCGTTAGCTTTATTAGGAGCACCTTTAACTAAAGCTGCACAACTAACATTCATGTGTGTTCCTCTATCATTTTGATTAGGGAAGAAAGCTTTAACTTTCTTAGCAGCTTCTTGTTGCTCTGCACCTTTTTTACCAGACAACATAAGTGCAAGATAATAAGTATTAGCTACAGCAATATCAGCTTCTCCTGCTGCGACTGCCATAATTTGAGCTCTATCATTACCTGTAGGTGTTCTTGCCATGTTTGCAACAACTCCTTCAGCCCATTCAGCTGTAGCTTTTTTTCCATTATTTTTAATTAATGATGCTACTAAAGATTTATTATAAATATTACTAGATTTTCTAATTACTAATCTACCTTTCCACTTAGGATCAGCTAAACCTTCATAAGTCATTCCAGATAATTCTGCACCTGTAACTCTCTCTGGCGAATAATAAATTATTCTTGCTCTCTTAGCTATTCCAACCCATTTATTCGTTCTAAAAGTTTTTGGTACAGCATCTTTGATTGCTGCTGATGTTAAACCACTTTGAAGTGCACCTTTTGCATCCATCGCTCCACATCTTCCAGCATCAGCTGTAATATATAAGTCAGCAGAAGAATCAGCACCCTCACTTAGAATTCTTTTTTCTAAAGCACCTGATTTTCCGTTTATCAAATTGACTTTGATACCAGTCATATTTGTGAACTTAGAATAAAGCTCACCATCTGCTTTATAATGTCTTGCATTAAAAACATTTACCTCACTTGCCATCACAACTGATGAGGCAAATAAAGATGCTATCAATGCAAAAATTGATATTTTTTTCATTATTTCTCCATTCTTCCGCATGATTTAATTGAGAATGAGAACTATTCTCATTGAGAATGATTATCAATCGCAAAGATGTCGCAGGCTTACTAAGACTTCCAGTCGCCTATTTTGCTGAATAAAAAGTTCCTAAAAGCCTGAACTCTGGCTGTGTTTTTTAAAGATTGTGGATAAACGAAGTGTGCCTCTGTGATTGGTCCCTCAGATTTAGGTAAAACTTTAATAATATTGGTCGAATTACTTACTAAATATTCAGGCAGTGCTGCTAAACCTACTCCAGACTCCACTGCTAGTAAAAGTCCCATAACACTGTTTACCTTCATTATAGGTTTTCTTTTTTTTCCATCATGCATCCCTAACTTTAATGCCCACTCTGGATTATAAACTGGAGAAGGTGCTCCTTTGCCAAATGATATGAATTTGTGTTTATTTAAGTCACTCACAGTTTTTGGCATACCATATTTTTCTAAATATTTGTTAGACCCATAAATATAATATTTTAGATCTATAAGCTTTTTTTGAATATAATTTAATTGTTTAGGTCTTCTCATAAAAATACCAATATCTGCTTGTCTTGTGCTTAAATCCAACTCCTTATCCTCAAAAATCAACTCAATTTCAACCTCGGGATTTAACCGCATAAATTCCTCAATTCTAGGTGTTAACCAATGAGTTCCAAAACTTCTAACTGTTGTAATTGTCAATTTTCCTGTTGGTTTATTTTTTTGATCTCCAAGTGAAGTTTCCACTTCTTTAAGTTTACTTATAACTTCGTGTGCAGTCTTAAATACATACTCTCCATTTTCGGTGAGCGTAAGACCTCTCGCGTGTCTTTCAAATAATTGAACTTTTAAGTCTTGTTCCAAAGATTGAATTTGTCTACTTATCGCAGACTGACTAAGATTTAGATTTATTGTTGCGTTAGTAAAACTTCCTGCTTCTGCAACTGCATGAAAAATTTTAAGTTTATCCCAGTCCATTATTTATTTAAATCAACTAAAACTCTTCCAGAGATTTCACCCTTTAATATTTTAGGATAAGTTTCAATTAACTCCTCCAAGCTAACAGTTTGAATAGATTTTTCTATTAAGCTAAAATCGATTAATTTTGCAGCCTCGCCCCAAATAAATTCTCTTCTTTTGATACTACAATTAGCTGAGTCCATTCCCCAAAGTTTAATTCCACGTAACATAAAAGGAATAACATTTGTATTAAGTTCATTTGTACTTGCATTACCACAGACTGCAATAATCCCATTTGAATTAGTTTGAACAATTGCGTTAGCTAAAATTTTACCACCAACTGTATCTACTACCCCATCCCATAAACCTTTATCTATAAGTTTTGGATCTTTATCAAATTCACTACGATTTATAACACTTTTAGCACCTAATGATTTTAAATAATCCGCTTTAGAATCTTTTCCTGTTACCGCAGTAACGTTGTATCCCATTTTATTTAGTATCATAACTGCAATGCTTCCTACTCCACCAGTTGCGCCTGTAACTAAGACATCATTTACTTTTGCACCAAGTAATATTTCTTCTCGGGCTTTTATTGCAAATGCTGCCATTAAAGATGTAAAACCCGCAGTCCCTAAAATCATTGCTTGTTTAGTTGTTAAATCACTTGGTTTTTTTACTAAGAAATCTCCTTTAACTTTTGCAATTTGAGAATATCCACCATAAAAAATTTCGCCGACTCTAAAACCAGTTAAAATTACCCCATCACCTGATTTAAATTTTGAATTTTCACTTTCTAAAACAGTTCCAGAAAAATCAATCCCAGGAATATGGGGGAACTCTTTTACTAACCTACCACCATTTTTTAAAATCATTCCATCTTTAAAATTAAGATCTGAATAATCAACTTTAATAGTTACATCACCATGTTTTAAAAAACTTTTGTCTAATGATTTTACTTCTCTTGTAAAGTTGTCACCCTCTTGATTTAAAACTAATGCTTTAAATTGGTCTGACACTTTTAATCTTTTGAATTACTTATTAACCTTAAATATCTATTTTGATAACTTAAATCTTCTTTGAATTGACCTAAATAATAATTTGTGACTGTTGTAGCTTGTTCCTTTTTAATACCTCTCATAGTCATACATTGATGAGTTGAGTCTATTGTGACAGCTACACCTTTTGCATCTAAAGATTGCATTAGTGTATTCGCAATCTGCATAGTTAATCTTTCCTGAGTTTGTAATCTTTTAGAAAAAACCTCAACAACTCTTGCTAATTTACTTAATCCAACAACTCTCTCATTAGGTATGTAAGCTACATGTGCTTTACCAATTATTGGTGCCATATGATGTTCGCAATGACTTTGAACTGAGATATTTTTTTGAATAACCATGTCATCATACCCATCCACATCACCAAAGGTTTTATCTAAAACTTGAATAGGATCTTCTTTATAACCTTTAAAATACTCCTTAAATGCTTTAACAACTCTTTTTGGAGTTTCTAATAATCCTTCTCGATTAGGATCTTCACCCATCCACGACAAAATAGTCTTAAAAGCTTCTTCTGCTTCTTTGTCAGAAATCTTCTTCGAATTTTGATTATTATCAATGTCTTTAACTAACTTCATGAGGGGGTTTATACATATAAATGCGTATTTTTAAAATATTTAATATATCTCTATATGTGCTACATAATCACCGAATATGTTCAAAAAAAGAGAAAATGTGGTTGAAATTGAAGAGGGAAATCTTTTATCACCTAAATTTGATAATGATGGTTTAATACCTGTCATTACAACGTGCTCTCAAACAAAAGAAATTTTAATGCATGGTTATATGAACGTTGAAGCATTTAAAAAAACTATCGAAACAAAAGAAGCTCACTACTATAGCAGATCAAGGAAGGCTATCTGGCACAAAGGTAAAACCAGTGGTTTTATTCAGAAAGTAATTGAAATCAAAATTGATGATGACCAAGACTCGGTTTGGCTTACTGTTGATATTGGAGACGGAGCTAGTTGTCACGTCGGTTATAGATCTTGTTTTTATAGATCTATACCTCTTGGCCCGATTGATAATGGTAGAGAAGTTAAGATGAAATTTACTGAAAAAGAAAAAAAATTTGACCCAGAAAAAATTTATAAAGGTCAACCTAATCCAACAAAAATTTAATTAAATGGAAATTAAATATCAAAATTTAAGAGTATTAGGTCCAGCAATATTAAAAGTCAAAATACCGGATGAAATACTAAATAAGTTAAATGAGTATATTGATAATATTATCAATGATGACTCAAAATTAAAAAGATTAAATTATGGTGAGGCGTTAGTTGGTGACGTAACTCAAGAATTTTTATTAGAAGTAGAATTTGTTAAATCATCAGGTTGGTTAGAATTTTTGGGAAATTCTTGTAAGATTTATACAGAATTAAATGAAGGAAAAAAAATATCTAAATTTAATTTATTAAAAACTTGGGTTGTTAGACAATTTCAAAATGAATATAATCCAACTCATTGGCATGGTGGTCATATTTCTGGAGCTGGATTTCTTAAAGTTCCTAAATCATTAGGACAAAGTACTCAGCAAAAAAAATCAAAAAAATATAGAGGTGGAAATTTGCAACTAATACACGGAGCAAGAATGTTTACTTGTCCTTCAACATTTAATATTACTCCAGAAGTTGGTGATTTTTATTTATTTCCTAATTATTTGATGCATACAGTTTTTCCATTCAAAGGTACTGAGGAGGAAAGACGTTCTATTTCATTTAATGCATCAATTGATGAGGATATATATAATGTATATGGAAAATAAAATTCAAAAAAATGTTCTTGGAGAAAGTTTAGAATTATGTTCCAAAGATCCTCTTACTGGATGGTATAGAGATGGTTGTTGTAATACTGATGAAAATGATCATGGGTTACATACTGTTTGTGCAAAAGTTACAACCGAATTTTTGGAATGGTGTAAAGAAGCTGGAAATGATTTAATCACACCTCACCCAGAGTTTGGGTTTCCAGGCTTAAAAGATGGAGATGGCTGGTGTGTTTGCGCAACTTGGTATGCAAGAGCGGTAGAAGCTGGAAAAGGTTGCCCAATTTTTTTGAAACGAACTCATGAAAATACATTGAAAGTTTTGCCAATCGAAACACTCAAAAAATTTGCAATAGATCTTTCATAATATAAATTTGGATTATGGGTGAAAATATTTTATCGGTCATATATCTTTTATTAGTGATTGCACTGGTCTTCCCAGGTTTTTATTATGCAAATAAAAATAAAAAAGTTTTTTTAAAAAATCTTATTATTTGGCTAGGTATTATTGGAATAGTAATAATTTTTGCTAATTTTCTAAGATAGCTAATTACATATTTCCATACTTTGGTCCGCCACCTCCTTCTGGAGTGACCCAAACTATATTTTGAGAAGGTTCTTTAATATCGCAAGTTTTACAATGAATACAGTTCTGGGCGTTTATAACAAATTTGTTTATATCATTTTCTTTTTGAACCTCATAAACTCCTGCTGGACAATATCTTTGTGCTGGTTCGTCATATTTATCAAGAGTATATTTTATAGGTAAATCTTTATCTTTTAGCTGTAAGTGCACTGGCTGATTATCCTCATGATTAGTCCCAGTCAAATAAACTGAGCTTGTTTTATCAAAAGTAATCACATTGTCAGGTTTAGGATAATCAATTTTTGGCATTTCATCTGCAGGTTTTAAAGTTTCGTGATCGGAATGCTTATGTCTTAATGTAAATGGAAGTTTTCCTCTAAATAAAATTTGATCAATTCCTGTAAAAATTATTCCCAAAATTAAACCCCAATTAAAACTAGGTTTTACATTTCTTGCTTGATACAGTTCTTTATATAACCAGCTTTTTTTAAATAATTCCTCATATAATGATAAATCTTTTTTATACTGAATATGTTCATTGATAGCCTCTGCAGCTAAAATTCCACTTTTCATAGCAGTGTGAGATCCTTTTATTTTTGGCATATTTAAAGTTCCCGCATCACATCCAATAAGTAATGCACCTGGCATAAACATTTTTGGTAAACTTTGAATACCACCTTCAATTAAAGCTCTAGCACCATAAGAAATTCTTTTTCCACCTTCTATAATTTTTTTTATTGATGGATGTGTTTTAAATCTTTGAAACTCATCAAAAGGAGAAAGATGAGGATTTTGATAATCTAAACCTATTACATATCCTAAAAACACTTGTTTGTTCTCAGCATGATAAATAAAACTCCCACCATAAGTGTTTTTATCTAAAGGCCATCCAGCTGTATGCATCACTAATCCCTCTTCATGATTTTTTTCATCAATTTCCCAAATTTCTTTAAATCCTATTCCATATTGTTGAGGATCTTTGTCTTTATTAAGATTAAATTTTTTAATTAATTGTTTTCCTAAATGACCCCGACAACCCTCAGCAAAAACTGTAACCTTGCCTATAAGTTCAATACCTGGTTCAAAACTATCTTTTTTATTTCCTTGTTTATCTATTCCCATGTCCTGAGTAGCTACACCTTTAACCGAGCCATCGTCATTAAATAAAACCTCACTAGCTGGAAATCCTGGAAATATCTCTACACCAAGTGTTTCTGCTTGCTCAGCAAGCCATCTACATAAATTTGCAAGACTAATTATATAATTATTATGATTTTTTTGGACAGCAGGTAACAACCACGTTGGCCAACTTAATGATTTTGTTTTTCCTAAAAATAAAAATTTCTCCTTAGTGACTTTTGTTTTTATAGGTGGATTTAAATCTTTCCAATTTGGGATTAATTCGTCTAGTGCTCTAGTTTCAAAAACATTTCCACTTAATATATGGGCACCGATCTCAGATGCTTTCTCTAAAACACAAATATTTAAATTTGAATTTAATTGTTTCAGTTTAATAGCAGTTGTTAATCCTGATGGTCCTCCACCAACAATTACAACATCATATTCCATTGACTCTCTGGACATAATAATTTTTTACAGATTATATTATTTTTGTATAGTGTTTAATTTGTTAAGTTCCTCGATAAATTGAGGTACTGCTTCAAAAAGATCAGCTTCTAGACCATAGTCTGCAACACTAAAAATTGGAGCTTCACCATCCTTATTGATTGCGACAATCACTTTGCTTTCTTTCATTCCAGCTAAATGCTGAATAGCACCAGAAATACCGATGGCAATATATAAATCTGGAACTACAACTTTTCCAGTTTGACCCACTTGATGATCATTGCTTATATATCCAGCATCTACAGCCGCTCTTGACGCTCCAATAGCAGCATTTAATTTATCAGCGACAGAAGTGATCAATTTAAAATTGTCTCCACTCTGCATTCCTCTTCCGCCAGAAACAACCACTCTTGCAGTTCCAAGTTCTGGTCTATCTGACTTAATTTCCTCTCTTTTTACAAATTTTGTATTATTAAACTCTTTACTTGGTTCAGCCTTTTCAATTGGTGCAGATCCGCCTGAACTCTCACATGGATCAAAAGAAGTTGGTCTAATAGTTATACATTTTTTTGGATCTTTGCTTTTAACAGTTGCAAATGCATTTCCAGCATAAATTGGTCTTAAAAATGTATCTGCAGAAATTACCTTAATAATATCACTGACTTGAGATGTATCTAAAGAAGCTGCAATCCTTGGCATCAAATTTTTACCAAATGTATTAGCTGAACAAACAACATGTGAATAGTTTTCTGCCAATTTCACGATTACTGGTGCAAAATTTTCTGCTACAAAGTTTTCGTAATGAGCTGCCTCTACTTGAATTACTTTTTTGACTAATGGTAACTCTGATAATTTTTTTGCTGCATCTCCACAGTTATTACCAATAATTACAGCATGAAGATCTGTATCCATTTGAGAAGCTGCAGTTACGGCATTCAGTGTAAAAGGTTTGAGTTCTTTATGGTTATGTTCTGCAACTAATAAAACTGACATTATATTACTTTAGCCTCATTTTTTAATTTTTGCACTAGCTCAGCTACACTTTTTACTTTTATTCCCGCTTTTCTTTTTGGCGGCTCTTCAACCTTAATTTGCTCGATTCTTGGTGATGTATCCACTCCTAAATCTGACGCATTTATCTGCTCAATAGGTTTTTTTTTAGCCTTCATTATATTTGGCAAAGATGCATATCTTGGTTCATTCAGTCTTAAATCACAAGTTACAATAGCAGGAATATTGATCTCTATTGTCTCTAATCCTTCGTCAATCTCTCTAGTCACTTCAAGTTTTTTATCTTTAATCTCAATCTTTGAAGCAAATGTTGCTTGAGGCCAATTTAGTAAAGCACTTAACATTTGACCTGTTTGATTACAATCATCATCAATTGCTTGTTTTCCCATAAAAACTAAATCTGGTTTTTCTTTTTCAACAATTTTTTGTAATAATTTAGAAACGGCTAAAGGTTCTAAAATACCATCAGCTTTAATAAGAATGCCTCTATCAGCTCCAACCGCTAATGCTTTACGAACAGTTTCTTGAGCTTTCTCTTCTCCAACACTTACTGCAATTACTTCAGTCGCTGTTCCCGACTCTTTGATCTTTACCGCTTCCTCGATTGCATTGTCATCAGGTGGATTGGTAGACATCTTAACATTATCAGTTACTACACCAGTATTATCTTCTTTGACTCTTATTTGAACATTGTAATCTATGACTCTTTTTACTGCGACTAAAATTTTCATTAGGCTCTCAATAATTTATTTTCAGCATCGTAGGGACTTTCCTCAACTATTGTTGCTTCATACATTTTTCCAAGAATATCAACTTTAAGTTTTTCTCCAACATTTGCTAAATCAGGTTTTACCATTGCTAAAGCTATAGATTTATCTAATCTAAATCCATATTCCCCACCGGTTGCTCTTCCAACAACTTTATCATCTTTATAAA
>CACJVT010000009.1 GCA_902596925.1 uncultured Pelagibacteraceae bacterium | reverse complement strand
GAAAAAAACTTAAATGGAAATTTGAGCCTTTCAAGATTCCAGCTGAGTTGTTAAGTGAATGGCGAAAGATAGGGAACAGGGCCTCACAAAAAGCTCAGAAAAATAAAATAAACTTTTCAAATTTTAAAAATTTTAATTCATTTAAAAAATTAATTGAAAAAGAAAAAATTAAATATTTTAAAAATCTAAAACCTATTGCTACAAGAAAATCATCTGAAATATTTTTAAACATTATAGCAAAGTTTCCTTACTTAATTGGCGGCTCAGCTGATTTAGCTGGATCAAATAATACTAAAACTAAAGATCATAAAATAATAAAACCAGGTAACTTTGCAGGAAATTATATTCATTATGGAGTTAGAGAACACGCGATGTGTGGAATAATGAATGGTATAGCCTTACACAGTGGTCTAATTCCTTATGGTGGAACGTTTCTAATATTTAGTGACTATTGTAAACCGTCTATCAGATTAGCTGCAATGATGAAACAAAGAGTCATTTATGTATTTACGCATGATTCAATTGGCTTAGGAGAGGATGGCCCAACTCACCAGCCAATTGAACAATTAACAAGTTTAAGATCTATTCCGAATTTAAACGTTTTTAGACCTTCGGATACCATTGAAACTTTTGAGTGTTGGCAATTAGCTCTTGAAAGTAAAAATACTCCAAGTGTAATTTCACTAACCAGACAAAGTATCAATCCTATTAGACTTGAAAATTCTCTCAAAAATAAATCATCTTTGGGTGCTTATGAAGTTTTGAGAACCGGGGATAATATAAGTGTAACAATTTTAGCAACTGGATCTGAAACAAGTTTAGCAAATGATGTAGGTCATAAATTAGCCACAGATGGTATTTATTCCAAAATTATATCAATGCCTTGTCAAAAAATTTTTGATCAACAAAAAGAAGAATACAAAAAAAAAATATTAGGTGAAACTGAACTAGTTGTATCTATAGAAGCCTCTGAAACGAATTATTGGAAAAAATATACTGGTACAAATGGATTAAATTTTGGAATTAACGACTTTGGAAAAAGCGCACCTTATAAAAAAATTTATGACCACTTTGAGTTAAATTCTGAAAGTATTGTAAAAAAAATTAAAGAAAAATTATGAAAATTAAAATTGGTATCAATGGAATGGGAAGAATAGGGAGAATGATTCTTCGCTCTATTTATGAAGGGAACAAAAAAATAGAGATTATGCATATTAATAACAGAACAAATTCTGAGACTTGCTCAACTCTTTTAAAATATGACTCAATTCATGGAAAATTTAAAGCTGATATAAGCTTTGATGAAAGTAATCTTATTGTAAATAAAAATAAAATTTCTTTTGGTCAAGAAACTGATTTGAATAAAATTAATTGGAATAAATATGGTGTTGATTACGTTTTTGAGTGCACTGGAAAATTTAATTCTAAAGATAAATTGCAACCACACCTAAATAATGGAGCAAAAAAAGTAATCGTTTCAGCTCCGTGTAAAAATGCAGATAAAACTGTTGTCTTTGGAGTAAATGAATCTGAATTAAATAAAGAAGATGAAATTATTTCTGCTGCTTCTTGCACGACAAATTGTCTGGCACCAGTGGCTCATGTTTTAAATGAAAATTTTGGAATTGAGAAAGGTTTTATGACAACCATACATGCATTTACAAGTGATCAAAGAATTTTAGATAATTCACATAAAGACCCAAGGCGAGCTAGATCTGCTAGTCAATCAATCGTACCAACTTCCACTGGTGCATCAAAAGCTATAGGTGAAATAATTCCTTCTCTTAAAGGAAAATTAGAAGGTGTAGCGATGAGAGTGCCAACCCCGAATGTTTCATTAATTGAACTTGTCTTTTGTACAAAAAAAGATTTGAATATTGAAAAAATAAATTTAGCTTTTGAGAATTTTAGTAAAAAAAATAAAGTTATTGAAATTACAAAAGAAAAACTTGTTTCGATTGATTTTAATCATAATCCTGCCTCTTCAATTATTGATGCAAGTTTAACAAATGTGGTTGGCAAAAATATGGGAAAAATCTCAGCGTGGTATGATAATGAATGGGGTTTTTCAAATAGGATGTGTGATATAGCTGAATACCTTCATAAAATTTCTTAATGAATAATATAAAAGATCAAAAAAATCTTAATAAAAAAAAAGTTTTGTTAAGATTGGATTTAAATGTTCCATTAAAAAATGGGTTAATTACCGATGAAACAAGAATAAATAAGATTATTCCAATCATAGATTTTTTAATAAAAGAACAATCAAAGATAATAATAGTTTCTCACGTAGGACGGCCAAAAGGTAAGGTAATTTCAGATCTCTCACTTGAACCAATTTGTGAAAATGTTGAAAAAAAAATAAATAAGAAAATTAGATTAGTGAAAAAAGATATTTTTAAATTAAAAAAAGAAGATTTGTTTGAAGATCCAAGCGATCAAATAGTTTTTTTAGAGAATATTAGATTTTATAAAGAAGAAGAAAAAAATGAAGCTAATTTTGCACAACATTTAGCTAAACTTGCTGATTTGTATGTAAATGACGCTTTTTCTTGCTCGCATAGAGCGCACGCTTCTGTAAGTAAAATTACTGAATTTCTTCCCTCTTTTGCTGGATTACAGTTGGAAACAGAAATTAGTGCTTTAAAAAAAGTAACATCGGAAATCAAAAAACCCATCACTTGTATTATTGGTGGATCAAAAATTTCAACAAAAATTGGAATAATTAAGAATTTAATATCTAAATTTGATAATATCGTAATTGTTGGTGGAATGGCTAATAACGTTATTGAATACAAAGGAAACCAAATTGGAAAGTCAATTAAAGAAGAAAATTGTGATGCAATGATTAAAGAAATTTTTGAAACTTTGAAAAAATATTCTTGTAAAATTACTTTCCCAGAAGATGTTTTGATTGGAAAAAATTTAAATGATGAGCCTCAAATCAAAGAGCTTAATAATATCAAAGATGATGATTTAATTTTAGATATTGGTCCTAAGACATTAAATAAGATTAAGAGTATCATTGATAATAGTGAAACAGTTCTTTGGAATGGACCAGCGGGCTATTTTGAAAATCCAAATTTTGCTAATGGTAGTTACGAAATTGCAAAAACAATAGTGAAAAAAAATAAAAATAACTCAGTTTTCTCAGTTGTAGGAGGTGGAGATACAATAGCTCTTATTAATAAAATAAATGCAATAGAAAATTTTAATTTTGTTTCAACTGCTGGTGGAGCCTTTTTAGAATACCTTGAAGGAAAAGAGTTACCTGGTATAAAAGCTTTAAACTAAGATGTCTGAATTAAATAACTTAGCACTAAAAATACTCAATAATGGCAAAGGTATTCTTGCAGCTGACGAAAGTACTGCAACTATGACTAATAGATTAGAGTCAGTTAAGGTTCAATCAACAGCTGAGAACCGTTTATTATTCAGAGAAACATTGTTTAGTGCGACTGGTATGACTGAATATATCGGGGGTGTAATTTTATACGATGAAACAATAAAACAAATAACCTCAAAAAAAAATAAAATCCCAGAATTAATTTCAGAAATGGGTAGTACACCAGGTATAAAAGTAGACACTGGCGCAAAAGTTTTAGCTGGTTCACCTAATGAAAAAATTACCGAGGGTTTAGACGGACTAAGAGAAAGATTAAAAGAATATTATAAGTTAGGAGCTAGGTTTACAAAATGGAGGGGTGTTTATAACATATCAAAAAAGCATCCAAGTAAACTCTCAATTCAATCTAATGCACATGCGTTAGCTAGATACTCTGCATTAGTTCAAGAATGTAATATGGTTCCAATTGTTGAACCTGAAGTCTTAATGGATGGCGAACATTCAGCAAAAGAATGTTATGAAAAGACTTCTGAAGTAATAAAAAAATGTTTTGAAGAACTAATCTTACACAAAGTTGATTTGAAAGGAATTATATTAAAGCCAAATATGATTTTAGCTGGTAATAAATGTAAAGACAAAATATCAAATGAAGAGGTGGCAAAATTAACTATTAAATGTTTAAAAGATTCTGTTCCATCAGAGGTACCAGGAATAGCATTTTTATCTGGTGGTCAATCAGAAATAGAGGCAACAGAAAATTTGAATTTGATTAGTAAATACAATGATACCAATTTTATAATGAGCTACTCTTATGGACGAGCTCTTCAACAAAGTGCATTAAAATTTTGGTCTCAGGACACATTAAATATTGAGGGAACTCAAAAAATTTTTAACCAGAGGGCTAAAATGAATACATTAGCTGCTCAGGGTAAATGGTCTAAAGAACTTGAGAATTAATAAAAAAAAATTCATTTATCTCATATCACCATCTAAAATTAATAAGTCTTTCTATCAAGATTTAATCAAGGTTCTTCAACAAAAAAAAGTGAGTTTTTTTCAATTAAGGCTCAAAAAAGAAACTCTTAAAAAAAAAATCATCATTGGTGAAAAAATTAAGAAAATTTGTAAAAGATTTAATGTCAAATTTCTTGTTAACGACAATGCTTTAATTGCTAAAAGATTAAATGCTGATGGATGCCACCTCGGTCAAAAAGACATGAATATTGTAAAAGCGAGAAAGTTAATTGGAGATAAGATAATAGGTGTTACGTGTCATAATTCTATAAAATTAGCAAAAATAGCTATAAAAAATAAAGCAGACTACATAGCGCTTGGGGCCTTTAATCACTCAAAAACAAAAAAAATAAAATATAAAGCCTCCACAAATTTGCTCAAAAAAGTTAAAAAAATCACAAAAACACCTATAGTTGCTGTAGGTGGTATTAATTCTAATAATTATAAAAAACTTTTATTGAATAAAGCAAACTTTTTAGCTATTTCAGCCTACATTTGGAATAATGAAAAACTAATACCAGCAGAGGCAATAAAAAAACTTAAATGAAAATTAATGCAGGAGAAATAAGGGTTGGGATGTTGCTAGAATATAAGAATGATTTGTGGCAAGTGCTCAAGACCCAACATGTTAAGCCTGGTAAAGGTGGTGCTTTTGCACAAGTTGAAATGAAAAGTTTAAACAAAAATACTAAATTAAATGAAAGATTTAGATCTAGTGAAAACGTAGAAAAAGCATCATTAGATGAAATTAACTATAATTATTTATATGAAGATGAGGGCAATTACTTCTTTATCGAACCTAAATCTTTTGAGCAAATTAATATAAAAAAAGATGTTGTTGGAGAAAAGGGAAAATTATTAACTGAAAATCTTGAGGTTACTGTAAGTTTTTATAACAACATACCTATTTTTGTCAATTTACCAAATCAAGTAAAATGTAAAATTGAAAAAACTGATGTCGCTTTAAAAGGCCAGACAGTTTCCTCATCTTATAAACCAGCAACATTAGATAATGGTTTAAATATACAAGTGCCACCTTTTATTGAGGCTGGTGATGAAATCATAGTGGATACTCGTAATTTAGAATATCTAAAAAAAATTTAATCTTATGAATTCAATTTCTTCAAATTTAAATATTATGATTAAAGCAAGTGAAAAGGCTTCAAAAATATTAATAAGAGATTATGGTGAAATAGAAAAATTACAAGTATCTAAAAAGGGAGCTGCAGACTTTGTTACTAATGCAGATTTAAAAGTTGAAAAAGTAATTATTGAGGAATTAAAAAAAGCTAGACCCGATTTTTCATTCATAAGTGAGGAAAACGGAGTTAAAAAAAATAAAAATACTAACAATACATGGATCATCGATCCGATAGACGGAACTGTAAATTTTTTACACGGAATTCCACATTTTGCAATTTCAATTGCTTTAAAGTCTAATAATGAGATCATATCTGGACTAATTTATGATCCAATTAAAGATGAAATGTTTTTTGCTGAAAAAAATAATGGAGCCTTTTTAAATAACCAGAAAATAAGAGTTTCAAAAAAGAATGTTATTGAAAATTGTTTGTTTACTACAGGAGAATCATTTGAGAAAAAACCTGATTTTTTATTTAGAAAGTCTGGATGTGCTGCACTCGACCTGGCCTATGTCGCGGCAGGAAGATATGATGGATATTTTCAAAAAAATCTTAATTTGTGGGATATCGCTGCTGGTGTAGTTTTAATAAATGAAGCTGGAGGTGTTCTAAATGAATTAAACCTTGATAGTTTAAACCGTATCAAAATCATCGCATCAAACCCAAACATTAATGCGAAATTAAGAGAAAAATTGCATAACTTTTAATTGTTTTAAAAAAAACATTTGTTATAAATCTCGAGATGAAAAAAAAAATACATCCTAACTATCATAATATAAAAGTTGAAATGACTGATGGTACACAATTTGAAACTAAATCAACTTGGGGTGCCGAAGGTGATTTACTTAAACTAGAAATAGATCCAAAGTCACATTCTGCATGGACTGGTGGAAAGCAAAAATTAATGGATAAAGGTAGAATAAGTAAGTTCAATAAAAAGTTTCAAAATTTCAAATCAGAAAAAAAAAATTAAATGTCTAGTTCTCCTTTAATGCCAATGGCAACTGCTATGTGGCTAGTGGAAAATACCACACTAACTTTTAAACAAATTGCAGATTTTTGTAAATTACATGAGGTAGAGGTACAAGGTATTGCAGATGGAGAAGTAGCTAAAGGTATTAAAGCATATAATCCAATTATTGCAGGGCAATTATCTAGAGAAGAAATTGATCTATCATCAAAAGATCAGGGCAGACCTCTTCAAATAAAAAATTTTGATGTTGAAATATCTAATTCTGAAAAAAAAATTAAAAAATATATACCTTTGTCAAAGAGACAAGATAAACCAGACTCGGCACTTTGGTTACTTAAACAACATAATATATTAAAAGACTCACAGATAGCCAAACTTGTTGGAATTACGAAAAATTCTGTAACATCTATTAGAAATAAAAGTTATTGGAATTACAATAATTTAAATCCAAAAGATCCTGTGGCTTTAAATTTGTTTACTCAAAAAGACCTTCTGGATGCGATTGCCAAAGCTGAACGTAGGATTAAACGAGAGAAAAAAGAAAAGGAAAGAGCTGAACAAGCTAATAAAAAATAGAAAACATGAATAAAATAAATAGACATGAAATTATAAAAATGATAGTTACTCGTTTTTTTGGAGGTATTTATCAAAATAGAAGTTAAGGATAATAACGTTGAACAAGCTTTGAGAGTTTTAAAAAGAAAACTCCAAAGAGATGGTTTTTTTAAAATAATAAAATTAAAAAATACATACGAAAAACCATCAGAAAAAAAGAAAAGAATATTACAAGAAAATATCAAAAGAGTTAAGAAGCTAAACAAACTCAAGAATAGAATTTAGATATCGCGGGGTGGAGCAGTCTGGTAGCTCGTCAGGCTCATAACCTGAAGGTCGGCGGTTCAAATCCGTCCCCCGCAACCAATTATGTTAAAAAAAGAAAATTTTATTCCGCCAAAAAAAAATATTTTATCTTTTTATTTACTTATTTTTTTTCCAATATTTTTAATTTTAGGTAATCTTTCTATAAATTTTTTTTATGTAGCCTTTGCACTTTTAGCTATTTTAGATTTAAAAGAGTCTCAGAAATTTTATAGATCTTATATATTTTATCTTTTAATTATATTTTTAATATATCTCTCAATAAATTTATTTTTTAGTGTTAATTTTTACAATTCTTTTCCTAGGTTTATTAAATTCATATTAATAATTTTTTTTATTAAAGAACTTCAAAATCTTATGCAAAATAAAGATTTATCATTTGAAAAAATATTGCATTATTGGACGTTAGTTTTTTTTATAGTTTCATTTGATGTAATTTTTGAATTCCTAGTTGGTTTTAATATATTAGGATTTAATACTTTAATGCCTGGAAGAATAGCAAGTTTTTTTGGGGATGAACTAGTTGTTGGAGGTTTTTACCATTTTATAAGTTTATTTGTTTTAGCATTTTTCATTAATCAAAAGTTCTCTAACTCAATCATTTTAATTCTGACAATCTCAATTATTTTAATAAGTTTTGCTATTGGAGAAAGAGCAAACTTTGTAAAATTATTTTTATCGGTATTTTTATTTTTATTTTTTATTCTTAAAACTAGTTTTTTAAAAAAAGTTGGAATTTTATCAATTATTTTAACTTTATTAGGTGTCGTTATTTTGATGAATGAAAATATTAAATACAGATATTACGATCAAATTAAAGTAATTTACTCGTCGGAGGGATTAAATAAATACTTTAAAGAGTCTCAATACGGGGCTCATCAAAACGCTGCATATAAGATTTTTAAAAATAATTTATTTTTTGGTGTTGGTCTAAAAAATTTTCGAGACGAAAGTAAAAGGGAAATTTATAGGAATGATGAATTTAAAAAAACAGATGGAAGACAAGCTACACATCCACATCAAATACATCTTGAATTATTATCTGAAATTGGGTTGCTAGGATACCTAACCTTTTTTGTCTTAATTTTATACTCAATTTATTACTCAATGAAGAATTACCTGATTGATAAGAATATTTATCAATTTGCATCAATATTATTTATTATCTCAAATTTAATCCCACTTATTCCTTCTGGAAGTATATTTTCTACTTTTAATGGTGGTATATTTTGGTTCAACTTTGCATTAATGATAAGTTTTAACAAATACTCTAAATCTTAAATTTAGATTTTCTACTATCTTTCAAAAATCCTAGCACAGTATCTCTAGTTAATTTTTCAAATGACTTTCCAAAATTTTCAATCTTATTTATTATAGAAGGGGGGATTGTTATTAAATGACAACCTAGTTGTTTAGCTTGAATATAATTATAAGGTTCTCTTACGCTTGCCCACAATATTTTAACATTTTTAAATTTTTTGGAAATTTTAATACTTTTTTTCAACTCAGGTATAGGATCTTTTCCTGCATCTGCCGCTCTTCCAGCGAAAATTGAAATAATCACTTTTGAATTTTTTTTCAAACACCTTAAAATTTTTTTTGTTTGATTAGAATTGTATACGGCAGTTATATTTAATTTAATGTTCAATTGGCTTAGTTCCTTGATGAGACTACCCATAAATTTTCCTTTTGAATTCGTAACCGGTATTTTTACATATATCATTTTTCCCCATGAATTAATTATTAGGGCTTCTCTTCTCATGGATTTGTAATTGTCGCTAAATACCTCGAAAGAAATTGGTTTTTTACAAATTTTTAAAATTTCTTTAGAATATTTTTCGTAATTTTTTGCTCCTGCTTTTCGCATTAAACTTGGGTTAGTTGTAAAACCCTTTACTAATTTTTTTTTATTAAATTTTTTAATCTGATTTATATCAGCAATATCACAATAAATTTTTGTGCTCATTTTACTTTTATAGATTTTTTGTAATATCTTCTGTCATTTTTTTTGCATCTGCAAATAACATAAGTGTATTCTCTTTATAAAATAGATCATTATCAATGCCAGCATATCCTGGAGAGAGACTTCTTTTGACAAACAAAACAGACTTACATTTTTCTACGTCTAAAACCGGCATCCCATAAATAGGACTTTGAGGATCTGTTTTTGCGACTGGATTAGTAACGTCATTAGCGCCAATAACGAATGCGACATCTGCATTTGCAAAATCATTATTTATATCCTCTAATTCAAAAACTTCATCATAAGGCACATTTGCTTCTGCCAATAGTACATTCATGTGCCCTGGCATTCTTCCAGCTACTGGGTGAATAGCATATGATACTTTAATATCATTTTTTTTTAAAGTATCTACCATTTCTCTTAAAGCATGTTGGGCTTGTGCAACAGCCATTCCATAACCTGGAACAATTATAACTGAGGAGGCGTTTTTCATTAAGAAAGCTGCATCATCAGCATTACCACTTTTTACTGGTCTTTGTTCTTTAGTTGATTTACTTGAAGCATCATCTGTGGCTCCCCATCCACCTAAAATCACATTAAAAAATGAACGATTCATGCCCTTACACATAATATATGATAGTATCGCGCCTGATGATCCAACAAGTGCTCCTGTAATAATTAATGCAGTATTCTCTAAAGTAAATCCAATTCCAGCTGCTGCCCAACCAGAATAAGAATTAAGCATGGAAATCACAACTGGCATGTCAGCTCCACCTATTGGTATTATCAATAGAAAACCAATTAAAAATGAAACAGCCAATAAAATCCAGAATAATTTTGAGGATTGAGATGAACAAAGGAAATAAATTAAAATTAAAATTAAAGTTAATATAATTGCATTAAGTAAATGTTGACCTTTAAAAGTGATAGGAGATCCTGACATTATTCCTTGAAGTTTTAAAAAAGCAATTATTGAACCGGAAAAAGTTATAGCTCCAACTGCAGCACCAATAGACATTTCAATTAAACTACCAAGTTTAATATTACCCGGTACACCAAGATTAAATGCTACTGGATTTAAAAAAGCTGAGATTGCCACAAAAACAGCTGCGAGCCCCACCAAACTATGAAAGCCAGCAACTAATTCTGGCATAGCGGTCATGGGTATTCTGTAAGCTATGAGTGCTCCAATTGAACCACCAATCAAAATAAAGATTAAAACGTAAATAAATCCAGTTGAAAAATTTCCTATAGATAGAAATGTTACTACAACTGCAATCGACATTCCTAAAATACCAAAGAAATTACCTTGTCTAGATGTTTCAGGAGAGGATAATCCTCGTAATGCAAGTATAAATAATACACCTGAAACTAGATAAAAAAGTGCTGACAAATTTGCTGATATCATTACTTGTCCTTTTTCTTTTTTTTGTACATTGCTAACATTCTTTGAGTCACAAGAAATCCACCGAAGATATTTATTGCTGCTAACGCGATAGCCAAAAAGCCAAAAATACTTGAGGTATTAAATATACTTTCAGAATTACCCGACAAACCTGCAATTATTGCACCTACAATTATTACAGAAGAAATAGCATTAGTTACTGACATCAATGGAGTATGTAATGATGGTGTAACGCTCCAAACCACGTAGTATCCAACAAATATTGATAGGATAAATATACTTAGTCTAAATATTAAAGGATCTATTTCCATGATTATTTAATTAATGTTTTTTTAATAATTTCATCTTCTAAATTAATATTGATTTTTTTATTTTTTTTGTCGAATAAATTATCAACAAAATTAAACATATTTTTTGAATATAAGCTAGATGCTGAGATAGGTAATTTGTTCAAAATATTGCTCTCCCCCATTATTTTAATTCCTTTTTTATTAATTATTTTATCTACTTCAGTAAAAGCAGTATTTCCTCCTTGGATCGCCGCTAAATCATAAATCACTGATCCTGGTTGCATATTACTAATCATATTATCTTTGATAATCAATGGAGCTTTTTTTCCTGGTATTAGTGCAGTACAGATTACGATATCAATTTTTTTTAAAGTTTCAGACAAGAGCTCTTCTTGTTTTTTTTTAAATTCATCAGAAGTCTCCTTTGCGTAGCCTCCCTCAGTTTCAAGATTTTCAGAACCTTCAACAGTCAGAAATTTACCACCTAAACTTTCAACTTGTTCTTTTGATGCCATCCTTACATCTGTTGCAAAAACTATAGCACCCATTCTTTTAGCTGTAGCTATTGCTTGTAATCCTGCAACCCCAGCTCCAACAACTAAAACTTTAGCAGCTGGCACTGTTCCTGCGGCAGTCATCATCATAGGTATTGCCTTCTCAAAACTAGCAAATGACTCTATTACAGCTTTATAACCTGCTAAATTAGCTTGAGAGGATAATATATCCATTGATTGAGCTCGTGTTATTCTTGGGAGCAACTCTAAAGAAAAAAGATTAATTTTTTTTTTGGCTAAATCTTCTAATTTTTTTTTGTTATCATAAGGATTTAAAATTCCAATTAATATTTGATTTTCACTAATTAGGGAAATTTTTTCGTCTGACAAGACACCAAGTTGTATAATAATATCAGATGAATTTAAAATTTCATTTTCATCTGGAGAAATTTTTGCACCAACTTTTAGATATTCTTGATCTTCTATTCCTAGATGAGAGGCATAATTTTTACTTAGAAGAATTTCGAATCCTAAAGAAAGATATTTTTTTACAATTTCTGGCATGATAGCCACTCTTTTTTCAAACTTTTGATTTTCTAAAATAGATCCTATCTTCATTAAAGGACCTTAAAGTAAAAAAATTGCCATCAATACCAACACTGATATTACTGCAACAGTTCCCCATAGAACAAATTTAGTAAAATTATTCCAGGTATTTTTATGGTTTTCATTATCCATAAAATTATTTTTGTCTTGCTTTGAATTTAGGATTGTTTTTATTAATTATGTAAACTCTTCCTCGTCTTCTAACTAGTTTAGAATTTAGATCTCTTACTTTTAGGGACTTTAATGAGCTTTTAATTTTCATAATTTTAAATTTTAAGCCGGCGATGTCCTACTCTTCCATATCTTAAGACAAAGTACCATCGGCGCAGAAAGGCTTGACTTCCGAGTTCGGAATGGGATCGGGTATAACACTTTCGCAATAATCACCGGCGGAATTGTTATACTGATTTATGATTTAATGTAAACTAACTTTTAACGCATAATTACTTAATTTTGTTTTTCAAAAAATCTTTCAAAACATAATTAAAACCCTCATTTAGATCAATTTTTGGCCTCCAACCGTAACTTCGAGCTAAACTAGTATTCAATTTTTTTCTAGGCGTTCCATTGGGCTTTGAAAGGTCAAAATTAATTTTCAAATCGACTTTCATTTTACTCATAATAAATTTTGCAAAATCATTTATAGATTTCTCTACACCTGATCCAATATTTATCAATGTATGTTTCGTATTTTTTTTTAAAAAAAACTCACATGCTCTTGCTAGATCATCAACATATAATAATTCTCTTTTACTTTTACCATTACCCCACAATACAATATTTTTTTTATGATATTTTTTTGCGTTATAAATTTTAGACAATAATGCAGGAAAAAAATGTGAATTTTTAAGATCATAATTATCTTTTGGTCCATATAAATTTGTAGGCATTAAACATATATAATTTAGTTTATATTGTTTATTATAAGCTTCACACATTTTTACCCCAGCAATTTTTGCAATTGCATATGCATCATTCGTTGGCTCTAGTTTCCCACTTAATAGATAATTCTCTCTAATTGGTTGTTTAGAGAATTTTGGATAAATGCAACTTGATCCTAAGAATATTAATTTCTTAACTCCTACCTTGAATGATGAATGAATTAGATTTGTTTGTATTGTCAAATTTTGATAAATATAATCGCCTCTAAAAGTATCATTTGACAATATTCCACCTACTTTTGCAGCAGCAATAATTACAAAATCTGGTTTGACTTTTTTAAAAAATTTTTCAGTTTTTTCTTGATTGAGCAAATCTAATTGTTTTCTATTTCTAACAATAATTTTCTTATAATCTTTTTTTTTTAGATACCTCAAAATTGAAGAGCCCACCATTCCATTGTGCCCAGCTAAAAAAATTTTGCTATTTTTACTTAATTGCATTTATACTTTTATATTCAGACTTAATCATCTCGTCGATTAATGAATTTAAATTTTCTTTAGGCCTCCATTTTAGAGTTTTTCTGGCTTTTTTAGCATCACCTAATAAAGTATTTACATCTAATGGTCTAAAATAATTTTTATCACACTCAATAATAGGAATACCTTTTTCGTTATAGGCTTTTTCATTCAGTGCTTTGCCTTTCCAGAAAATCTTTAAACCTATTTTTTTTGCTGTTATATTAACAAATTGTTTAATTGAATATTGTTTACCTGTTGCTATTACATAATCATCTGGTTTTTTTTGTTGTAATATTTTCCACATTGCTAAACAATAATCTCTTGCATGACCCCAATCTCTTTTAGCATTAAGATTACCTAAAAAAAGTTTTTTTTGTTTACCCTCTTTTATTTTACAAAGTGCTGATATGATTTTTTTTGTTACAAAAGTTTCTCCTCTTCTAGGACTTTCGTGATTAAATAAAATTCCATTGCAAGCATAAATTTTATAAGCTTCACGATAGTTTTTTGTTATCCAATGTGCATAAAGTTTTGCTACACCATAAGGACTTTGTGGATAAAAACTTGTTTTTTCATTTTGGGGTATTTTTTGAACTTTGCCATACATTTCTGAGGTACCGGCTTGATAAAATTTAGTTTTTTTTTCAAGTTTATGAAATTTTATAGCTTCTAAAATTCTTAATGTCCCTAATGCATCTGCATTAGCAGTATATTCTGGTACCTCGAATGAAACTGCTACATGAGATTGTGCTGCAAGATTATAAATTTCATTTGGCTTTGTTTTTTTAATAATACTAGATACAGAAGATGAATCTGTTATATCTCCATAATGTAATCTAAACCTATAATTTTTTTCATGAGGATCTTGATAAATATGATCTACCCTATATGTGTTAATAGAAGATGATCTTCTTATTACGCCATTAACTATATAATTTTTTTTTAGCAAAAATTCTGATAAATATGATCCATCTTGTCCAGTAACACCAAATATCAATGCAACTTTATTTTTTGACATATTTGTTAATAGACTATTTAATTTGCTCAGTAAAGTATGTTAATAATTATTCTTGAAGCTCATAAACATATTCAAAAGTTTTTCTGAATGCCATTTTGTATTTATAAATTTGCTTGAATTTATATTTAATTAAAAAGTTATGAATATCCTTGAATTTATAATCTTTAACTAACATGTTATCATAATGATGTTCAAACAAAATAAGTTTTATTTTTTTGAATTGATTTTGTAAGCCCTTTAGAACATAATACTCATATCCCTCTGTATCAATTTTTATAAAATCAATCTCATTTATATTTTTTTCAGTCATATAATTAGATAGTGATACCTGTTTCACATCGATTTCCGAGAAGAAGTTTTTATTTTTTGAACTAAAGAGGAATAATGATTTTTTTTTAAAATATTTTGACTTTACATTATAGCTATTGATTGTAGATGACGAACTTTCATTCATTTGTTTCATTTTAACAATTTTTTCCTCATCACCTACGGCAAAATTCTCAATCAATATATTCACATTATCAAATTTTTTTTGAAGTTTTTTCGTATTTTTTTGTAAGATTTTAAAATTTTCATTACTTGCCTCAAACGAGTAAATATTTTTTATTTTAAAGTTATTCAAAAATAATTTTATTGATTCCCCATGGTGAGCACCGATATCAAATATATAATCAAAATTTCTATAACCTCGGTTTTTAAGAAAAGAAAACAGTTTTTTTTGATAATAAAAATCAAAAATAGCTAAAATTTTGAGCGAAAAATATTTAATCATTATTTACTACAAAAATATATCTGCTTTTTAAAATTTTTTTAACTCGCAAACTTTTTTCAAAATTACAACTATCATATGATAGTTCACATTTTTCAAAATTATCAATAAGTTCAGAAAATATTTTTTCAATTCTAAAATGTCTTTCATCAACTTTATAAATAGGTTTATCTAAAGGAGAGTAATTATAATTGTTATATTCTTCATTAATTCTTATATAGTTTCTAGTTAAAAAGACTACAACTACAATACAAAATAAAATACTAATCTTTTTATAAATTTGATCAAAATTATTTCGAAATTTTGCAAGAATAATAGATGTTGGCATAAAAAACAAAATAGCAAAAAGTGCATATCCACCATATCTTAAAGCTGGGTGGTTGACAAACCATTCAATTAATAAAAGAAAAATTATAATAATTAAAAAATTATAATTTTTATTATAAGATATTTTTTTAACCTTTTTTTGCTTAAAAAATAAAATTAAAAGTAAAGAGGTAAATAATAATCCTAAAATCAAATCAGAGACTTTATTAAAAAAATAATTATTGATCCAATTATAAACCCAATTGAAATCTTGAAGATATATTTCTGGATTATCAACTTTATAATTTGGTGTATGACCTGCTTTTGACCATAAATTATAATGTTGATTCATTCTATTAATCTCATTTGAACCTAGAGACCAATCAAAATTTTCAAAACATAAAAAATTTATCGGATATATTAGACAACTAGTATTTAAGAAATTTGTAATAATAACTACAATTATTAATGATAGAAAAAAATAGAAAATTTTATTTTTAATAACATCTTTTAACAAATATAATTTTTTCTCTTTGTATAATATCCAAAATATAACTAAGGGAACTATCAAATACAAAATATAAAATGCCTTCAAAGATATAATCAAACCTAATATTACAATCATCTGGATGAGATTACTTTTCGCATCTTTTCCAAAATTCAGAAAAGTTAATAATTGTAAAAATAAAATCAATATAAGTATTTGTGCAGATCGATCAGTGCCATGTTCTTGCAGCCTATAAAAGAATATATTTATAAAAATAAAAAAACAGAAAGACAAAAAGAAAATAAAATCAATTTTTTTGTTTTTGAAATATTCAGAAAATCGCAATATTAAAATCTGATTTGAAAATCCCATAATCAATAAAGTAGGAACATAAAATAAATAATACTTAGCGAATGGCAGATAAAACAGGGAATTCAAATAAAAAATTGATGATGGTGTTCTAAATCCATGGTTAAATTGACCAATACCAATCAATAATGAATGTTGAGTAATGTAGTAACTATAGGGAAAATGATAATAATGAAAATCATCATGAGTTTTAAATAAAAGTAAAATCAAAAATAAAAATAAAAAAATAATTAATAATATTTTAAATGATAAAAAATCAAAATCTTTGATGAAATATATGAATAAAAATAAACCAATTAGTAAAATAATAACATTATGAATATAACCATGAGGAATAAATAAATGAGAATAATATGAATATATAAGTAAAAAAAATAAACCAAATAATCCTGCAAAGCCAAGATTTTTTTTTAATGTATTTCCAAAAAAAATTTTTGATACAAAAAAACCAAAACCTAAAACTGAAAATAAAATCAGATTATAAAAAATGAAAAATGTGATTATGTTTAAAGGCATTATTTTGATAAAAAATAAGCATCCATAAATAGCAGTCTATTATTCTTATACTTGACTTTTGATATCGATATTAAATGATAATTATATTTTAAAAGAAAAGATATAATTTGATTAAAATTAGGTTTAATACCTATGTATCTTTCTATAAAAGTTATTTCAATTTTTAAAAGCTTAATTTTTTTTTTTTTCAAACTTTTGGTCATTCCTTTTAAAACATTTATTTCTTCTCCCTGAACATCTATTTTACAAAAATCTATTTTTTTTTCCGTATTAAATTCATTATCGAAATTTTCTGTTTTAACTTTAGATATTTTTTTTAAATCTTTTAAAGATTTAAAAATATTGTTTTGTTTATAAAGACTAGATTGAGATGAAATCTTATATTCATAAAATTTTTTGAAAGATTTTTTATTCGATAATGCTATATTAAAAATTTCAATTTTTTGATCACTATATTTATTTCTTAATTCGTTAGATAATCTTAAAATTGGTTCATAACAATAAATTTTTTTAAAGTTACAAAATTTTAAAAGATATTCTAAAAATGAACCCTCATTAGTACCAATATCTACATAAACAATTTTTTTTTTTTCAAAAATACTTTTGATAAGTTTTTTTTCATCACAAACTGATGAAAATAAATAAGAAAGTGCATCATCAACTTTTTGATAATATTTCAAAATCATTTATATATTGATACGTTTGTTAATTAAATTAAATAACTATTATGATAAATAATCTTTTAAAAAAAAATTACCACATTTTTATCTGTTTTTTTTTAATTTTAACTCTTTATTTTGGTTTTTTTTTTAGATGAAAATATTACACTTGGACCTAAATCTGATTTTGAACTCACATTAAAAGGCGCTAACCATTTTGGAAAAGATTTTATTTATACTTTTTTAAATTTTGACACAGCTCTAGATGAGATTGGGGCTGCAACAAGAATTTCACCTATATATCTGATAATTATCTTTTTTTTTAAACAAAATCTTAATCAGTGTAGATTTGGTAAGATTTTTTTTAATGAATATAATAATACTTAATCAATTATTTTTTTATAAATCCCTAAAATTAATTTTTTAAAGATAATGTAGATAAAAAATATCTTTTAATTTTAAGTTGTATTTTATATTTATCACCATCATTTAGATCAAACGCAATTTGGCCAGAGAGTGCAATATTGGGATTATTATTTTTTCTAATATCAATTTATTTTTATTTAAAATTTAAAAAGGACAGAAAGATTAAATACTCATTTCTCAACATTTTATTTTTAGCAATAGCATCTTATATAAGGCCATCGTTTTGTTTATTTGGTATTTTTTTTTATTACGAATTTTTTATATATTTTTTGAAAAATAAAAATTTTTTCAAAAATATTTTTTATATTACCGTATTAAATCTTTTTTTAGCTTTTCCTGCCTTTTACTATGTTTTTATACTTGACGTTTTTTTTATAGATGAGGGGGGTCTAAGTATGAATTATTTTAATAAAATTCCACTCATAACATCTATTGTTATTTTTCACATGATACCAATTTTAATTTATAAAAAATTCAATTTAAATTTTAACTATAAATATGATTTAGGGCTATTTTTTATAATTATTTTATCTCTTACATTAATAATTAAAAATTTTAATTATGACCTTAATTTATCTGGAGGTGGTATTATTTTGCACGCATCAAATTATTTATTAGGTAATAATATTTTATTATTCATTTTTTATCCGTTATCGATGTATTTTTTGATCAAGACTTCTATTTTCAAAAATTACAGTAATTTAATATTAATTTTAATTTTGTTGATGATGACACCACAATACCATATTTTTCATAAATATTATGACCCATTGGTAATCATACTCTGCTTTACAATTTTTAATCTCGAAATCAAACCTGATTTTTTTCAAAAAAATCGATACTTATTTATTTTATATTCTTTTTATATATTTTATTATTTTGTCCATTATATTAATTATTTAATTGAAACTAATGCGTGATTTAACTTTAGTAATACCTGCTAAGAACGAAAAAGAGTCACTGCCTAGAGTACTTCAAGAATTAAAATCATTCAATTTGGAAATATTAATTGTACTAGAGGAAAGTGATAGAGATACTATTAATTCGATTTCTGATTATGATTGCAGGTTAGTTTTTCAAAAGAATAAGGGTTATGGCGATGCACTAATCATGGGTATTAATGAGGTCACTACTAAGTATTTTTGCATTTTTAATGCAGATGGCTCATTTAATCCAAATGAACTTAGATCAATGTATAAAAATCTTACCTCTAGTAAAATTGATTTTATCTTTGCATCAAGATATGAAAGAGATTGTAGTAGTGAAGACGATACGTTAATTACTTACATAGGAAACTTCATATTTACGAAAATTGGTAATATTTTTTTTAATTTAAAAATAACAGATATTTTATATACATTCGTTATTGGAAAAGTAGAGATTTTTAAAAAGCTAAATATTGAAAATAAAGACTTTTCATTTTGTGTAGAATTACCAATCAAAGCATGTAAATCCGGTTATAAACTTGTTACAAGCAAGTCAAATGAAAGAGCAAGAATAGGAGGCAGAAAAAAAGTAAATGCCTTAAAGGATGGGCTGTTAATCTTAATTTCTATGTTTAAACTTTTTTTTAAAGTCAAAAAGTAACTTATAAGTTATCAAGTAATTTATTATATTTATTATAACTAAGATTAATTGAAATTTAGAGTTCTCTGGATAAATACTGAAAATAAATATTAATACCAAATTATATAAATTTATTGTTATGCCAACTAAAGAGTTATTGATTTTCTGGGAAAACTTAAATTTAAAATTATACAAAAAAAATAACAGCTGGTGAAGGTGATTAGTATCAGGTTCCATTGGCGAAAAGTTTGATCTTATTTTTCTAAACATAGAAAATAATATTTCGAAAGCAGGGTACCAGAGTAAATTCATAATATAGTAAGGTGAAATATAATTATTTAAATTTGCAATCTCTATTAATATATAACCTGTAATAACCGACAGTATATATATTCCGTTGTCACCAAGAAAAAGCTTATTTAATAAGTTAAAAATTAATAAAATTAAAAGACAAAATATTAAAGATAAAAATAAATTTATTTCAGAAACTATTATTTGATTTTTAATCAAATAAAATAAGAAAAAATAAATTATCAAATAGTACCCGATTGCAAGACCATTACATCCATCTATAAAGTTAGAACCATTAATCAGTACTAAAAAACAAAAACTTACAAAAAAAATATTTAAATAAAAATTATCTAAGATTTCATTTAAAAACCCAAACCTTAAGTCCATTATAGAGACATTAAGAGATATCACAAAAAATATAATCAGAATTATTTGTATCATGAGTCTTAATGTAGCAGTCTTAAATAAATTTAAATCTCCAACCAATCCAATTAGAAAAAAAAGAGAAATATAAAAAGTTAATATTATATTTTGATCATAGTGATTTAACAAAAAATAAATTAATAATACAAAACCTCCCGATAAAGGCACTTTGTTTTGCTGAATATAAATTTGATGTTTTAAACCAGTATAACTTAATAAAAAATTTTTGGATTTAAATATAAAATTTATAGATAATATAATTATAAATAAAATAAATAATTTAATTAATTCCATTATGATTTTTTTAGGTAGTTAATAGATAAACTAATTAGTAAATATAATGACTTAATTAAGTTATAATTCATAAAACGATTATAAACCTTAAATCCATCTTTTAACTTTTGAAATGTTGAACTAGATAGTGAACCTTTAGTCTTTCTCCACGACATAAGTGGTTCTTCTACAGCTCCAATTTCAAAACCTGACTTCAATATTTTTAGCCATAACACAAAATCTTCTTTAGTCTTTAAATTCGCGAATTTAATTTCCTCTGTTATAAGTGTTTTTTTAAGAAGAACAGAAGACAATCCGATATCACATGAAGTTAAAATATTTTTGTAATTGTTAAAATATTTTGATTTACGTGTATTTAATATTTCACCCTCTTCACTAATAATTTTATATGAAGTATGTGATACTTGAAAATTATTCTTTTTCATAAAAGTAATTTGTTTTGAAATTTTTTCTTTGCTCCATAAATCATCAGCATCTATAAAACCTACATATATACCTTTTGCTGATGCAATACCTTTATTTCTTGAAAGACCAGCGCCTAAATTTCTATTGTTAACTATTATTCTTATTTTATCGTTTTCTGAAAAGTTTTTTCTTAAAAAATTGAGATCATCTTTTTCTGGGTCATCATATATAATTACAATTTCAATATTTTTGTAAGTTTGTTCCAAAATGGAACTTACAGTTTCACATATAAATTTCCGTTTTTTATAGAAAGGGATAATTACACTTACTAAATCCATGGATTTACATTAATAAAATATTTTCGCTAGAACCATCTTTAATATTTGATATTTTTTGATCAATATCAAAAATTTTTTTTAAATTTTTTAAATCATAAAAGTTATAATTTAAAGAAATAATCAATTTCAAAATCTTTTCTTTGTTATATCCATATTCTTTATAAAGATAGGGAGCCAATTCCATAAAAATTGGTGGTTTTTTTTCTTTTAGAAAATTCATACCCCCTCTTAAGACATTATATTCAAATCCATCTACATCTAACTTAATAAAATCAACATTGGAAATTTTGTTTAAAACAATAAATTCATCTAACGTAAGTGAATTCGATTTTTCAGTGCTTTTTTTTTCACCTAAATGTTTAAAATGTTTTGTCTCTACTGACTCTAAGTTCCAACTTGAATAAATAAAAGAGGGCATTTCTTTTTCTTTTGATCCTAAAAACATTTGAAATGGATAGATATTTTTAGACAATTTTGGATTTAACTCTAAATTTTTTATAAATTTATTGAATGCATAATTAGTTGGTTCTATTGAATAAATCTTAGAATCGTTAAAATTTTTTGCAAACTGTAATGATTGCACACCAAAATTTGCACCAATATCAATTATTTGATTATATTTTTGTAATTGGAGTTTTTTTGCAATGCTTGTGATTTCTTTTTCGAAACTTCCGAAGATAAAAATATGCAAATCTATCGCCTCAGAGAGATTTAAATTCCATTCAATATCATTTCTTTTTACTTTAATTTTTTTAGGAAAAAAGATTCTTATAATTTTAAAGATTATCTTTGCTAAAATTATTTTTTGTTTTGTTTTCACTTTTGACTAAAGATTTTATTCAAAATTTTGTAATTTCATAATTTTGTATAAAATAAAAACTTATCTAATTAATTTCATAATTTTTTTTAAATCACCTCTAGTATCTACAGCAACTGATCTATTGGACATCTCAATCATTTTCACTTCATGACCAATTTCAATAAATCTATTCAGTTCTAAATCCTCAATTCTTTCTAAAATTGTTTTTTTTTTTAAATTTGAAAATTTCTCGAGTGATTTATAAGGAAAACTGTAAATACAAACTTGTCTCCATCCTCTTATAAAAGATTTTTTTTTATTAGAAGGTATTGGCGCTCTTGACATATATATTAAATTTCCATCTTTTCTAAATATCACTTTAGGAACATGAGGTGAATTAAACATCTTTTTATCTTTTATTTTTGTAAAACCATTAATTACTTTATTTGGATATTTTCTAGCAGTTCTTATAATTTTTCTTATATCTGAAGGATTACATATTGGCTCGTCACCTTGAACATTTATATAAAACTTTTTTTTAATTTTTTTTGCTACTTCAGCAACTCTGTCAGTTCCTGTGAGGCACTTATTAGATGTCATCATTACATTAATATTGTTTTTTTTGCATATACTAAAAATTTTTTTATTGTCAGTCGCAACCAAAATTTTTGAGGGTGCAACAACTTTTTTACACTGATTATATGTCCTAACAATCATTGGTATACCTTTCAAATTAATCAAAGGTTTTCCCGGTAATCTCTTTGATTTATATCTTGCAGGAATTACCAATAAAAAATCATGCATTTTATATTTTAATTTTTTTTATTTTATAATTTGTTGGTGTTAAGGAAACTATTTTTATTGCTTTTTTTTCTAACTTGTAATTTTGTAAAACTTCATCCATTTCGAACTTCTTTGGGCTAGTTTTGTTGTATCCATCTAATCCTGCTAAAAAAATATTTTTACACTCTCCACTTGTACAGATACCAAGGGCATATGTTATAGCCAAAGAATTTGGTAAAACAGCATAGTTTTTGTGAAACTTAAATCTATTATTTTTAACTTGTATTCCAAAATTAAGTATCTTTTTTGATCGAATTTTTGTTTTTATGCTATTTGAGAAACTTGAGAAAGGTGTAATTAAATAATTATTTGTTTTTTTATATTTGTTAATATCAGATAATAATCTTAAAGTATGGCAGACAACATTTGCAAAAATAAATTTTTTTGGAACTGGATTGATAGCATTTAAAACAAGAACTAAAGGTTTATTTTTTTTTATAAACTTAATTATTTTTGATTTATATTTAGTAGCTGAAATACCAGGTCCAATTATTAAAACATTACGATTTTTGATATCTGTTATTGGATCCCAAGTACCTTTATTAATTTTTCTATAATAATTTTTTCCAAGAGAAATTAGTTCTTTGCTATATTTTCTACCTCCTACTGTACTTAAATTTTTTAAATTGTAATAAATATCTTCTGGATCAAATCCACTATCATTTAACATTTCTTGCACAAAAGTTGGATGAATAGAATTTAATCCAGCAAAGTAATAAAATGGGTTTGATCCCCACTTATATCTATCTTTAAGAGGTTCAAAATAATTTTTAATTAAATTTAATAAATCAGTTAAATGTTCTCTTTTTCTATTTAATTCCAGAATTAAATATTCAGTTTTAGTATTCCCAGGTCCTCTGCCCATTCCAGTTACAGTACAATCTACCCAATTTATTGAATTGTTAATCGCTGTGATTGAATTTTCTAACGCTTTACCCATATTATCGTGAGTATGAATGCCTGTGGATTTTTTCCAAAGTAATTTTATTTGATTAACAATCCTTTTGGTTTGTAGTGAGCCAAGACTGCCCATACTATCAGCAAAATATAAAACATCTGCTTTTGTTTTTTTAATTTGTTTAACAACATTCTTGATCTCTCGAGAAGATAATTCGGGTATTTGCATGATATTAACACCAACTTTATATCCTGATTTTTTAAGCCAATTAATAAGTGGTAAAATTTCTTTCACTTCGTGAGAATGACAAGCTAGTCTTACCAACGAAATTATTGATTTTTTTTTTGGTTTAAAATTTTTTTTTGCTAGTTCTATCATATTCTTTTGACCAACAAAATCCGCAGCATTTACCATCACACCAATTTTAAGATTTTTTGGTATTTTTAAACTTCTCAAAAAAATTTCTTCTGAATATGCACAAGGTCCTTTTGTTTTAATTTTATCTAAAAATCTAAATCCAATTTCAACATAATCGATCTTTATCAAGCTCATTACTCTTAAATACTCATTGATTAATTCTTTTTCGAAAAACCAATTATTATAGTATCCTCCGTCTCTTAAGGTACAGTCTAGCAAATTGATTTTATTATTAATCATAATTTATTTAGTTAGAGTTCTATCAAAAATTTTTTCATACTTTTTGATATTGCTTGTCGAAAATCTATCTAAATTATCTCTCGCTTTTTTATTTTTTTTTAATCCCATTTTATAATTATTAACTATATTGCAAATCTTATTTGATAAATCTTTAATATTACCCGACTCATAAAAATCACCACCCTTCCCATTAAGTAGAATTTCTTTAATTCCGCCATGATTTTCTGATGATACAACAGGCAAACCATAATTTATTGCCTCAACAACAGTATTTGGAAAACCCTCAAAATCTGAAGAGCAGATATATATGTCAGACTTAATGAGAAATTTTTTTTTTGCATTTTTTGAATATGGTATAATTTTAGTTTTTACATCCAACTTTTCTATGAGTTTCTTTAATTCTTTTTTTAAGAAACCGTCTCCAACTATATTAAGAGAAAATTTACGGTTGTTAATAATTCCTAATGCATTAATTTGATCTTCTAACTTTTTCTCTCTTGACAATCTAGCTATTGTGAGAAGATTTATACTTTTTTTTAAATTTACCCTTCTTCTAACATCAATTTTTTTTTCAATTGTTAAAGGGTAAACAAATTGACATTTTTTTTTAATTATTTTTTCAAAATCTTTTGCAGTTTTTTTGAGTTAGCAATAAGAACATCAACTTTATTATAGAAGGTCTTTATTATAGTTTTAATAATCAACTTTTTAAAAAAATCTTTAATTCCATAATATATATTTAACTCTTGATAAGGTGTTCTTTCAATTATAGCAATTTTGTATTTATAGATAGTCTTAAAAAAAACCACAAATAGCGCATTTGCATAATTTATATTTGATATTATTAAAGTTTTATGTTTGTCAAAATTTTTAAAATAATTCTCTAATTCAAATAATGAAAAAAAAGTTTTTATCTGATCGATTTCTTTTACTTCATGGCAATATTTTAAAAGTTCTTTTTTATAAAAATTTTTTTTTAACGAAATAACATAAATTTTATATTTTTTTTTATTTAAATATTTGCATATGTTTAATATAGAATTTCCAGCACCTCCTGGACCAAAATTTGGTAAAAAAAATATCAAATTTTTTTTCATATAATTCTTTTAATCAAATTCAAATATTTTTTACAATTAGTATTAAAATCAAATCTTTGCAGTTGTTTATAACCAAGTAAAATTTTTTTTTTATTTAATTTTTTCTTTTTATCTTTATGAAAATTAATTATTTTTTGTGTCAAATCTTTTGGGCTATTTGAGTCAATTAAGTTTCCTGCCTTACCATTTAGTAGAATTTCTTTTGGACCTGTTGGGCAATTAGTCGAAATAATAAATTTTTTTAAAAACTGAGCTTCTAATAAAACATTGGGCAATCCTTCAAATTTAGAGGAAAGGACAAATAAATCACATTGATTTAAATATTGCATCGCTCTTTTAGTGTAATCTACTTGTATCAACTTATTATCTAAATTATTTTCTTTAATAAATTTTAAAATTTCCTCTTTTAGGTATCCACTACCAACCATAAAAGATTTATATTTTATATTTTCAGGTATATTTTTAATAGCTTTTATAAAAGTAAATGGATCTTTTTGATCAACCAATCTTCCAATAAATAGAATTTTTAGAGTTTTTTTATCAACACCAAAAATATTTTTTTTAGTTTTTATAGACTTCAAAATTTCGGATTTATTCAAAGGATTGTAAATACATTCTGAGTTGACCCCAAATTCTTTATCGATTTCTTTTTTAAGTTCTCTAGAATTTACAATTACTTCATCTGGATATTTTAAAAAAAATTTAAATATAAATCTTTTAAAAAAATTTGTAGACCATTTTTTGTGTGAAGTGTTAATCCTTACTATTGCCTTAATAGAGAATATTTTTGCAACGATGGTAGCAAATATGTTAGCATTAAAAGATAGCAGCGAAAATTTTTTTTTACTTAAAATTAATTTTAGTAATATGATTGTGCATGTAATATTATTTAAAAGTCTGTTTCTAAAATTCCAATAATATTTAGGTGGGGTATAAATTTTTATTTTCTTGCTAAATTTTTTTTTATCTCTAAAATTTGAGGTAATTAAGAATATATTAGGTAATCTTTTACTTAAAAATTCTGTTATTAAAAACAAATTTTTTTCTACTCCGCCTTGATCAATTGATGGTGAAAAGATTACAAGATTTTTTTTACTTAAAAGATTAGACTCTATTTTTGCCATTTTTTAAATTTAATAATTCCTATATATAGATTAATAATAAAATGGTAAAATTATGAAAATATTTTATTGGGCTCCGTGGATTGGCAATGTTGGAACAATCAAAGCAGTAGTTAATTCTGCTGATATCTTAGAAAAATACTCAAAAAATAGTATCCAAACAAAGATTATTGATGCTGTAGGTGAATGGAATATTTATGAAAAAAAGAATAGATATATAAATCTTAGTAGAATTAAATTTCACAAATATTTACCAAAAGGGGGTTTTTTTAATAGTCGCTTAAGTTATTTAATAATTTTTTTTTTTTCATTTATACCTTTATTAAATTTAATTAGAAAAGAAAAACCCGATTTTTTAATTATTCAACTAATAACTTCCCTACCAATTTTTTTAAATTTTATTTTCAAATTTAAGACAAAAGTCATTTTGAGAATTTCAGGATATCCTAAAATGAATTTTTTAAGAACACTATTTTGGAAGATTGCATCAAAAAAAATTTATAAAATTACATTCCCTACAAAAAGTTTATACGAACAGTTTAAAGTTTTAAAAATTTTTGATGAAAAAAAAATGTATATCCTCTATGATCCAATTATTAATTATAATGAAATAGTCAAATTAAAAAATGATGATGATATTCCTAAGTATATCATCAATCAAAATTATATAGTCTGCATCGGGAGATTAACAAGGCAAAAAAATTTTTCTTTTTTAATAGAAAATTTTGCCTTAATGAAAAAAAAATACAAAGACTATAGATTAATAATTATTGGGGATGGAGAAGAATTAAAAGGCAAATTAACCAGCCAAATTAAAAAGTTAAATTTACATGAAGATGTCATTCTAATTGGTCATCAAAAGAATGTTTATAAGTTTTTAAAATATGCAAAAGTATTCATATTGTCCTCTCTTTGGGAAGAAGTAGGTTTTGTTATGGTTGAAGCTGCATCTTGCAATGTTAATATTATCTCCTCTGATTGCAAAAATGGGCCTGAGGAATTTTTACTTAATGGAAAGGGTGGTTTTTTATTTAGAAGTAATAACTCTGAGAGTCTTAATCAAGCTTTTGACAAATTTGTAAATTCGAGTGAGAAAGAATTATTTCAAAAAAGGCTAGTTGCCAAAAAACAGGTAAAAAAATTTACTTTTTTTCCTCATTTTCAAAATTTCGTAAAAGTACTCAATTAACATTAGTTTTTAAAACAACAAATCATAAATTAACCTTATTTTTATACACAATTAAATTTTTTGTTTATTAATAAAACCTAGTCTTATATTAATTAAATTAAGTCATTGTTAAAATATGAATATAGCATTTGTCCTTGGTACTTTTTTTCCTAAAGCTGGGGGCGCCCAAGTTCAAGCACATAACATAGCAAATAAACTTTCTAAAACGGAAATTAATGTAAAATTATTTTTATATAACAAAACAAATATAAAAAATAATAAATATGAAATTTTTATATTTAAAAAATTTTTATTAAATATAGTTTTTTTTTTTAAGTACTACTTAAATTTAAATATTTTTTTCATTTTAAATCCATATATATCAAAAATAATAAGAACGAATAATGTCGATATTTGGCATTTCAATTTTTTAAATTTCAAAAGTTTAATACTCATCAATGTCCTTAAGAAATTTAACCAAAAAATTATTGTAACGTTTCAGGGTGTAGATTTACAAGTTGATCCTTTAATTAATTACGGCTATAGATTAAACAAAAAGTATGACTCTTTTTTAAAAAAAACTATTAAAAATATTGATAAATTTACTTATCTTTCAAGGACCATAAGAGAAGACTTGATTAGTTTAGGGGTAGAGGAGCAAAAACTAATCTACTTTCCTAATAGTGTAAATACGCAAAAATTTAAGAAAACCATCAGAAAAAGAAATCAGAGTAATGAATTATTATTTTTTATTACTGTTGCAAGATTTGCTGAGAAAAAAAAGGGTCTTGATTTAGTTGAGCAGGTTTCTACAAATCTGATGAACAAAAACATAAATTTTAAATGGAAAATAATTGGCGAAAATTCAAAACTTTTATATAAAAATAAATTTATAAGATCTAATCCTAATTTATTTGAAATTATAGAAAACATTAAAAATATTGATGAGGATTTTTTTTCCTCATTCGACACTAATTAATCATTATAAATCATCAGATATATACCTTAATTTATCTAGAATTGAATCTTTTGGAATTACATTTATAGAAGCTCTCGCGTCAAAAGTACCCATTATTTCATTTACTGGAAAAGGTGCCAACGAAATTGTTAAAGATAAAATTAATGGTTTTTTAATTAAAGACAATGATGTGTCTGAGTTTGTCAACAAAATTCTTCAAATTAAAGAAAATAAAGAAATATTAAATAATATGCAAAATAATTGTTTAGAGTCTATAAAAAAATTTGATTTGGATACTTGCTCTAATAAATTAATTAATATTTACGAAAATGAAATTATTAAAAAATGAAATAGAACAAAAAAAAGCTGAATACTTTAACAAAAAAAAATATTTTCAAAATTGAATTTCTTGTAAACACCTCTTGTATCAAAAACAATTTTAGAATTTTGGGCAATAAATTTATAATCATATTGATCATGATCAGTAACAAGAATAACTGCTGAAAATTTTTTTAAATTATCTTTGTTTAGAGAAACAGATTGCTTAATAATCTTATTTTGTCTCCCTTTTCTTATCTTGTCAAAATAAGGATCATTATATTCAAAACTAATTTTTTGTTTTTTTAATATTTTCATTATTTCAAAAGATGGGGACTCTCTATCGTCATCAACATTTTTTTTATAAGCAACACCTAAAATCAAGATTTTTTTCTTACGGTTTTTAAGCTTGGTCAACATTTTCTTAACTACCCAAGACGGCATCATTGTATTTATTTTTCCAGCTAAAGGAATAAACTTAGGTTGATATCCTTTTTTTTTTGATATCCAAGATAAATAATATGGATCGATTGGAATACAATGTCCTCCTAAACCTGGACCAGGTAAAAATTTTTGAAATCCAAAATTTTTGGTAGATGCTAAATCTATTACTTTAAAAATATCAATTCTTAAGTAATCACAAATAATTTTAAGCTCATTTATTAATCCTATATTAACTGCTCTATATAAATTTTCTAAAAGCTTTGATAGTTCAGCAGACTTTAAATCGTCGGATTTAACTCTTTTATTAATTATATTTTTATACAAAGCATCCATTAAGTTAAGGCAATTTTTAGAAAATCCACTTATTATTTTTGGCGTTTTTTTATAAGTAAATTGATCATCACCTGGATTTTCTCTCTCAGGTGAATAACCAACAAAAAAATTTTTTCCTAATATAATTTTTTTTTGTCTTATAATGTTTATTAACTCATCAGTCGCACCTGGATAAACTGTACTTTCTAATACAAGCAGTTGATATGGTTTTAAAAAAGTTTTTATTTTTTTAGCACAATCAAAGATATAACTCATATCTGGCTTGAAATTTTTTAGAGGAGTAGGTAAACAAATTAGAATTGCATCACATTTATTCAAAATTTTATAATTAATACTTAAATTTTTCTTATTATTTTTAAAATATTTGAAATTTTTTAGTTTTTTAGATTTGATGTATGACTGGCCTTTTTTTAAAATTTTAATCTTATTAGGATCGTTATCAACACCAATAACCTCAATTCCTGCTCTTGAAAATCTTTCACAAATTGGCAATCCTACGTAACCTAATCCAATTACTCCTACTTTAAATTTTTTTGAATTAAACTTTAAAAGTAATTTTTTTATCATAAAATTTTTTTTTATTAAATAATTCTATTTTTTTTAAAATTCTGCTACTTAATAAATCTGACTTATAATCAATATCTAACACAAAAAACTTTTTTTTCATCTTTAAAAAATCATATATTAATGATGACGTTTGAGAAATTATTATTTTTGAAAAATTTTTTAATTTATGACTTTTGATCTTATTAACATTTTTTGTATTTGTAAATTTAAACTTGTTTTTAGGATGTAATTTAAAAAGAAATTTTTTTTCATTATTTTTTTGGGTATTTATAAAAAAGAAATATAGATCATCAAATTCGTGAAGTCCTGGAAATATAATATTATTTTTTGAGTTATTGTTAATTTTTACTTCATTTACAAAAAGCTGCTTTTTAAATTCATTTTTCTTATTTATTTCAATAGGAATATTTCCTAATTTTTTTTTGTAATCATTCGCACTATAAATGTTTGATGAAATAATTTTATTTGGTAAATATTTTTTTTTGTTTCTAATTGATTTCAGAACATCAAACCACATTAAATTCTCTGAGAAAATACCATGCTGGTATCCAATTATCTTTATTTTTTTTGAAAAACTTTTGATTTTATTAATAAGATAAAAACCAAAACTATATTCAAACAAATACATATGGACAGTTTTAATATCAAATTTTCTTAAAAACGAACTTATTGCATCATTGTATATATTTAATTTTGATCTATTAAGAAAAGAAATTAAGAAAAAAAATTTAATCTCTTTTTTAAAAGAAAGACCATTGATTTTAAAATCATCTAAATTAAAATTACATTCTATTTTTAGAAATAAAGTCTTTAAAATCAATATAATTAAATATCTAATGGAAATTAAACTTTCAATATTGATTACATTTTTAAATTTTTGTTTTTTTATAATTTGAATAATTTCAAATATACTATGATTTAAATGTGTTTCATCTGTCAACAGAAAGTTAAAATGAAATTCTTTATTTAAACTTTTTTTTAAAATATTGAAACTTATTTGGATTAATTGAAAAATATGACTCGAAATTTTTTTTTTTTATATCTTTTTTTCTTAATTTTAAAAAAATTATAATAAAAAGACTTTTAAGATAAAATTTTAGTAATTTAATTTTAAAAAAACTTAGTTTTTTTTCTTTTTTACAAAAATCTTTTTTTTCTATATCAATGTTTAGTTTATCAAATATATCTAATGTATTTTTGTTATCTGAAATAATTTTTAACTTATTAAATCCACTTGATAAAATAATTTTCTTAATGATTACTAAATTTGTTATTCTATCAATAAAATTATATCTATCGTTTCTTAAATTATTGACCTCTAATTCTATCAGCGGATTATCCTCATTTTTATTTTCAGAAATAATCTTTAGTAATTTTGCAATTAACTTTTTTTGAACATCTTTTTTTATTTGACGAAATTTTTTTAAATATATCTGCTTACAATTATCTAAATTTATTAATCCTTTATTTAAACTTATAAAAGTAAGATCTTTTTCATGTAAATCATAATTTTTTTCTAAATCTAAAATTACTAAAGTCTTATTTTTCATTATCTCTTTATTATAAAATATACTGGCAACATTATGAATTTGTAAATATTGAATTAAAAAGTATTAATAGAGTATGATTATCAAAATTAAAAAGAATAATCTTTAATAATAGTTAATTTAATTTAGAAATTGCTTATAAATAAAATGAGAAGAATAATTAAAAAATTAGTTAACAAGTTTGGATACGATATATCACGAATAAATAAGAAATATGAAAACATTAATCTTGACGAACTTTTGTCTAGAAAAATAAACAATATCAATCCTATTGTATTCGATGTTGGTGGAAATAAAGGTCAATCAATAGAAAAATTTAAAAAAATTCTCAATGATCCAATAATACATTCTTTTGAACCAAATAAGGAAGTATTTGATATTATGTACTCCAAATTTAAAAAAGATGACAAAGTATTTTGTAATAATTTTGCTTTAGGAAATAAAATTGAAAATAAAGAATTTAATATTACAGAAAAAACGGGCAAATCTTCATTCTACGATCTTAATACAAGTAAAGAATGGTTTGAAAATAGAAATAAGCAATACACTACTTATGTTACTTCAAAGGAAATAGTAAAGGTTTTGACACTTGATGATTATTGTGATGAAAAAAAAATAAATGAAATTGAATTATTAAAAATGGACACACAGGGTTACGAGGAGAAAATCCTTGAAGGAAGTCTAAATTTTTTAAAAAATGAAAAAATAAAATTTGTTGTCGCTGAAATAATTTTTAATGACTATTATAATAAATATTTTTTATTTAGTGATATTGAAAAACATCTTGTACCAAATAATTTTAGACTTGTTGGAATAGAAATTCATAACAATAATATTTTTCATGGAGCCATGTTTGGGGCTGATGTTTATTATATGAATAAAAAATTTTTATAATATATAAAATAAACTTTTTGATTTTAATTTATTTTATTTGATATTTTCAAATCACGCTCTGAATTTACTTCAAAAGATTGTTTATCATTTAAGATAATATGACCTATCTTTAAATTTTCGTCTTTATCAAAAAAACAATTTTTTTTCGCTATGGTAAAGCCCATTACCTGTTTGTATATTGCGTCCCTTTCCAGTTTAAGATTTGATGATCTGATTAAACTTCTCAATCCTGATCCGTCATGTTTGTAATAACGATGTGTCTCTTGAGTAACGCATATAATTTTATCAGAATTAAATAATCGCAATGTATTAATCCCATCTTCGATAACTTGGGATGAAATAAATGGGGTTCTAAATGATGAATGCATTATATAATCAAATCTAATATTTTTGTTTTTAATTTTCTTCAATGCATGTTTTATAGTTTTTTCAAGTTCAGTATTTATTAATGCAAATTCTTCAGGTCTTTTAATTGTTATAATTTTTTTTTTATATTTTTTTTTAATAATATTAAGCAATTGATTGTCTGGTGAAGTTACAACTAATTTATTTATCAATTTAGAAGCCAAAATGGACTCTATGGTAAAAAAGACAAGTGGTTTATTTTTTAATTTTTTCAAAACTAAACTGTTGGGGTTTAATTTTAAGCCTCTAATGGGCAAAATTGCTAAAATTTTCTTTTTTTTTTCTTTATTTTGTAATTTTGATATTATCTTAGATCTATTTGAAAGAATTTTTTTATTGTTTTTAGTTAAATTTTTTTCATGCTGTCTATAATAGAAAAGAGGAAGATTTACATTTCTAACAACATATTTCTTAATAAATTTTAACCATAGATAAAAGCCATCTTGACAATTAAATTCTTCATCATATCCACCAATATCTATAAGGTTTTCTCTCCTTATCATCGTGCAAGCTCCATGTGCAGGCTGATCTAACAATTTTACTTTCTTAAAATTATGCCTTCTTACCTGCCTTAATATTTTTCCATTTTTATCAACCTCGTAATAATCAGGAAATATCAAACTAATTTTTTTGTCTCTCTCTAATATGTTAGACATAATTTCAAGAGCATGTGGATCAAGCCAATCGTCTGAATCAAGTCTCATTATATATTTTGCTTTTGAAAGTCTTAAGGCCAAATTATTAGAAACAACTAAGCCTTTATTTTTTTGAAAGATAATTTTGATATTTTTTTTATTTTGAAATTCTTTAATAATCTTTACAGATCTATCTTTTGACCCATCATCTATGATAATAAGCTCATAGTTTTCAAAAGTTTGATTTAAAACACTATTAATTGCTTTTTTAATATATTTTCCATAATTATAATTTGTAATATAAACAGTGATGAGAGGATTTATTTGTAACATTAAATAATTATATAATTTTTAAAATAATTTAATTTTTTTTCTTATTATATTTAAAATACGGGATATACCATTCTATAAATTTTTGCACTCCATTTTCTACACTAGTGCTTGGATAATAATTATAGTCTTTCTTCAATAATCTTGTATCCGAATGTGTTTTTATAACATCACCTTTTTGAAGAGATAAATATCTTCTCTTTGATTTTTTCATTAAATTTTTTTCAATCAACTCGATGTATTTCATAAGAGAGATTTTTTTACCATTACCAATATTATATATTCTTGATCCTAAATTTATTTTTTTATTTATAATAATTTTAAAAATACCTTTCACAATGTCCTCAACATAAGTAAAATCTCTAACATGTTGCCCCTTATTAAAAATATCAATTGGTTTTCCTCCTAAAATATTTTTTGTAAATTTAAATAAAGCCATATCTGGACGTCCCCAAGGTCCATACACTGTGAAAAATCTTAAACCAATTGTACTGATTTTATATAGATGACTATAAGAAGCTGCCATAACTTCATTTGATTTTTTTGTAGCCGCATATAATTGTATTGGATTATCAGTATTAAATTTTTCTTTTAATGGAAATTTTTTTTGCAAACCATAAATACTGCTGGTGCTTGCATAAATAAATTTTTTAACGTTATTTTTTCTTAATGTATCAAGGACATTAAAAAAACCTAAAATATTATTATCAATATATGATTTTGGATTAATTAATGAATATCTAACTCCAGCTTGTGCTGCTAAATGAATCACACAATAGATTTTTTTATTTTTAAAAATTCTTTTCAATTCATTTAAATTTTTAATATCTATTTTCTTAAAAATATAATTCTTATATTCTTTGAGTATCTTGTTTCTATCTTTTTTAAGCTTTACATCATAATAATTATTAAGATTATCAATACCAATTACTTGATATCCTTTTTTTAAAAGTTTTAGTGATAAATGAAAGCCGATGAAACCTGCTGAACCAGTGATAATAATTTTTTTTTTATTCATTTAATATTATTTCTTTTAAATCTTTTATTTTATTTTTATTTAAAAAGCCAAAATCATATCTATATTTTTCAAGTAATTCTTGTATTTTTTGTTTATTCCACCAGTTTTCAATTTTATCATTGCCATTCATTTTAACTAAAAATTTATATAGTGATTTAACATTTGTATGCAAAATTCCTAATTTTTTAAATTTTTTAAAATATTTTTTTGAGCTCTCATTGTAAAGATTAATATCACTTAGAAACAAAATAACAGTTGGTACATTTGCTGCAAAACATTCTAGATGACCTGTGCCACAAAAAGTATGAATGATTAATTTTGCATAATTTATTTCATCAATCATTCTCTTTCTTTCATCTAAAAATTTTAGTAATGGATTATGAGATTGAAATAACTTTTTTTCATTCCAGAGCCATTTTATTTGATTTAATTTTACAAATAAATTTTTGTTGATCTCACGGTCTTTAATTAATGAAAAAAATTTACAAAGACTATCTATATATTCTTTATCCTCTAAAAATCCACTATCAACTTTAAGTCTTTTATATCCCTTTCTGACTCTTACTTCTAATATAATCTTATTTGAATTATTTTTTTTATATGCATTTATTTTCTTTATAACTCCAATTGGCTTTGTGTTTTTTTTTCCAACATTACCCCATGTAAAATATTGGTCTGAAATTTTTGGTTCATACTCACTATCATAGTGTATTTTTTGCTGAAAATAATTTCCACCATGTTGAGCTAAAATTAAAGATGTTCCTTGTTCTAAATTTTTTGCAATATATCTATCCATTATTGTACTTCTATTGAATCCTAAACATGTGAATATTTTTTTTGGGTGTTTGGGAAACGGAATATTTTGTACTAGTTGTTCTGTTTGATTGAAATTTTCTAAATATGATGAAGGCAAATTCATTAAAATCTCCTTACTTAAAAAATTCTCTATGCCTGTTTTTTTTTTATTAAGTTTTTTTGATATTTTCCTTTTACTTATTTTTTTTAATCTATTTAGTAAAAAGTTGGGTCTTAGAGCTTTATAAAATAAAAATGATTTATTAACTAAAAAATTTAATCGAACTTCTTGGAAATTTGATAGATAAGTTGAAAAAATTAAATAATTTTTTCTTTGAGGTAAAAAATTTAATAATTTCTGAATAAATAAAGATAATCTTTCTTTATATGTTTTAAGATTCAATTTTCTATAAATCTCATGCCTCTCTTGAATATTTTTTTCACTATCTATTGTTTGTATTTCAATTTTTTTGGAAAAACTATGCTCTATAATTCTTGAAAATATATAATGACTCCAAAAATGACTTGTGCTTATTTTTGCATAATCTTCAATCCCAAAAGGAATTATATCACTTGTTTCTATTTTTTTTTTAAGAAAAATATATTCATTTGATTTAATAGAACTAATTAAACTCCATTTAAAACTAACTGATGATATAAACAACCATAGCCAAGGTGTTAGAATTAATTCCCAATATCTTTTTGAAAATTTTTTTTTATGATATTTGTTTAAATAAATTGTCAATTTATCTAAATAAGATTTATATAATCTTACATTGTAATTATGTACTTTAATTTTTTCTCTATGATTTTTCCATCTCTTAAAAAAAATATTTTTTCTAAGTTTATTTTTTTTATCAAAAACTGGAATTTCTAAAAATTTTTTTTTTAAACTTTTATTATATTTTTCGATGTGATAGAGATCAGTTACTAAATATTGTTTTTTCATTTTTATTAAAAATGAATATTTATTGAATTTTTGAGCATTTTAAAAGTTTTTCTGAAATTGCATTAAATTAAGTAACTAACTCTTAAATTACGCAAAGTTACTCCATCTATTTCTATAGTTCAGTCTAACCTCTTTTTCAATTTTTTGATAATTTGAGCCTTTGTTTTTTTGGATTTTTTTATACTCTTTAATATACTTTGATAAAATTTTCATTTCATTAGGTAGAATAGCTAATTGATTATCTCTACCAGGTAATTTTTTATCAATTGTGAAGTGTTTTTCAATGTAAATAGGATCGTATTCTAGGCTTCCTAATGCATCGCTAATACCAACCAAATGACCGCTATAGCCAACTCTTTTACAAATTTTTTTTAAGATTTCAATCCTAGGTAAATTTATATTTTCTGCTGGTGTTGGGTATGCAGAAACACAATGCATCAATGTACATTTTTTTTTATCTATATAATTAAAAACTTTTTTTACTTCATCAATTTTTGATGCTCCAGTGCTTATAATAATATTTTTATAAATTTTATTCATTTCTTTAAGCAGCTCGATGTTTGTTATTTCCATACTTGCTACTTTTATAGTTTTTAATTTTAAACGTTTTAAAAACTTTAAATATTTTTTATTAAAAACAGAAGTTAAAAAAATAATTTTCTTTTTTTTACAAAATTCATTAAGTTCAAAATGATCATCTTCTGAAAGTTCAGCTTTTTTATAAAGATTAATCCTATTATCCTTATGCCATGGACCTTTAACTAGGTCTTTAGTTGACCAAGTCTGGAATTTTGCATAATCAGCTCCTGACTCTTTCGCAGCTGAAATCATCTCTTTGGCAAGATTAATATTTCCAAGAAAATTCCATCCAATTTCAGCAATTAATTTAGTCATTTGAACCTTAAATTAGTTATATTAAATTTTATACTTGTATATATTATTTCTACTTTTTGAACATAATAAATACATTTCATTAGTTTTATAGTTGATCCCCTTATTTCTTAAAGGGTCCTTCTCAATAGACTCGGTAATATCCAAATTATAGATTTTTTTCTTTTCTAAAAATGACTTAATTTTCTTAGTCAGTACAAAACTATGCTGCGCTGTAATATTTTCATTAGTATGAGAGTGAATTATGACATATTTGGAAATATTTAGAATTTTCTTTAATAACTTTAATGGTTTTTCGCAATGATCAAGTGTCATAAAAAAACCAAATAAGTCAATTTTTTTTTTTGCTAATTCTTTTTCATTAGAATCATATAAATGAAAATCAAAAATTTTATCCGCTAAAGCTAAACTACTACAGTTTTCACTTATATCATTTTTTCCCCAAATTAAGTGTGAAGAATCTATCACAAATATCTTATTATAAATTCTCTTAATTTTTGGAAGCAAGATCATTTTTTTTTTTATTTTCTTAGAACTAAAATCTCTTACTTTTTCTGATAAATGTTTTACATTTAAATTAATATATTTCTTTAAAGTATTTTTTTGTTTTACTTCTTCTTTAAGTAAATCAAACATTAATCCATTGAAAGGACATCCATATTCCCCATAAGTTTTAAATTTAATCATATTTTTGAGGTCCTTAAAAAGGTCACCATGATTTGGGCTTAATAATTTTTTTTTAAAATCATAAAAATTTTGCCATCCCATATTATGTTGACCGTAAATTGATAAAAAAATTTTTTTCTTTATCAAATCATTAAACCAAGTAGAAAAGAAAACTGTAAAACATACTTTGCATCTTTTTTTTTTTAATTTTTTCTTAAGAAATTTAAAAGATATCTTTAAATCAAAAATAATTTCTTCAACATAAAAATTTGTTGATAAGTCATTATTATTTAATGGTTCGCTTTTTTGGCTACCACAAAATGGACAACTTTTAGTTTTACTAAACATTAATAAAACAAATTATGCATTTAATCTGAATTTGTCAAACATACACAAAAGTTTAAAGGATTAAAATTTGTTTTGACTAAAAATAATTTTAAAAATATAAAATTAGACCTATTAAATTAATAATTTATCTTTATGAAAATAATATGGTTTGTAGATAACAAATTTCGTGAACTATACGGACTTCACGACTTAAAAAAAAATCTTTCAAAAAATAACATTAAACTTTATATGTTCTTTTTACCGATCTGGAAATCGGCACTTGATTTCGTTAATCCTAATATAATAATTGTTCCAAATTTATATAGGACCTCATGTGAACCAATAGTAAATTATGCTAAAAAAAAAAATATAGATGTCTTTATGCATTCATCTGAGGGTATGTTTTATACAGATGAAATTCAAAAATCAAAATATCCAGATAATTTAATTAAAAAAATTAATAAAGTATTAATATGGGGAAAATTAGATGGAAAATACTTAATTAAAAGAGGTTTTAAAGATAAAGTAGTTGAAAGTGGTTGTTTAAAGTTTGATGAAAGAAATTACTTAGACAAAAATAAAAAGAAAAAAAATAAAAAAATTAAAATCATTGGTATCCCAACGCATTTAAGATTAATAACTGGGTCTGGAATTACCAAAAATAACATTCCACACGGTATAAGAATGATGTTAAGGAAAAAAAATTTTTTAAATCTTGGACATTTTAAATTTGAATATGAATATATTGAACTTATATCTAGAATAATTGAAAAAATTGATAAAAAATTTAAGATTATACTTAAAGCGAGTCCATTTGAAGACCCTAAAATTTATAGATACGCATTTCCAGAATTAGACATCCACAAAGGTAATGATGTGAGAGATTTTCTTAAAAATGTAGATGTAATATTAAATGTTTTTAGTTCAATTACAGTAGATACTTTAAAATATGAAATTCCAGTAATTAATCTAAGTAATTTAGTTAAATGGGATGAATATGTTTTAAAAAATAAAAGATTTGGACCCAATGACAGTTCATATCTCAGTGCAACAAGCTTAGGAATTAAAGTTCAAAATTTAGACCACCTAAATAATCTACTTAAAAAGGATAAAAATTATTTGTTAAACATATGTAAAAAGAAAAATTTTTTCAAAAAGGCTAACGATCTGGCAGGAACATTTAAAACTTTAGAAATTCTAACGGATTTATTTATAAATTATCGTAAAAATTATAAGCAAAAACCTTATAATTATTTTATGTTCCTCAAATATTTTTTGGTTGAAATAAAATTATTTTTCTTTGGAAGACCAAAACCTGCAAATTTTAAAAGATGGAAATTAAGTGACCAAAGACTGCTTTATAACTTTAGAATATCAAAATAAATTTTATTAGAGATATCAATTATATAAAAAATGAAATTTCTCATAAAATTCATCAAATTTATAAATTTTTAGAACCTTTCCATCTTCTAATACAATAATCTCATCACATAATTTTAATGGTTTCATTTTATGGGAAATTATAAAGAAATTTTTATTTTTTTCTTTTTTTAATAGTTCTAATTTTTCGAGAATATGATTTTCACTTTCTGGATCTAAAGAATTTGTAAATTCATCGAGTATTAATATTTCAGGGTCATTATATAAAAGTCTTGCCAATATAACTCTTTGAATTTGCCCACCGGAAAGAAAGGCTCCTCCTTCTCCAACATTTGTATCAAGACCTGAATCTAATTTATTCAGAAATTCTGATAAACCAGAATAATTAATTGCGTCCTCAAGTCTTTTTTCATTAACTTTTTCTTCATCATTTAAAAAAGTGATATTTTTTATTATAGAATCATCCATTAAAAAATTGTCTTGAGGGACAAGCCCAATTTTTTTTTGCCAACTGTCAATATTTTTAAAAATATCTATTCCATCTGATGTAATTTTACCCTCTGCAGGGTATAGAAGACCTGAAATAATGTTTATTAAAGTTGTTTTACCAGATCCAGATTTGCCAACAATTCCAATCGCTTTACCCTTATTAATTATCAGGTTTAAATTTTTAAAAATACTTTTATTGCTATTGAGATATTCAAACTTAACATTATTTATACTGAGCTGATTTTCAAATTTTATTTCAAAAGATTTATCAATTTTTTTTTTTTTGATATTCTGGAATTTTTCAAATTTTTGAAACTCAGAATTAAGATGATTAACAGATGGAAATGAGCTTCTAAGCGCAGATGAGACCTGACCAAATTTTGTAAAAATTGGTAATAATCTTATAAATGAAACTACATACAATGATAACAATGGTAAGACATTATTTACTTGCGTCTTTGATACAAAAATAATTAAAATAAAAACAATCGAGACAAAAATAACTTCAAATGCAGAATTAGGTATCGCTTGAATAAAATTAATTTTTTTTCTTGAATTTTCAAAAATTTCTACTTTACTAATAAATTTTTCTAAAACTATATTCTCTTTTTTTGAGATTTTAATATCCTTAATAGAACTTAGGCTTTGTAAAATCCATTTTATAAGAGAGTTTTTTGAACTTAATCTATTTTCACCAAACTTTTTAAGTTTTTTTGAAAATAAAAAAAAATATAAGATTAATAAGAAAAGTAAAACTAATACGGTTATTAAAGTTGTAAAAAAATCTACAAATAATAATAAAATAAAGATTGATAAAAAAAGATATAAATCTTTAAAAGATTTCAAAATAAGAAAAAAATTAGTAACATAATCTGATGTTTCAACATCAGTATTCCTTAAAATTTGTGAAGAATTGTAAGAATTAATGATTTCAAAAGGTGCATTTAAATAAAAGCTAAAAAATTTTTTTTTTAAATCATATCTAAATTTTACAGATAATATTTCTTGATAATATACTAAACTTAAAATGTATAAATTTTTAAATAAAAAAAGAATTATAATAAATATTGAAGAATATAATAATAATTCATTTTGATCTAAACGATCATATATCTGATCTAATGAACTTAAATACTGGGGTAGTAAAGGTTTTTCGCTTATTGCAAAATCTATTACTAACGGGATTAAGGCAATACTTAATGTTTCAAAAAAAACTAAAATTATATTTACAAAAATGAATATGATTATAGATTTCTTATTATCCTTGCTTAATAAGTAAATAAATTTTTTCATTTTTTTGTTAAGTTAAAAGATAAAAATTTTATTATGTTCTTTTTTTGTTATTTTATTGTAAACAAACATTTTTTTTTGTAGATATAATCAATAAATATTCATGTTTGACGCAATAATTCCTTTAAGATCAAATTCCAAGGGTCTGAAAAACAAGAATATTCTTATCTTTAAAAATAAAATTAATTTAGTTAATTATACTCTTAAAAAAATAATTAACATCAAAAAAATTAAGAAAATTCATATTTTAACAGACTCAAATTATTACAAAAAAAAGATTATGAACCATAAAAAAATTGATAAAAATTATCAACGAAAAAAAAAATTATCTCTAGGTAATTCAAAAATAGATGATTTGATAGACGATTTTTTGTTAAATTATAATACTAATATTAAAAATAATAATTTTTTACTATTTCAAGTTACATCACCTAATCTAAAAAAAGATGAAATAATTAAAACTTTGAAATTTATAGATAAAAATAAAGTTTCTTCTTTAATGCATGTGACTGAAGTACTTGAAAACCCATATGAAATTATAGAAATAAAAGGAAAAAACTGGAAACATTTAATGAAAAAAAGAGTAGTGAATAGACAAAATTATTTAAAAAAATTTATGTTTATTACTGGATCTTTATTTTTCTTTACAAGAAATTTCTTTTCTAAGAATAAAAAAATTTTTAATTCTAAAACTTATCCATATAAAATTGATAAGATAAATTTTATTGATATTGATGATAAATTTACTTTTGAACTTGCAAAAAAAGTAATAAATATAAAAGCTAGAAACTAAATTAATTTTAATAGATCTAATGAGATCTTTTCATAATGCTTTATGCTTTTTTTTAAAAGAATTGGTACAGCTATAAATTTTTCTAAAATTTTTTTAGAAGCTAATGTATTTTTAATTTGATCATTAGCTATTGCGTGTTTCCAAAAAAACGCAAAATGCCACTTAATTGCATCTGGCAAATTTTTAGTTCCTATTCCAACATTATTTAAATATTTCACAATTTTTTTTCGTTTTTTATAGTTATCTACTTTAAATATTAAAGTATCATAATTAGGTTTTGACCTTTTATATATTTTTCTCAAATATACTTTATCTTTAAGTATATTTTCCATTGCTAAAAACCTTTTTTTACTCTCACTCAAAATAAAATTTAGTTTTTGAATTTGTGATATCCCAACAGCAGCCTGAAGTTCAGTCATTCTATAATTAAATCCTGGCATATCTGCATTATCTATTCCTCTAGGAATACCTTTTAACAATTTATGACCATGATCGTGATATCTCTTAAAATATAAAAATTTTTTTTTATTATTAGTTAAAAGACATCCTCCCTCACCGGTAGTAATTGTTTTTCCAAAATCAAAACTAAAAATTCCAATATCTGATAATGTTCCAAGTTGTTTTCCCTTGAAAGTTGCACCAACTGCTTCACAATTATCTTCAATAAGAGGAATTTTTTTTTGTTTACAAAATTTTTGTATCTTATCAATCTCTGCACTATATCCAAGCATATGAACTAAAATTATAGCTTTCGTTTTTTTGGTTATTAACTTTGATAAATCCTCTACCGGCATGTTTAAATCATTATTTATCCCAGTAATAATTGGTTTAGCTCCACAATCTATTATAGCTTCAATTGTAGCAATAAAATTAAAACTTTGGGTAATAACTTCATCACCTGGTTTCACTCCTAATGATTTGAGTGCTATCTTAATTGCAGCCGTACCAGAGCTAACACATTGTACATACTTACTTCCAAAACTCTTTGATATTTTTTTTTCAAATTCTCTTACTCTAAAAATTTTTCCTCTTCTTTTATCAAAACCATGAGCAAATAAAACTCCATCACTTTTAGTAAAAATTTTCTTTATTTCATTTAATTCTTTGGAATTTATTATCTCGTTACCTGGCACCATGACTCTGATTTTCCCTCATTTCTATTTGTTGTGCTAATGATTTTTGGTATTTTTTAAATCTTTTTATATCAACTTTAACATTTTTTGGAGTAACTTGTATTGTAAAACCTCTTCTTGAATAATTTGAAATATTTTTTTTACTTCCATGTACAATCTGAGAATGATGTATTAAACAATCACCTGGTTCAAGGTTGAATATTCTAGTTTTAAATTTTTTTTTGAGAGAGCTTAATTTTTTGACCATTTGAGAACTTCCTGGCGCGTATGATGAAGTATGAGCGTATAATTTTTTATGAGATCCAACTAAATATTCAACAGCACCATTGTTTTTTTTTGCCTTATCAATTGCAATCCACATTGTAAAACAATTTGGATTTTTCAAATTCCAATAAAAGTTATCTTGATGCATTGGACTCGCCATACCAATTTTTTTAGGTTTTGCAAAATATTCATAATGTTTGATTTGAGGTTTTGTTTTCAAAAAAAATCTTCCTAAATCTAAAATTTTTTTCTGATTTGAAAAGGTTTTAAAAAATTTTTCAGTGAAAAGATGAATAGAATTTACTTGATTATTTATGTAATTAATATCTTTACCTTTTAATTTTGATGAATTTCTCTTTATGTAAAGATTAATTTTTTTCTTTAACAGTGATATTTCTTTTTTTGAAAAAACCTTATTGACTTTGATAACGCCATCATTAGAGTAATCTTTAAAATTTTTAAGGTTTAAATTCATAAAATAGACACATATTATATTTTATATCTTCTAATGAAAAAAAAAAATAATGCAATAAATTTTGTCGCAGAAGTTGGATGTAATCATCAGGGTAATATGAATACCGCATTTAAGATGATAGATACTCTTGTAGATTTTTGTAATGTAAAATTTATAAAATTTCAAAAAAGGAATCCTATAGAATTACTTGGAGAAAAAAGATATAACTTACCTCATCCAGTTCCAGCCAATTCTTTTGGAGAAACATATGGCCTTCATAGAGAAAAATTAGAATTTAATATTTCACAACACAAAAAATTACAATTATATTGTAAAAAAAGAAAAATTGAGTATATGTGTTCTGCATGGGATTTAACTTCGCTCAAACAATTGATTAGTTTAAAAGTTAAGCATATAAAAATTCCATCCGCATGTAACAATAATTTAGAGCTATTAAATTATCTATTTAAAAAATTTAAAGGTTATTGTCATATTTCTCTGGGTATGACAACGGAATTAGAAGAAAAAAAAATTTTTGAGTTAGCAAAAAAATTTAAAAAAACTAAAAAATTAATCTTATACGCATGTACCTCCGATTACCCTGTAAAACAT
>CACJVT010000008.1 GCA_902596925.1 uncultured Pelagibacteraceae bacterium | reverse complement strand
TTTTTATAAAAATTTTTTCACTATTATTACTTCCTAACATACTTAAAACATGAAGATTTTTACAAAAAGAACTCAAATGTCTAGAAATAGCTAAAACACCCCCTAAATATTTTTCTCTTCCAAAATCTTTAAACACAAGTACTGGTTCTTTTCCAGATTTCCCTAGAGCTTCACAAAACACATATTCATCAATGATCGTCTCTCCAATAATTAATACCTTTAAATTATATAAACTATCAATTTTTTTTTTTATTTCATTAAAAGAGAATTTTTTTTTTAATTTATTGATTAAAGATTTTTGTGCTAAAGTTAGTCCTTTACCAAATTTATTTAAAATTGCGCTTGAGCTAAATGTAATATCATCACTAAATTTTATTTTTCCACCTACTTTTTTAATTGCCGCTTTCTCTTTTTTTATCATTCCAGTAACATCTCTATTATTGTCTTTGTACTCATCTCCTTTAAAATAAATATTCGGCGTAAGTTTTTTAATAACGTTTATCGCGTTTACATCATTGCTTATAGTTACATAATCAATCAAACTGAGTGAGGCTAAAGCTTCTAGTCTTAAATAAGTATTAAAATATGGTCTGTTAGGCCCTTTATGGACAAACTCATCAGCTGTAATGGAGACAATCAGTATATCACCTTCTTTTTTTGCTTCTTGAAAATGTTTAATATGACCCATATGCAAAAGATCAAATACACCATGACACAATACAATTTTTTTGTTATTAGATTTTAATTTTTTCGTGATAGTTGACAGCTCATTTAAAGAATAAATTTTTTTCTTAGATAATTTAATGCTCATAAATTTAATCTTAATTTATTTTTTGACTAAAATAAGTCATTAATTATTCATTCATTATCCTAAATACTTAAACCACTGCTTTGTTGCTTTTTTTATAGATTTTTTATCCCATAATGGAGCTTTTTTCCAATAATCAATTTGTTTTATCATTTCATTCACACCATGCTCAAACCCCACAATTGGTTTCCAGTTAAGATGACTTTTTATTTTGTTAATATTCGCCCACGTACAGTCTGGTTCTCCTGGTCTTTTGGGGATGTGTTCAAAATTATTACTTATCAATTTTGCTAGCTTATTTATTTTTTGTGGTTTATTTGCACCAAGATTATAAATTTCCCCAGTTCTTTTAGACATTGCTGCAGCAAGAAACGCTTTAGTTACATCAGTTACAAATAAGAAATCCCTTTTTTGATTGCCCGATCCAACAATTGTTAAGGGTTTATTCTCAAGCTTTTGCTTTAGAAATACTCCAAAAACGGCACCGTATAATCCAGAGGTTCTAACTCTAGGTCCAAATGCGTTAAATATTCTGATTGATATAACTGGAAGTCCATAAACCTTCCACCAATGTAATGCTGCTTGCTCACCAAGATATTTGGTCAAAGCATATGGGTATTGAGGGGATATTTTATGATTTTCACTAGTTGGCGTTTTTGCTAAACCATAGCAAGATGATGAAGCTGCATAAATAAATTTTTTTACTTTTGAATGAGTGGCAGCCTCAAGCACTTTCGTAGTACCCAAAACATTTGTAGCTGTATAATGACTTGGATTTTCAATCGATGGAACTACGTCACCCGATCCAGCAAAATGAAAAACAAAGTTTACATTTTTAAATAATCTATCTTTTTTTTTTATACTAAGAATATCTTTTTTAACAAAAATCAAATTTTTATGTCTCTTTAAATTTTGTATTCTTCCTCCTGATAGGTTATCAATTACTCTCACGGTAAAATTTTTACTTAGTAATAAATCTACCATGTGGCTTCCTATAAAACCTGCCCCACCTGTTACAATTGCAATTTTTCTTTTCATTTGGCTTTAATTTTCATCATTCTTTTCACATTAAAATAAATGTCATTATTGAATGAATTCTTAATTTTATTTTTTTTAAAAGCTTTAACTAATTCTAGTACTGCATGTTCAATTGTGTACTTAGGTTTAAAATTTAGTAACTTCTTAATTTTATCTGAGTTAATATGATAAGATCTTATATCTTTAGATCTAATATTTTTTAATTGAATATTTTTTTTCTTGTAAACTTTTTCTATGGTCTTTTTAACAATTAAAGCTAAATTATTTATTGAGTAATTTTGATATCCAACATTAAAGATCTGGTTTTGTACGTATTTTTTGGGAGTTTTAATTAATTTTATCACCGCATTACAATAATCAAGAATATGAAGATTAGGTCTAAGTTGTTTTCCACCAAATATAGTTATCTCATTTTTATTTATTGCATGATTTGTTAAAATATTTACGGATAAGTCCAGTCTTTGTCTTGTAGAATAGCCACATACTGTTGCGGGTCTAAAAACAACTCCAATAAAATTTTCATCTGTATGTTTAAATAGTTTGGGTTCACACAAACCTTTATATTTGTTGTAAAGCGTTAAAGGTACCAAAGGATGGTTTTCTCTTACATTTTTTTTATTAGAGATACCATAAACTGAGCTTGTGGATGCATAAATAAATCTCTTAATCTTATTCTTTTTAGCAATTAGAACCATTGGTTCAAATGCATCCAAATTAACTGTTTTTGATAGTTTTTTATTTAAAACAAAACTCGCATCATTAGATATGCATGCTAGATGAAGAAAAATATCATGATTTAGAGAACTTTGCTTTAATTTTTTTCTATCTCTTACATCACCTCTGATCACCTTTAGATTTCGATGATTTGACAATTTATTTCCATAAAACATAATATCATAAACTGTAACTTTATATTTTTTCTTGAGTAAAATAGGAACCAATCTACAACCCACGTATCCTGCACCACCAGTTATAAAAATTTTTTTCATTTAAATTTACTTAAATAATTTAATAATTTTATCTAAAGCTACTTTTTTATTAAAATAAAATTTATCCTCTAATATTTTAGGTGTTGGGATATGACTTTCAGGCCAAGTAAATGAAAGAGGTTTGGTTTTGAGACTTACATTTTTTGTAACAATAGATATTACCTCTGAGCTTATACTGCATCTTGGCCAACCATACTCTATGATTGCTAATCTTTTTGTTTTATTCGCTGATTTAATTATAGTTTTATCATCTAAGGGATTTAAAGTTCTTAAATCGATTATTTCAGCATTAATATTAAAATTTTTTTCCAAATTTTTTGAGATATCCAAAATATCATTTATAGAAGGTCCAAAGCCAACTAAAGTGATATCTTTACCATTTTTTCTAACAAAAGATTTGGTTATATCCAAAAAATAATTTCCCTCAGGCATTGTTTCTTTTGTAGAATGAAGAGATCTACTCTCAAAAATTATAGTTGGAAAATTAGAAAATATTGAACTCATAAAACAGCCTTTTGCTTCTGAAGGACTTGATGGATAAAGAACTGAAATACCGGGGAGATGAGAAAACCAGGAATGTAAAGATTTACTATGTTGTGGCCCTTGTCCCCATCCCTTACCAATAACTGCTCTGATTGTAATTGGCATCTGACTTTTAGCACCAGATTTGTAAGACCATAAAGAAATCCAATTAACTATTTGATCAAGAGAATAAATCATAAAATCAAATCTTTGGTGAATTAAAACTGGTCGTAAACCATTAAGAGACATTCCCGCAGCCATAGCAGTTAAAGCAGACTCAGAAGACGGAGTATCAAATACTCTTTTCTTCCCAAATTTTTCTTTTAAACCTTCTGTGCTTCCATAGATATTTGAAGAATTACCAACACCTAATCCAAATACAATTACATTTTTATCAAGTCTCATTGATAAATTTAAAGCATCTTTTGTTGCATCTATAAAACTTTTTTCTTTCATTTAGTAAGGTTTTAATTTTGTTTCTTGTTGTCCACCATAAAAATTAACTTTTTGAGTATCAAATTTTTTTATCTTTTTTGAGAAAGATTTTACAAAATTTAATTTTTTTGACTCTTCAAAATTTAAGAATTTATCTTTTTTTGCTTTAGTTACAGCATGTTTTACATCGTTTTCAATCTTTTTAAATTTTTGTTGCAAAATTTTTTTATCTTTAAATTTAATTTTTTTTAAATGGTCTTGAAATAAATCTTTATTTTTCCATCTTGCTATATCTTCATCTCTATAATGAAATTCTTCATCATCATTTTCAGGACCAACATGCCCGGCTATTCTAAAGGTTTCAAATTCAACAAAAATAGGTTTTGATTTTGATCTTACAGATTGAACACATCTATGAATATTATCAAAAATATCTTTTAAATTATTTGATTTTATATGATGATACTCAATATCAAATGCCTCAATTTTTTTTTTAAACTTCGTGCTCAAAGTCCTTTCCTTCATACTTGTATGAACTGAAAATCTATTATTTTCACAAATAAAAATAATCGGAAGTTTGTGTAAAGACGCTAAATTTAAAGTCTCATAAACAATACCTTCTTCCATTCCACCATCTCCAATAACTGTTATGGATATGTTGTTTGATTTCAAAAATTTTTGAGAAAAAGAAGTGCCTAAAGCTATTGAAAACATTCCAGATAAAATCGTACCACTATAAAAATTTAATTTTGAAAATGATAACTCCTGAGAGCCAGCTAATCCAAAATTAGAACCACTTTTTTTCCCATAAAATTCACTTACCATTCCGTCTAAGGGACAACCTTTCGATAAATAATATGCATGTGATCTATGATGAGAAAGGATGAAATCTTTTTTTCTTAAGAATGGACTAAGGCAAGATGCTAACAACTCTTGTCCTAAGCAAAAATGTATGGGACATCTCATTAAATCTTCGGGATGATAAATATCCATAAGATATTTCTGCGAAAATTGAATTTTATAGATTGTTTCTAAAATTTTTAACTCAAATTTTTTAAAAAGATTTTTTTTATTTTTCATTTAGTAGTTTTTTGTAAATATACTCTAAAATTCAGCATTCTTATACGTTTAGATATTTATATTTCAAGTAAATAATAAAATTATACTTGAAGATAATAATCATTCAAAATAATACTTTTTTACTTATATATTCTGTAGTAATTATTTTTATAATAATATTAATTAAATAATAAAATGAATATAAAAACTTATAATAATTTCGTGAAAAATGGTTTTTGTGTAATTAATCTATTTTCAAAAAAAAATATTGATGATTTAACAAATCAACTAGTCAAAGAAATCAATTTAAAATTAGTTGGTAATAAATTCAAATTTACAAAAAAGAATTTAGCTAATTTTCATAAAGTGGTTCTTAATAACAATTCTTTAAAAAAAGTTTTTGATAGTAAAAAAAGATATATTGAGTTAAAAAAAAATATAATTGAAAAACTTAACTGCAAAAATTTAAGCTCTTTTTTAAATCAACTTTGGCGGCATAATAACAAAAAAATTGTTTGGATAGGAAATCCAAGATTAAAAGAGATTAAATATAATAAAGCAGGGTACAGAATTTTTGTTCCTTCTAAAAAAAAGAATAATATAAAAAAAAGTGCTGGCTTCCCGCATATTGATGCTTATTCATTGAAAAATAATAATTTTATAACTTTATGGATACCATTAATTGGATTTTCTGAAAAATATACAATGATGATAGCACCTAAAAGTCACATAAAATTACATTCTAAAAATAAATTTGCAAAAAAAAAAAATTATATATCAAGAATTCTATCTAAAAATTATTCAAACAAATTTAATTTTGTTAGACCTAGATTGAACAAAGGACAAGTAATTATTCATCACCCTAATGTAATCCATAGTGGTGGTTTAAACATTGGGACTAAAACTAGAGTAAGTATCGAAATAAGGTTGTTTGATCAAAAAAAATTTGATTTGAAAAAAAATTTTGATCCTAAATTGTTTAATTAAATTTAATGAATATTCTCTTTCTTGGTGGAAACAGATTTTTTGGAAAAAAACTATTAAAAAAAATTTCAAAAGAAAAAAAATATAAAATCTTTATTATAAATAGAGGTAATAGAAAAATAGATATAGATATTTTGAAAAAATTAAATGTCAGACTAATTAAATGTGACAGGAAGGATGAGACTAAACTCAGAAGAAAGCTCAAAAATTTAAAATTCGATATAATATTTGATAATTGTGCTTACCATCTTAATGATATTAAAATATTAATTAATCTAATTTATAAAAATTGTAACCCTACTTATATTTTCTCAAGCACAGTTATGAGTTATCTAAATATCTATTTAAAAAAAAAAAGACTTGATGAGAATGACTGGTTTAAAGCAAAATCAACAAAAAATATGATTAAAATTTATAAAACTGGGGAACTCAAATATGCCAAAAACAAAAGAAAAATTGAAAATTTTTTAATAAAAAACAAAAAAATTAAATATATTATTTTAAGAATACATAATGTGATTGGTAAATTTGATTTTTCTAATAAGACCCTCAAATTATTTAATACTAATTTTGATCAACTTAAAAATTATAATTTTAAAGGAGAAGATTTACTACAATTTACTTATGATGAAGACTTGGTGAAAATACTGTCTAAATTTTTTAATAAAGAACAATCTCACTCAGATATTTATAATATTTGTAATGATCCTATAAAAGTAAAACATTTTTTGAGGAAAAAAGATAAACTTTTAAAAAATAAAATTATGAATATAAATGACAAAAAATTTCCTTTTCCAAGAAATGTAATCATGGCCAATCATAAAATAAAAAAAAAACTTAATTTTAAATTCACACCAACAAATGAAATAATCTATAGGATATCTAAATCTAGTGAATTCAAATAAAATACTTAAAGTCTATGCCAATTCAAAAAAAAGTGAATTAGGATTAGGAGACTATATTAGAATTGCAAGTTTTCTACCAAATTTAAATTTCAAAAAAATTTATTGGTATTCAAACAAAGAATTATTCCCAATTATAAAAAAAATAGATTTTATTGATAAAGTTTATGATTTGAAAAAAAGAGAAAAAATAGCAACTCATTCAAAAAAAATTAAAGTTATCAATTTATATGAGAATGGAAAAAACGATTACGAAAATTTATATATAAAAAATTTTTTTCAAAAAAAGAGGGATATTAAAAATAATACCATCGATATATATGATAAATTTGCAGATTTTTATAATATCAAAAAATACAAAATTTTTACAAACAGTAAACATAATTACAGAAAAAGTATTGATATATTTTTTAATTGGAGCGCTCCTACAAAATGGAAAAAAAAACAATTGCCCAAAAAAAAATGGCAGAAACTTGAAAATTTAATAAAGAAAAAATACAAAAAAATTGTTTGGCAAAATCCTGATGATAATTTAGAAAAATACATAACAAAAATACAAAAGTCAAAGTTCGTGATTTCAATTGTTGGACTTGGAAATCATCTTTCAGCACTTTTTAATATCCCTACTATTATACTTTGTGGCCCAACATTCTTTAATGAGGCAAAAAAACACAAAAATGTAAATTTAATTTATCCAAATAATCCCTGTGGTAATAAATCATGTAAGGTGATAAAAAAATTAAATCATTGTGGTCGAATGGATCATATTAAACTTGATGATATATTAAAAAGATTAAAATTATGAATAATTATAAAATTTCAAAAAGTGAGATTTTTTTAGGTGACAATAAAATAAAAAACAGGATAGTAAGTTCTCCCATTAGTACAAATATGGCTAATGATGATGGATCTGTGACAAAGAATATAATTAGTTATTTTGGTAACTTGGCTTCAAATGAAATTGGTATGGTGACAGTTGGAGCTTCCTCAGTCTCTAAAGAGGGGGGTGACGCATTAAATGGAATGCATATAGGAAAAAAAATTCATGAAAATGGACTGATTAATTTAGCAAATGAAATTCAAGACAAAGGTTCAACACCAGCGATACAAATCTTCCATGTTGGAGCTCAGGGCAATACAAATTACTCTAATGAGAGAATTGTTGGCCCCTCTAAATATGTAGTCCCCGATATAGGTATTGAGGCTGAGGTATTAGAAATTGAGGAAATCTTAAAAATTGAAAATGATTTTGTTGAAGGAATAATTCAAGCATTTGATTGTGGTTTTAAGCTTGTAGAAATTCATTTAGGTCACGGTTATCTTTTACACGAGTTTATGTCATCTCATATGAACAAAAGAAGTGATGAGTATGGTGGAGATAAAATTAATAGGCTGAGAATTGTAACAAATATATTATCTAAACTTAGTAATAAAAGTAAATCCATCACAAAAAATATGGGTGCCAGAATCTCAGCTGATGACTTCATAGATGGAGGTTTGGATCTTAGAGAAAACAGAGATCTAATTAATATTTTAGATGATAATAATTTTGCCTATTACTCTGTTACTGCAGGTATTTATGAAACAGCTAAACAAAAATATATTCAAATGAAAGAAGGTTCATATTGGGAATACGCTTATAATTTAAAAAAAATGACTAAAACACCAGTTATTGCGCAGGGAAACATAACATCAGTTGAAATGGGAGAAACCTTATTGAAAAAAAAATATGTGTGATTTGTTTGGTATGGCACAAGCATTGATCGCAGATCCTGCGTTAGTAAAAAAATCGATTAATAATCAAGAGTCTGAAATAATTCCATGTTTGGCTCATCTTAAAGTTGGATCCTGCCACAGATGTAGATATTTAAAACAAAAAGATCTGACTTTCGATTGTATAACACCATCGAGTTGGCATCGCGAAAACTTAAAAGATGATAACTATTCAGAAAAAAAAGAAGAAGCTTTTTGGAAAATGTTAGAAAAATTGAAAAAAGATATATCTGGAAAAAAACTTGCCGACATAGAAGCTATACAAAAGAATTTTGTTAAAAAATTCTAGTTATTTATCTTATAATGTATCTCCTAGAATATGTTCAACCATCAGAGAATAATCTTTACTCATAATTGAAATTTCTAAATCATCTATTTTTTTTTTCTTTATATTTTCAAATAATAGATCTTTTTTATTAGTTTTATACATTTTATCATAGGTATCGAGCGAATCTTTAATTGTTTCCAAGTTTGTTAACAAAAAATAAATATTATAATTTTTTTTTTCATCTGAAATTTCTGATGGAGTTGTTCTATGATAAGAATAACCAGTAAAACCAATCACATCACCTTCATTAGAATACACCGTATTATCACAAAATCTTATCAAAAAAAAATTATATGCTTTTCTTAAAAATGACATAAAAAATGATTTATTTTTATAACTATTAAAATAAATCATTTTTAATAAATCTATACCACCACCTTTGTCTTTTGAATTTTCTTGCAAATACAATCCAATTTTATAAATAAAATTGTTTTTTTTAATTAATACTTTTTTTTGATGATCAAAATTACCATAGTCAACATGCCAACCTGATTTTAGATTTGTATTTCTAGGGTTTAATATCTTTACTATATTTAAAAAAATATAGTTTTTTAATCCAAGATTTTTTTCAATTTTCTTGATTAATTTATTATTAAATATAATTTTTCCTTTTTCATGCTGTAAAAGCAAATCAAGGTTAGATATTTTTTTAAAATCAGGATTTAATTTTAATTCATTTTTTATAAAGTTTATGTCTTCAGAATTTAAAAAATCGGTTTTAAAAAAATTTTTATTCATTATTCGTTAATGAAAATTAAACTCCAATATATTAAAAGTCAAAATATGAATTATAAACATTTTGATCAAAAAATTTTTTTCAGTGCATAAATCAAGCCAATTGAGCTATTAGTACTGGTCAGCTGCACGCATTGCTGCGCTTCCACATCCAGCCTATCAACGTGGTGGTCTACCACGGCTCTATAGGAAGAACTAGTTTTGAGGTGAGTTTCCCGCTTAGATGCTTTCAGCAGTTATCTCGTCCATACTTAGCTACCCGGCACTGCAGCTGGCGCTACAACCGGTCCACCAGTGGTATGTTCAACCCGGTCCTCTCGTACTAGGGTCAACTCCTCTCAATTCTTCTACACGCATAGCAGATAGGGACCGAACTGTCTCACGACGTTCTGAACCCAGCTCACGTACCACTTTAATTGGCGAACAGCCAAACCCTTGGGACCTGCTCCAGCCCCAGGATGTGATGAGCCGACATCGAGGTGCCAAACACTGCCGTCGATATGAGCTCTTGGGCAGTATCAGCCTGTTATCCCCGGCGTACCTTTTATCCGTTGAGCGATGGCCCTTCCACTCAGAACCACCGGATCACTATGACCGACTTTCGTCTCTGCTCGACTTGTCAGTCTCACAGTCAGGCAGGCTTATGCCATTGCACTCTACGAACGATTTCTGACCGTTCTGAGCCTACCTTCGCACGCCTCCGTTACTATTTGGGAGGCGACCGCCCCAGTCAAACTACCCACCATACAATGTCTTGATGCCGGATAACGGCTATCAGTTAGATGTCAAGAAAAACAAAAGAGGTATTTCACTGGTGACTCCACAAAGGCTAACGCCTTTGCTTCAATGTCTCCCTCCTATGCTAAATATGTTTTTCCTAACACCAATGTAAAGTTGCAGTAAAGGTGCACGGGGTCTTTCCGTCTAACTACGCGAACTCCGCATCTTCACGGAGAATTCAATTTCACTGAGTTGATGTTGGAGACAGCGGAGAAATCGTTACGCCATTCATGCAGGTCGGAACTTACCCGACAAGGAATTTCGCTACCTTAGGACCGTTATAGTTACGGCCGCCGTTTACTGGGGCTTCAGAAATGAGCTTGCACCCATCGCATTAACCTTCCAGCACCGGGCAGGCGTCAGACCCTATACATCCACTTACGTGTTAGCAGAGCCCTGTGTTTTTGATAAACAGTCGCTTCTCCCTGGCTTGTGCCACCTTTAATTAGTTGCCTAAAAAAAGGTCTTCCTTATTCCGAAGTTACGGAAGCATTTTGCCGAGTTCCTTCAACATCATTCTCTCAAGCGCCTAAATATACTCTATTAATCCACCTGTGTCGGTTTAGGGTACGGTCTTATGATGGAGCTATTTCTTGGAACCTTTTCGCAGCAAGTTCAATCCATTAAGAACTCACAACTTACAAGATTCGTCACTACCATCTGGTTAAGGAATATTAACCTTATTTCCATCGACTACGGCTTTCGCCCTCGCCTTAGGTGCCGACTAACTCTGCGCGGATTAACCTTGCGCAGAAACCCTTGGATTTTCGGCGAAGAAGTTTTTCACTTCTTTTATCGTTACTTATGTCAGCATTCGCACTTCTGATACCTCCAGGATCCTTCACAGGTATCCCTTCACAGGCTTACAGAACGTTCCGCTACCAGTTATAATTTTCGAAAAAATTATAAATCCACAGATTCGGTATATGATTTTAGCCCCGTTACATCTTCGGCGCAGAAACTCTATTAGACCGGTGAGCTGTTACGCTATCTTTAAAGGATGGCTGCTTCTAAGCCAACCTCCCGGCTGTTAAGGAATTTCCACATCCTTTCACACTTAATCATAATTTTGGGACCTTATCTGGTGGTCTGGGCTCTTTCCCTCTCGACCATGGACCTTAGCACCCACAGTCTGTCTGCTGAGGAACAATGCTTAGCATTCGGAGTTTTATTAGGTTTGGTAAGAATCTCTTCCCCCTAGCCCATTTAGTGCTCTACCTCTAAACATCTATTTACTCAACGCACTACCTAAATAGTTTTCGCGGAAAACCAGCTATCTACGAATTTGGTTGGCCTTTCACCCCTTACCACAAGTCATCCAAAGACTTTTCAACGTCAACTGGTTCGGTCCTCCGGCAAGTGTTACCTTGCTTTCAACCTGCTCATGGTAAGCTCATTCGTTTTCGGGTCTAATTCATTAAACTAATCGCCCTATTAAGACTTGCTTTCGCTGCGCCTACACCTAGATGGCTTAAGCTTGCTTAATAAATTAAGTCACTGACCCATTATACAAAAGGTACGCCGTCACTCTAAAAAGAGCTTCGACTGATTGTAGGCATGCGGTTTCAGGTTCTATTTCACTCCCCTAATAGGGGTTCTTTTCACCTTTCCCTCACGGTACTAGTTCACTATCGGTCACTGAAGAGTATTTAGGCTTAGAGGGTGGTCCCCCTGTATTCGAGCAGGATTTCACGTGTCCCGCTTTACTCAAGAATTCTATTAAACATTACTCATACGGGACTATCACCCTCTGTGGTTAGCTTTTCCAAACTATTCAAATTTTTTTAATATAATTGCTGGCCTAATCCGTTTTCGCTCGCCACTACTAACGGAATCTCAATTGATTTCTTTTCCTCTGGTTACTTAGATGTTTCAGTTCTCCAGGTTATCTCTTTAAATCTATGTATTCAATTTAAAGTACCACATAAAGTGGTGGGTTTCCCCATTCGGAAATTTTCGGATCAAAGCTTACATACAGCTCCCCGAAACTTATCGCAGTATATCACGTCCTTCATCGTCTTTCAGTGCCAAGGCATCCGCCACACGCCCTTAAACGCTTGATTTATGCACAGAAAAAAATTCTGTGTTGAATCAAATTTTTTTGAACACTAGCTAGTAACTAACTAATGTTCGGATATAGATATTGATATTAATTATTATTTACGATTTTTGATAACTAAGTGTTTGGTGGAGGATAGCGGGATCGAACCGCTGACCTCCTGAATGCAAATCAGGCGCTCTCCCAGCTGAGCTAATCCCCCTATAATATGTATAATGGTGGGCCGAGAAAGACTCGAACTTTCGACCCCACCCTTATCAAGGGTGTGCTCTAACCAACTGAGCTACCGGCCCCCATGCAAGAGAAACACTAAACTTAAGAAGAGAAATGAGGACGGTCAACATTATCCTGTAAATTATTTAGAATGAAATATAAGTTTCATTCATCCTTAGAAAGGAGGTAATCCAGCCGCAGGTTCCCCTACGGCTACCTTGTTACGACTTCACCCCAGTCGCTGACTATACCGTGGTCAAGGGTATTAAACCTTGCCTTAAGGTAGAACCAACTCCCATGGTGTGACGGGCGGTGTGTACAAGACCCGGGAACGCATTCACCGTGGCACGCTGATCCACGATTACTAGTAATTCCAGCTTCATGCACTCGAGTTGCAGAGTGCAATCCGAACTGAGATATCTTTTAAGGATTTGCTTAACGTCGCCGTCTTGCTTCCTGTTGTAGATATCATTGTAGCACGTGTGTAGCCCAACACGTAAGGGCCATGAGGACTTGACGTCATCCCCACCTTCCTCCAGCTTATCACTGGCAGTTCTTTCAGAGTGCCCAACTAAATGATGGCAACTAAAAGTGAGGGTTGCGCTCGTTGCGGGACTTAACCCAACATCTCACGACACGAGCTGACGACAGCCATGCAGCACCTGTGTTTCGTCCGGCCGAACCGAAAACTTTAATCTCTTAAAGTCGCGACGAACATGTCAAGTGTTGGTAAGGTTCTGCGCGTATCTTCGAATTAAACCACATGCTCCACTACTTGTGCGGGTCCCCGTCAATTCATTTGAGTTTTAACCTTGCGGTCGTACTCCCCAGGCGGTGTGTTTATCGCTTTCGCTGCGACACAGAAAATAAATTTCCAACGTCTAACACACATCGTTTACGGCATGGACTACGAGGGTATCTAATCCTCTTCGCTACCCATGCTTTCGTTCCTCAGTGTCAGTAATGATCCAGAAAGCTGCCTTCGCAATTGGTATTCTTTCTAATATCTACGAATTTCACCTCTACACTAGAAATTCTGCTTTCCTCTATCAAACTCTAGCTGAAAAGTTTTGATGGCAGTTCCAGAGTTAAGCTCTGGGATTTCACCACCAACTTTTTCAACCACCTACGAACTCTTTAAGCCCAGTAATTCCGAACTACGCTAGGTCCCTTCGTATTACCGCGGCTGCTGGCACGAAGTTAGCCGGACCTTCTTATTCGGGTACAGTCATTTTCTTCCCCGACGAAAGAGCTTTACAACCCAAAGGCCTTCTTCACTCACGCGGCATCGCTGCATCAGAGTTTCCTCCATTGTGCAAGATTCCCCACTGCTGCCTCCCGTAGGAGTTTGGGCCGTGTCTCAGTCCCAATGTGGCTGATCATCCTCTCAAATCAGCTATTGATCAAAGTCTTGGTAGGCCATTACCCTACCAACTAACTAATCAAGTGCAGGCTCATCCAATGGTGCATAAAGCTTTCTCCGTGAAGACTTATCCGGTATTAGCACAAGTTTCCTCGTGTTATTCCAGGCCAAAGGGTAGATACCTACATGTTACTCACCCGTCTGCCACTAAGTATTGCTACTTCGTTCGACTTGCATGTGTTAGGCGTGCCGCCAGCGTACGTTCTGAGCCATGATCAAACTCTCAAGTTTAAAAACGGCGCACACTAGCTTCCATATAAATTCTAAGAATAAAATTTATATGATGTTGAAGTGTGTACGACAAATTTTGGTAACCTTAACCGTCCACACTTCTCTTCTTAAATATTTACGTTTTAAATAGCTAATCGAACTAAAAAAGCTCAATAATTCTCGCTAATTTATTGTTAACCCAATAATTTAATGAGAAAGTTTGATGCTTATAGGCTAAAATTTTAGGAAATCAAGCATATAAGATTAAAAAAATGTTAAAAAAGGCCCAATTTTAAAGGATTTTTTTGATTTTTTCTAAATGTTAAATTATTAATTAAAAATTCAAAATAATTAATGCTAAAAAAAATTAAGTTTAAAATAGGAGTAAAAAAGGAGATTATCTCTCTTATTCTGTTGGTTATTATTACGGGAATTTCGACTGGATACTATAATTTTACTAAAAACCAAATAAACAACCAATACAAAGAAATATTGGGAAATGTTTATTTTAAAAAAACGCTTAATCATTTTATAGATGAACTAGAGCCGAGATTTAAAAAAATTTCCCATAAAATTAAAGCAGGTGAAACATTTGATAACATACTTAAACAATATTCAGTTAAACAAAGAGATATTTTCACGATAAGAAATACTCTATCTAAAAAAGTTAACTTAAATAAACTTAATACTAATCAAAAAATTCATTTAACAATCGATCAGACAGATAATACTGTTATTAAATTTTTGTTTCAAATATCAAATAAAGAAAGAGTCATTTTAACTCAAGATTTACAAAAAAAATCTTTTAATCAAAAGATAATATTAACTAAATTGAAAAAAGAAATAATTTATCAAGAAAATACAATTTTAGAGAGTTTATATAAATCAGCAATTAAAAAAAAAATTCCCGCAAATATAATTACAGAATTTGCAAGGGTATATGGATTTCAGGTTGATTTTCAAAGAGATATTAAAAAACAGGATAAGTTTCAAATAATGTATGAAATTTTTACTGATGAAAAGAAAAGATTAATAGAATCTGGAAATATTTTATATGCAAACCTTATTATGAGTGGTGAAGATAACTCTCTTTATTATTTTGATAAAAAAGGTGTTGAAGGACATTATGATAAAAATGGTAAAAGTGTTCAAAAAGCTTTGATGAAAACTCCAATTAATGGTGCGAGACTTTCTTCACCATATGGAATGAGAAAACACCCAATAGATGGATTTAATAAAATGCATCGAGGCACAGACTTTGCAGCTCCAATGGGAACACCTATAATGGCTTCAGGATCAGGTATTATAAAGAAGGCTGGCTGGTGTGGTGGTGGTGGAAATTGTATAGTAATAAAACACAACTCAACTTATCAAACTATATATGCACACATGTCAAAATTTGCAAAAGGAATGCGGAGTGGTGTTAGAGTTAAACAGGGTCAAACTATAGGATATGTGGGTTCAACAGGGAAGTCTACAGGACCACATCTCCATTATGAGGTTTTAATAAATGGAAAAAGAGTAAATTCTCAAACCTTAAAATTACCATCAGGAAAAATTTTAAAAAATGACGAAAGAAAATTATTTGAAACTAAAAAAATCAAGCTTGATGTTTTAAAATCAGAGACCATTATTGGTTTAAATTAATTTATTTAAACTTATAACTATATCTATAAACAGTTATTTTTTTTCTTGAAAACTATTTTTTTTGTTTTCAACTTTAATAATATTTTCTTCAGAGCTGTCAGCTTGATTGTTAATTAAATTGTCTCTTTTTTTTGCATCTTGCTCGCTTAAAATTCTTGTAAAATGATCTGCATGTTGAAAGTAATTCTCAGATAATATTTTATCACCTGTAGATAGTGCTTCTCTAGCTAAATTATTGTATTTATCTATTAACTTAGAGGCATTATGATTATTTCTGCCCGGAATTTTCCTTTGAAAGTTTTCATTATTTGAAAAATTCGTCCCAAATTTTACTCTATCATTGTTAGATTTAAAATTTCTTTCACCTCTTCTAAAATTATTTCTTCTGCTATTATTGTTCCTAAATGTTACCATCTCATTTTACCTTAAATTTTAGTGCTTATGATACATCTATCATTATTGGCTAAATCTTTTATAATTTTATTAATGTAAAAACCATTATTTGTTAATATTTTTACTACGTCTCTTTTTTGATCAAATGCAATTTCCAATATTAGTTTGCCACGTTTTTTTATCAATTCACTTGATTTTTTTATTATTTTATTAAAACATGACAAGCCATCTAATCCACCATCCAGAGCTAGCCACGGTTCAAAACTTACAACATCCTTCTTTAGGCTTTTAAAATCTAATTTTTTTATATAAGGAGGATTAGATATAATTAAATCATATTTGCCTAAATTGAAATTGTCAATATCTGATTTGAACAACTTAATTCTATTTTCAATTTTTAATTTTTTGGCATTAATATTAGATATTTTGATAGAGTGGTTACTAATATCGATACCTGTTCCATAAAATAATTTTTTTTCTTTTAAAATTGACAAAATCAAACAGCCAGAGCCAACTCCAATCTCTAAAAAATTTATCTTTTTTTTAATTTTATAAATTTTTAATACCTGCTCTACTATAAGCTCGCTATCGGGCCTTGGAATTAAAACCTTTTCATTAACTTTAAAATCATAATTCCAAAAGGACTTCACACCAGTTAAGTAAGCTAACGGTTTTCCTTTTGAACGTTTCATTATTAGATCTTTAAAACTATTATGATCACTTTGATCGAGTTTTTTATCAGGATTTAACAAGACAAACTCTCTATTTTTCTTAATTACTTTAGATAATAGAAGTTCACTGTCTAATAGAGCAGAACTTATTTTATTTTTTTTAAGCTCTTTACAGGCTTTTTTTATTGCTATTTCAATATTCATCAATTTAAAGTATTTAAACTTTCCTCTTGTGCTTGAAGAGTTAATGCTTCTATCATTTCTTCAAATACCTCACCCTCTAAAAATTCATCAAGCTTATGTAAAGTTAGATTTATTCTATGATCGGTAACTCTTCCTTGTGGAAAATTGTAGGTTCTTATTCTTTCTGATCTATCACCAGATCCTATTTTACTTTTTCTATCTTTTGATCTCTCACTCTCAATTCTAGACCTTTCAAGCTCATACAATCTAGCTCTTAAAATTTTCATTCCTTTAGCTTTATTTTTGTGTTGAGATTTTTCGTCTTGTTGAGAGACAGAAATTCCAGTTGGTATATGTGTAATTCTTACTGCACTATCTGTTGTATTTACTGATTGCCCACCTGGTCCACCAGCCCTGAAAACGTCTATTCTTAAATCGCTTTCATTTATCTTAAGATCAACTTCCTCTGCCTCTGGTAAGACTGCGACTGTTGCTGCAGAAGTATGAACTCTTCCTTGTGTTTCTGTATCAGGTACTCTTTGTACTCTATGAACACCACTTTCATATTTTAATGTGGAATAAATATTGGCTCCTTTAATCGATGCAATAACCTCTTTTAAACCACCTGCCTCACTTCTAGAAATTGAAATTAATTCAATACTCCATTTTTTTTTGTTACTAACTTTTTCATACATCTTGAACAAATCTGAAGCAAATAAACTAGCCTCTAAACCTCCTGTTCCAGCTCTTATTTCAATTATTACATTTTTTTTATCTGCTTCATCTTTTGGTAATAAAAATAGCTTTAATTTTTTTTCATTTTTTTGATTTTGAATTTCTAGATTATTCAATTCCATTTCAGCCATTTTTATCATATCTGGGTCTGAATTTTTATCATCTAAAATTGTTTGAATTTCTTTTTTATCTTTTTCAAAAGAAATATAAAATTTAGCAATTTTAATAATTTCATTGAGATCTGCATATTCTTTGGACTTTTCAGCAAAAGAATTCTTATCGATCTCCCCTGAGGATAGCTCTCTTTCTAATAAAGCATGTTTATTAATTAAATCATCCACAGTTTTTTTAGGTATCATTTTAAATTATTTAATTCAGATGCTTTTTTTTCAACTTCTCTTACAACTTTATCAATCATATCATTGGTTAAAACTTTTTCAGACTGTACTCCAGACAAATAAAGCATATTATTACCATTTTTACCTCCAGTTATTCCAACATCTGTCAGGGCTGCCTCTCCAGGACCATTAACTACGCACCCAATCACAGATAAAGTAATTGGAGTTTTAATATGTGAAAGTTTTTTTTCCAAAATTTTTACAGTTTCAATTACTTTAAAACCTTGTCTTGCGCATGAAGGACAAGAAATTATTTTGACCCCTCTCTCTCTCAAATTTAGAGATTTTAATATTTCGTTTCCAATTTTGACCTCCTCAACAGGATTATCTGACAAAGAAATTCTTATAGTGTCACCTATACCCTCTAAAAGTAAAGTTCCTAAACCAATTGAAGATTTTACACTTCCAGGGATAAATCCTCCTGCCTCTGTAATTCCTAAATGCAATGGATAATCAGTAGATTTTGATAATAGTCTGTATGCTTTAATTGATAAAAAAACATCTGATGATTTAACACTTATTTTTAAATTTTGAAAATTTTCGTCCTCAAGTATCTTTATATTTCTTAGAGCACTCTCAACTAATGCTTCTGGACAAGGTTCTTTGTATTTTTCTAGTATATCTTTTTCTAAAGATCCAGCGTTAACACCAACTCTTATTGAACAATTATTATCAACCGCAGCTTTTACAACCTCTTTAATTCTATCTTTGCTTCCAATATTGCCAGGATTGATTCTTAAGCAACTTGCGCCACTTTCGGCGGCTTCAATTGCTCTTTTATAATGGAAATGAATATCAGCTACTAGTGGTACATCAACATGTTTGATTATTTCTTTTAACGCTTTCGATGATGGTTCATCAGGACAAGAGACTCTTACTATATCAGCTCCCTCAGAGCTAATCTCATTAATTTGATTAATTGTAGCTTTTATATTAGTTGTTAGAGTGTTAGTCATTGATTGAACTGATATAGGATTTGCTCCTCCAACTTTTACTTTGCCAACATTAATCTCTCTCGTTTTTCTTCTTTTTATATCTCTAAAAGGTCTTATGCTCATTTTTTTTGATCTAGTTTAAATTCTTTGTGAAGTGCAATCAAAGCTCTTTGTGTATTCTTTTTGTCAATCAAAACTGAAATTTTAATTTCAGAGGTTGAGATTACTTTAATGTTTATTTTTTTATTTGCCAATGATTGAAACATCCTAAATGTTACTCCAGGTGTTGTTATCATGCCCACTCCAATTACTGAAATTTTTGAAACACCTTTTTCAAAAAGTAGTTTTCTATAATTGATAGTTTTGTTTTGTTGAATAATTTTTTTTGTTTTATTCAAATCATCTGTTTTAATTGTAAATGTTAAATCTGTCTCTTTTCCATTAGCCGAAATATTTTGCACAACCATATCAACGTTTATTAAATTTTTAGATAATGGTTTAAAAATCGCTGCAGCAACTCCAGGTTTGTCCTTCACACCAATAAGAGAAACTTTTGAGTCATTTTGAGTCGCAGAAATTCCAGTAACAATTTTATTATTTACAATATTTGATCTTTTAGTAATTAATGTTCCTGATCTTTTGGAAAAAGATGATTTTACCTCTATATCAATCCTATTTAATCTTGCATCTTGTATTGAAACTGGTTGCATAACTTTCGCACCCAATGATGCCATCTCTAGCATTTCTTCATAGGAAATTACTTTAATTTTTTTTGCGTTTTTCAATTTGTTAGGATCAGTTGTGTACACACCCTCTACATCAGTATAGATTATGCATCTCTCTGCTTTAAAAAACTTGGCAATCATAATTGCACTTGCATCAGATCCTCCCCTGCCTATAGTTGTAATTCTATTTTCATCATTTAGCCCCTGAAATCCAGCGACTATAGGTATGCCACCCTTTTTTAAATATTTAACAATATTTTTTTTATTTATTTGATTAATTCTAGAGTTTTTATACTTTCCTTTAGTCAAAATCGGAACTTGCCAAGATAACCAAGATCTAGATTCGTATCCCTTATGAATTAACCGTCCAGCTATCAAAGAGCATGCAATTTGCTCACCTGTGGAAACCAAAACATCGTATTCTGACTCTGCAAAACTGTTGCTAATTTCAATAGATTTTTTTATTAACTCATTTGTCACACCACCCATAGCTGATGAAACTACTATGACCTTGTAGTTTTTCTTTTTGTAATCAATAATTATTTTAACAACTTTTTTTATCTTTTTGATAGTGCCAACTGATGTGCCTCCGAATTTTAATACGACAATTTTCATGATAAAATAATCTTTTAAATTTAAAAAATATTGAATAAATACATGCTGATTATAAAGTCAACTTACAAATGAAAAATAACACAATTAATAAAAAAGAAATAGAAAAATTTTCTAAAATTGCTGAAGAATGGTGGAATCCTGAAGGTAAATTTAAACCATTACATAAATTTAACCCAATTAGAATTTCATATATTAAAGAGAACATTATTAAGACATTCAAACTTAATTATAATAAAACCCCCCTTAAAAATATTAAAATTTTAGATATTGGATGCGGTGGAGGTTTATTGTCAGAACCAATGTGTAGGTTGGGTGCTAAGGTAACTGGTATTGATGCATCTGATAAGAATATTAAAGTAGCAAAACTTCATTCAAAAAAAAATAATCTTCGAATAGATTATTTCTGCTCATCACCTGAAAAATTTAATATAAAAGATAAATTTGATGTTATCTTAAATATGGAAATTGTAGAACATGTTGAAGACGTAAATTTTTTTTTAAAGTCATGCAGCAAACTATTAAAAAAAAATGGAATTATGTTTGTTGCAACCTTAAATAAAACATTAAAATCCTATATTTTTGCAATTGTAGGGGCTGAATATATATTGCGTTGGCTTCCAATAGGAACACATGATTGGGAAAAATTTTTAAAACCAGAGGATTTAATTTCAATACTTAAAAAAAATGATCTAAGTCTAGACAGACTAGATGGAATGAATTTTAATTTAATTAGAAATAAATGGAGTGTAGGTAATGACAAGTCAGTAAATTACATCGCGAAGTTTATTAAAAATTAATTATTTTCGTTCTCAAACCAAGGCACCATCTGAGCATCTATTCCCTCTTCCTTAAGTTCTTTTAAATCCTGTTTTGATGCAGTTCCGTAGATACCTTTGCTTTTTTTCTTATTGTTGTAATGTATTGATCTCGCCTCATAAGCAAAATTTTCACCAACGTAAACAAAGTTATTCTTAATAAACTTTTGATATTCTTTAATTGTTTTTTTAATTTTTTGATATTTAATCAAATCTTTCTTTTCATTTTTATGGCTAAAATTTTTACTTATTAATTTTGGAGCCATTAAATTTTTTTCTACTTTTATAGATCCGCATTTATGGCAATTGATCAACTTTTTCTTTTTAAGTTTATCATATTCTTTTGAAGATGCGAACCAGCTATCAAATGTAAGTTCACATTCTTTGCACAATAAATTATATTTAATCATAGTATTTATCTAATTACTATTATACTAAATTCAATACACTAACTTCTGTAGTCTGAATTAATTTTGATATATTCATTTGTTAAATCCATAGTATATACTGTAAAACTTTTTTTTCCATTTCCAATGTCGACAGTAAGATTAATATCTAAGCCCTTCATGTATTTTGCAGCCTCATTCTCATTATACTGATTATGAATTTTTCCCTTATTAACAATTATCAAATCACCAAATTTTATTGATAATTTATTTAAATTTATTTCTACATCAGATTTTCCTATAGCCATAATTATTCTCCCCCAATTTGGATCCTCACCTGCAATTGCAGTTTTTACTAATGGAGAATTAGCAATAGAAAAACCAATTTTTTTTGCATCTTGCTCAGTTTTGGAGTTTAACACATTTATTGTCACAAATTTTGTGGCTCCCTCTCCATCAGCCACGACTCTTTTTGCAAGATTTAATAGAAGACTATTAAGAGACTCATCGAATGATTTTATCTTTTTATCATTAATTGTCTTGATCAGAGTATTTTTTGCTTTACCAGTAGAAAAAATTGAGACCATATCATTTGTACTAGTATCGCTATCACACGAAATTGCATTGAAGGTATTCTCAATATTTTTCTTAAGTAATTTTTTTAAAACATCATTAGAAATGTCCGCATCGGTGAATATATAAGCTAAAGTAGTTGCCATGTTTGGTTGTATCATGCCTGAACCTTTTGCTATTCCATAAATCTTTACAGTTGTATTACCAATTTTGCATTCTTCCATTGCTATTTTTGGCTGCGTATCAGTTGTCATTATTGCTAAAGCTACCTTCATCCAAATATATTTGTTTTGAGTGTATTTAATATTTTTTATTAGTTCTGGAATTTTTAATTTTATTTTTTCCTCGGGGAATTTTTCCCCTATAGTTCCAGTACATCCGAAAATAAGATTTTTTGGTTTAATTATTTTTGGATCATTTTCATCTTCTTTTTGTTTTTCTGTAAGTTGTTTTGATATTAAATCTGCCAGATGTTGCATGCTTTTGTAACCATGCTCACCTGTGAACGAATTTGCATTTCTTGTATTGATTATAAGTGAAAAAATCTTTTGAGTTTTTTGATTTAAATTCCATTTAATATTTTCTGATAAAATTTTAGACTGTGTATAAATTGATGCGAAATTTGCTCCCTCACGAAAATAGAACATCGCTAAATCATCTCTTTTAGAATTATATAAATTAGCACTTACTGAAGACACTGCTAAACCGTCTAGATGATCAAGGTCTTGATATTGCCCCATTTTTCGATCATGTGATTTTGAGGCTAAAAAATTTGATAAATTGATTCCCATGATATTTAAAATTTAAATTAAATAACTATATTAAAAGTTGTAATTAAAATGTATATCAAAAACTAATGTTCAATCCTTTAAACTTTATTTCTAAATTTATTAAATCTGGCAATAAAAAAGAGCTAGATAGAATTGGCAAAATAGTTGTCAAAATCAATCTTTTAGAGGAAAATATCAAAAAACTTAATGATAAAGAGTTTCCTGAGAAAACTATTAAATTAAAAGAGGAAATTAAAAAAGGAACTTCCCTTGACCAAATTCTACCTGAAGCTTTCGCTCTAGTAAGAGAAGCTTCTTTAAGATCAAGAAGTGAGAGACATTTCGATGTTCAGCTAATCGGTGGAGTTGTTCTGCATGAAAATAAAATAGCAGAAATGAGAACCGGAGAGGGTAAAACTCTTACAATAGCTTTAGCAGCATATCTTAATGCCTTGGAGGGAAAAGGAGTTCATATTGTTACAGTAAATGATTATCTCGCGAAAAGAGATTCTTTAGAGATGGGGAAAATTTTTGATTTTTTAGGTTTAACCTCAGGCTATATAAATAATGATCAAGGCGATGAAGAAAGAAAGAAAAATTATAATTGCGATATCACTTATGCAACAAACAGTGAATTAGGATTTGATTATCTTCGAGATAATATGAAATATTCAAAAAAAGATATGGTTCAAAGAGGACATCATTTTGCAATAGTTGATGAAATAGACTCCTGTCTGATAGATGAAGCAAGGACTCCTCTGGTAATTTCAGGGGCCGCAGAGGACAAAACAAATCAATATATTGCTGTGGACAAAGTAATAAAACTTCTAAATAAAAATGATTTTGAAATTGATGAGAAAGATAGGAATATTTTATTAACTAATGAAGGCATTAACCATATTGAAAGTTTATTCTCTAATGCAGGTGTTTTAAAAAACGATAATTTTTATGATCCAGAAAATCTTGATTTAGTTCATTTTGTTAATCAAGCTTTAAGAGCTAATCATCTATTTAAAAAAGATAAAGATTACCTCGTCAAAGATAACAGCGTCAAAATTGTAGATGAATTAACTGGTCGAGTATTGGAGGGCAGAAGATTTGGTGACGGTCTTCACCAGGCCATTGAAGCTAAGGAAAAAATTGATATACAGGCTGAAAATCAAACTTTAGCGTCTATCACTTACCAGAATTATTTTAAACTTTATAAAAAGATATCAGGATGCACAGGTACGGCTGCCACGGAGTCTGAAGAGTTTTTTTGAAATTTACAATCTGAATGTAATTGTAATCCCAACTAATAAAAAAATGATTAGAAAAGATTTTAATGATCAAATTTTTCGAACTGAAGACGAAAAAAATATTGCAATTATTAAAAAAATTAAAGATTGTCACGAAAACAGTCAGCCTCTTTTAGTCTTCACATCAAGTGTAAGTAAATCTGAGATATATTCCAAATTACTCACTAAGGAAAAAATTAATCATATAGTATTAAATGCCAAGAATCATGAAAATGAAGCTGAGATTATAGCTAATGCAGGTAAAGCTAAATCAGTAATAATAACCACAAGTATTTCTGGAAGAGGTGTAGATATCCAGTTAGGAGGAAAAAAAGGATCAATTGATGACGATCAACTCAAAAAAAGTAAAGACCATGTCAAATCTTTAGGTGGTTTACATGTAATTGGAACCGAAAGAATGGAGTCGAGAAGGGTTGACAATCAAGCAAGAGGAAGATCAGGTAGACAAGGAGACGAAGGAAGCTCTATTTTCTATGTAAGTCTAGAAGATGATCTTATGAGAATTTTTGGGGCAGAGTCTATGAACAATATCCTTCAAAAACTTGGTCTTAAAGATGGTGAAAGTATAGATCATCCTTGGATAAACAAAGCCCTTGAAAGAGCACAACAAAAAGTTGAAGCTCGAAATTTCGATATTAGAAAAACACTTATAAAGTTCGACAATGTTTTGAATGATCAAAGGCAAGTAATATTTTCTCAAAGAAAAGATGCGATGAATAGTGAAAAAATTTTTGATTATTCAGATGGTTTTTTATCAGAAATATTGGACAACTTAATAAGCTTAAAAATTCAAAAAATATCAAATCCTAAAAATAATGAGTTCAACAATAGATTAAAGACTATTTTCGGAAAAAGTTTAAAAGATGAGGAATATGATGATTTGATATCTTTAAGTGATCAAAAATTAAGAGAAAAAATTTTTGAAAAGTTTAAAATTGCTAGAATAGAAAGATCTAATATTCTTGGAGAAAGTCAATCAAAAGAGATAGAAAAAAGAATTCTTTTACAATCCATCGATTTTAATTGGAGGTCTCACATCCAATACTTAGAACAATTAAGACAGGTTGTAGGTCTTAGATCGTATGGACAAAGAGATCCTCTTATAGAATATAAAAAGGAAGCTTTTGATTTATTCTCCAATTTATTAGAAAAATTGAAATTAGATTATGTAAAAATATTGATGAATCTTAAAGTTTATAATGAACCAACTGAGAAAATAAATCAAAGTCAACTTAAAGAAAAGTTTAAAAGCCTGGGAAAGAAAACAAGTAGAAATGACCCATGTCCATGTGGATCTGGTAAAAAATTTAAGAAATGTTGTGGTGCTCTATAAAATAAATAAAGTCAGCGCAACTATAATAACTGTCGTTGCTACAGCGATTGCAATATTTTTTTTAGATTTAATTATTTCTTTAAAATCTAATCCAGAAGTTTGAATTGCACTAAGACTTTCGGGGCTAGTTACAAATCCTTTACTTCTGCCAATTTTTAAAAACTTATCTTTTCTATGATTAAGAATTTCTTCCGCAGTTAAAGTTTTGAAAAAATCTAAATTTTGAGAAATAGAATTTTTTATATTCTCTAAAATCATATCTCTGTCTCTATGAGCACCACCTAAAGGTTCAGGAATTATTTCATCAATAATATTTAACTCTAATAAATCTTTAGCAGACAATTTCATTGCTTTTGCAGCATCGAGCATTTTTTTAGGATCTCTCCACAATATTGTTGCACATCCCTCAGGAGATATTACTGAGTAAATTGCATTTTCAAGCATTAAAACTTTATTTGATGATGCAAGAGCTATAGCTCCACCTGAACCACCCTCACCTATCACTATTGCTAAAGTTGGAACTTTAAGTTTCATGCAGCATTCGATTGACTTCGCTATTGCTTCCGCTTGTCCTCTCTCTTCCGCACCTACTCCTGGATATGCGCCTGGTGTATCTATAAAAGATATAATAGGAATATTAAATTTATTTGCTAGCTCCATTAGTCTAATTGTTTTTCTATAGCCTTCCGGCCTCATCATGCCAAAATTTCTTTCAATTCTAGTTTCTAAGTTTTCACCTTTTTCTTGACCAATTACTAATACTGATTGACCATTAAATTTTGCAAAACCTGTTATTACTGATTTATCTTCTCCATAATATCTGTCACCCTCTAATGAAATAAAATCATCAAATAAATTATCAATAAAAAACTTTGATTTTGGTCTATCCTCATGCCTTGCAACTAGTGTAATTTGCCAGGGATCTAAATTCTCATAAATATTTTTTAGCTTTTCATCGATTTCTTCCTGAGTTTTAGAAATTTTTTTTGTATCAACTTCTGACAGACCTTCTTGGTTAAAAGGATCTTTTAATTTCTCTAATTCATTTTCAAGATTTTTAATATCTGTTTCAAAACTTAAATAATTCTTCATTGTCATATAATTATACTTATATAAGAAAAATGACAATAAAATGTCTGTGGTACTATTATGTAATTGACTTAAATAAGCTAGAGTTTAAATATTCCTCCATGACATCAAAATATCATTCTGTAAATAACCTTAAAGTATCAGAGGAATTATTGCTTTTTGTTAATAATGAGTTATTTAATGGTACTGATATTTCACCTGAAAAATTTTGGAAAGATTTTGATAAAGCAGTTCATGAATTAGCTCCTAAAAATAAAGAACTAATTGATTTTAGAGTAACGCTGCAAAAAAAAATTGATAAATGGCATATTGATAACAAAGGAAAAAATATTCAAATTAAAGAATACAAAAATTTTTTAAAAGAAATCGGTTACTTAAAAGATGAAGGTCCAGATTTTAAAATTGAAACAAGTGATGTTGATAAAGAAATCACTACAATAGCTGGACCTCAGTTAGTTGTTCCAATTATGAATGCACGTTACGCTTTGAATGCTGCTAACGCAAGATGGATGAGTTTGTACGATAGTTTATATGGAACTGATGTAATCGAAGCATCTGAAGATAGTACTTCAGAAAGATATGATCCAGAACGAGGAGAGATTGTAATAAAGTATGGTAGAGAATTTTTAGATAAATATTTTACTTTAAAAGATTTTAGCTGGAAAAAAATAACAGGAATAGCAATTCAAAATAAAGAATTAAAGGTTTTAAAAGGTGTTGATGTAACAACTCTAAAAGATGAAAATAAATTCATTGGTCATCGAGGTAAAGCAGATAACCCATCAGCAATAATATTAAAAAATAATAATCTACATATTGAAATATTAAAAAATCCAAGAGCTTTTAGTGCTCAACAGGATCACGCGGGCATAAGTGACATAATAATAGAATCTGCAGTATCTACAATATGTGATAATGAAGACAGTGTTGCGGCAGTAGATGCTCAAGATAAAGTGATTTGTTATAGAAATTGGCTTGGTTTAATGAAAGGAGATCTCGTAACAAGATTTGAGAAAGAGGGAAAAACATTGGAGAGAAAACTTAATCCAAACAGAAGTTATATTTCAAAAGAAGGAAAAGGATTAAAATTGCACGGTAGAAGTCTTTTATTAATCAGAAATGTTGGTCATTTGATGACTAATCCCTCAATAATATTGAAAGATGGAAGTGAAATTCCAGAGGGATTGATGGATGCTTTTATAACAACTGCAGCAGCTCTTCATGATACTAAAAAAAAAGGAAATTCAAGAACTGGTTCAATATATATTGTAAAACCAAAGATGCATGGCCCAGACGAAACAGCGTTTACAAATGAAATTTTTACTAAAGTTGAAGAGGTATTAAAATTAAAAAAATACACATGCAAAATTGGAATTATGGATGAAGAGAGAAGAACTTCATCTAATCTTAAAGAGTGTATTAGAACCTTAAAACACAGAGTTTTCTTCATAAACACAGGTTTCCTTGATCGTACAGGTGATGAAATGCACACATCAATGGAGGCAGGACCAATGATTAAAAAGGGTGATATGAAATCTTCAAAATGGATTGGGGCTTATGAAAATAACAATGTTGATATAGGTTTAGCTTGTGGCTTTTCAGGTAAAGCTCAAATAGGTAAAGGAATGTGGGCTATGCCTGATAAAATGAAAGACATGTTAGATCAAAAAACTGGTCATCTTAAAGCCGGGGCAAATTGTGCTTGGGTACCATCTCCAACTGCAGCAGCTTTACATGCTTTACATTATCATGAGATAGATATTTTTGATGTTCAAAAAAAATTGTCTAAAAGAGATAAGGCTAAAATTGATGATTTACTTACTATTCCTATCGCAGATAGACCAAATTGGTCTGTTGATGAAATTAATAAAGAAATTTCAAATTCTGCCCAGACATTACTTGGTTATGTTGTAAGATGGATTGATCAAGGTGTGGGTTGCTCCAAAGTACCAGATATAAATAATGTTGGGTTAATGGAAGACAGGGCAACTTTGAGAATTTCTTCGCAACATATTGCAAACTGGGTACATCACGGTGTTACAACCAAAATGCAAGTTATTGAAATAATGAAAGAAATGGCAAAGATTGTGGATAAACAAAATGAGAATGATCAAAATTATGTTAAAATGAGTTCTGATTATGATAGGTCAATTGCATTTCAAACTGCATGTGAACTTATTTTTAAGGGAAAAGAACAACCTTCCGGATATACAGAGCCTTTATTACATTTAAATCGATTAAAAAAAAAATCAGCTTGAATTAGAATTTATTTTAGATCTATTTTTAAAAGCAGAAAGAAGAGTGCCGTCATCGAGACTCTCTATTTCACCACCAACAGGTAGACCTTGAGCTAATTTAGTAATCTTAACATCGATATCTTTTAAGCTATCTTGTATATAAAACGCTGTAGTTTGACCTTCTACTGTTGCACTAGTAGCTAAAATAATCTCATCAATTTTATCTTTCTTAACTCTCTCAATTAAAGAATTGATTAATAAATCCTCTTTTTTATTACCAACAGATGAGATTGTACCTCCTAAAATATGAAAATATCCTTGAAAGATATTTGAATTTTCAATTGACCACTGGTCAGCAATATCTTCAACTACACAAATTTTTGTAAATTTATTTTTTGTATTTTCACAATTTAAACATCCGGATGAATTAGACTTTAAAGTCCCACATAAATTGCATCTTACAACGTTTTTATAAACCTGAGCTAATGTATTCGCTAATGGCTTCACAAGTTCATTTCGGTTGTTTATCAGTTTTAAAACAATTCTTTTTGCTGATTTAGGTCCTAACCCTGGTAATTTTGATATCAATTTAATAAGTTCTTCTATCTCAGAGATATTCTGCATTTACTATAATGGCCATTTAAATCCAGGTATTCCAAGTCCACCTGTTGCTTTTGAAATTTCCTCAGCTGTTTTTGTTTTGAGTTGTGACTTTGCGCTATTATGAGCAGCAACAATTAAATCTTCGATTATAGTTTTATCTTCCCTTATAATTTCCTCCGATAGTTTGATTGATTGCATCTCCCCCTCCCCATCAAGCACTACTTTAACTGAATTCGAGCCTGAAATTCCCTCAACTTTTATTTCTTTAATTTTTTTTTGACTTTCTTTCATTTTTGATTCAAGTTCTTTTGCTTTATCTAAAATTTTTGTAAAATCAGTCATTAGGTTCATCCTCTCCTTTCAAATTAATATCAGTTAATTCAGCATCAGGAAAATTTTTTATTACATCTTTGTAAATTTTTGAATTTTTTGCTTCATCCATTAAAGATCTCTTTATTTTTTGTTTTTTCTCGCTCATTGAAATATCACCTTTTAATTTACTAAATGAAATAATCCATCTTTCACCTGTCCAATCAAAAAGTTTTGAAGAAAGATCTTTAACGAAATTTTTATCTAAATTTTCATTAAAAGATATCTCAATCATATTTTTTTCAAACTTTACTAGATTTACATTTTTTTCTAACTCATACTTAAGTTTAATTTCTTTTTTATCGAGACAGGTCTGTGTTAATTTTTCTAAACTATTAATAAATATTTTTTTTTCTGATTTAACTTCTTTATGAATTTCTGGTTTACTTTTTTCCTCTTGATAAATATTCTTGATTTGATTTATTGGTTTTGATTGATTATTAATTTCTTTATCTATAACTAGATTTTCGCTTACAGAATTTATATCTGTATTTTTCTGTAATTTTATCGAACTTAAATGCATTAGTCTTAACAAAAACATCTCCATTGATAAATGTTGATTTGAAACTATAGCAAGTTCATCGAGGGTCGAAATTGTAAATTGCCAAAATAAAATCAATACGCTCGGATCAAGATTTTTATTTAAATCTTTGATCTTTTGAAATTCTTGATCATTTAACGAAAAATTTGTACTTTCTAGGGTTAATGACTCAATATTTTTAAAGTAATAAAGTAATTCTAAGAAATCATTAATGAAGATTTTTGGTTCAACACCTTGGTCATAAATTTTTCTATAAATCTCTATAACTTTAATCTCATCTCCTTTAAGAATAAATTCAAATAAATCGATTAATTGTGATTTATCAAAAAAACCAAAAATTTTCTGTGCTGATTTTAAATCTAATTCAGTTTTTGGATTTAAAGTTAATAAAGCTCTGTCTAATAATGATAGTGCATCTCTTACTGACCCCTCAGAAATTTTCACTATTAATTTTAATGCTTCATCACTAATTTTACCTTCCTCCTTATCCTTAATTTTTTTAATGTAATTGAATAATTCAGATGATCTAATTCTTGATAAATCAAATCTTTGACATCTTGATATAACTGTAATTGGAATCTTTTTAATTTCAGTTGTTGCAAAAATAAATTTTAGATATTCTGGAGGTTCTTCAAGAGTTTTCAATAAAGCATTAAATGCTTGTTTACTTAACATATGAACTTCATCGATAATAAAGATCTTATACTTTGATGATGTTGGTCCATATCTAGAAAACTCAATTAATTCTCTAACATCGTCAACACCAGTTCTGCTCGCGGCATCCATTTCCAAAACATCAATGTGATTTGAATTGGTTATGGCATCGCAATTATCACATTTACCTTTACACTTATTTTTAATTCCATTTGGACAATTAAGTGTCTTAGCAACTATTCTTGCTATAGTGGTTTTTCCGACTCCTCTAATTCCAGTGAATAAATATGCATTAGGAACTTTATTAGCTATTATTGAATTAGTTATAGTTTCTACAACTACATCTTGACCAATAAGATCATCAAAATTTTGTGGTCTATATTTAAGTGCTAATACTTTTGAATCATTGCTCATATTTACAAGGAGACTAGAACCTGAAAAACTGTCTTTACGACTGCTTCCGTTAAGATCTGGTCGGGTTCAAGCAGCATCCACCTCTAGCCTCCAAAACTATTATAACAGTAATAATTTCTTATCTACAAGAAAAGTTATTTATTTATTTCTCTTTGTTTGTCAGCTTCAAAAACACCTAGGACGTGAAAATCTTGACAATGCAATCCTAAATCTTCTAGTGATTTTTGTACTCGTGGCTCCTCAATATGACCGTCTAAATCACATAAAAAGAAAAAAGAGTCGAAAGAATTTTTTTCAGGATAACTTTGCAACTTTGTTAGATTTACTCCATTAATAGCAAACCCTCCTAAAGATTGATATAAAGCCGCCGGTTTACTTTTTAATTTAAATAAAAAAGAAGTAATATATTTTTTTCCACTAAATTCTGGTTGTGATATATTTTTACCCATAACAAGAAATCTTGTTAAGTTTCCCTTTTCATTTTCTATATTATTTTTTATAATTTCTAAATCATATGTTTTAGCGCTTAATGATGAAGCTATTGCAGCTTTAGTTTTGTCTTTACTTTTTGAAACCATTTCTGCGGATCCAGCTGTGTCAGCTCTTACATGTTCAGTAAGTTTATTTGATTTTATAAATTTTGAACATTGTGATAGTGCTTGGGCATGAGAATAAACATCTTTGATTTCTGAAACTTTTGTTCCAGGCAAACCCAGTAAATTATGTTCTATTCTTTGAAAATACTCAGCATAAATGTTTAACCTATATTCAAAAATTAAATATTCAATTCCTATGTTGCCAGTAATTCTATTCGACTCTGGAATAATAATTTTTGAATCTATATCTTTTGAAGCCAGAACAAAACAATCATCAAAAGTTTTACAAGGTACTACTTCAGCATTAGAATCTATGGATAAAGCGGCTAAGTGAGAATATGCTCCAAAAGTTCCTTGAAAATAAATTTTACTCATTTTGACTTATATTCCATTATTTTTTTTATAGCCATAAAATCTTCCTTGGTATCTACTCCAATTGGTGATGATTTAGCAAGAGCTACATTAACATTAATATTATTATCTAACGCTCTTAACTGTTCCAATCTATTTTCAATTTCACTTTGGGACTGTTTGAAAGAAATAAATCTTTTTAATATTTCTACATTATAACAATAAATTCCTAAATGATGATAAGCCCGATTATTTTCTTTATCTAATTTTCTCATAAAATTTATTGCTCGAGGAAATTTTGTATCGTCTAAACTTTCTTCTGTAATCACCTTGACAATATCATGATTTTCAAGAACCTTTTTATTGTTAATTTTTGCTGCCAAGGTTCCTAAATCACGCTTAGTCTGGATCATGTGCTTATTTAAGTTTTGAATATCCTCAATATTCATTAATGGTTCATCTCCTTGTAGATTCATGATTAAATCTATATCTGCTCTACCTAGCTTTACAAAAGCTTCATAAATTCTATCTGTTCCTGTTTTGTGATTATTACTTGTCAAAATCGCTTCTCCACCATTTTTTTCCACATCTTCAACAATTTCTTGGTCTTCTGCAGCAACAAATACCTCTCCAATATTTGCCTCTTTAGCTTTTTTATAAACATGAGAAATGATTGATAATCCATTAATTTTAAGTAAGGGTTTGCCTGGTAATCTTGATGCTGATAATCTGGAGGGAATTATAACTAATGTCTTCATTTTTCTTTTAATTTTTCATTACAATATAAATAGAGGCAAAAATGTACATTAAAAATATAAGCAATTTTATATTTATAGTGTTATATGTTCAAAATAATTTTAATAAATGGATTCTTTCGAGCTAAATAAAATAATAGCTGCAATATTAATGGTAGCACTTCTAATAATAGGTATTGGAAAGCTTTCAGATGTTATTTTTCATGTTGAAAAGCCTAAAACACCTGGTTACTCAGTTGAGATAGAACAGGCTACTGTGGTAAGTTCACAAACAGACTCTCAACCAACTGAAGACAGAGTTGATATAGCTGCATTAATCGCCATGGGAGATATTACTACAGGAGAAAAGGTTTTTAAAAAATGCGCTGCATGTCATTCTATTGTAAAAGGTGGAAAAAATAATATCGGTCCAGCATTGTATAATGTTGTTGGTAGAGATGTGGGTGCTGTAGGTGATTATAAATATTCTAAAGCTCTTGCTGCGTACGGGAAAGCATGGACTTTTGAAGAGCTCAATGGGTACCTACTCAAACCAGCTAAATGGATTAAAGGAACTAAAATGGCTTTTGCTGGATTAAGAAAAGAAAAAGATAGAGCCTCTGTTATTTTATACCTGAATCAAAATTCAGATAATCCATTGCCACTACCTTAATTTTCCAAAACAATAAAGCAATATAGATTTTTGAACATGTACTCTGTTAAGTGCTTGTTGCCATACTTTAGATTGTTTACTTAAGAATACACTTTCCTCTACCTCTTTGCCTCTTGGAAGGCAGTGAAGAAAAATACAATCTTTCTTTGCAAAGCTCATTAATTTTTTATTTATCTTAAATTTTTTAAATTGATTTAGTTTTTTTAATTTATTTACTTTATCATTCATTGAAATCACTTTATCCGAAAAAATAACATCAGCATCTTTTGCTGCTTTTTTTGGATCATAATGAATAGAAACTTTATTTCTATTTTTTTTGATATAATTCTTAACATTTCGACTAGGTTGATAATTTTTTGGACAACCAATTTTCAATTTAAAAGAAAATTTAATTGAGGCAGCAATCAAAGAATTTAAAACATTATTTGAGTCTCCAATCCAGGTAATATTTAGTTTGGATATTGGTTTTTTTTTAATTTCTTCAACTGTAAATACATCTGATAAAATTTGCGTTGGATGAGAAGATGGACTTAATCCATTAATAATTGGAATTGATAAATATTTTTTAAAATCCTCTAATTTAACATCATTGTCTGTTCTCAACATGAAAGCATTGCCAAAATTTGATAATATTTTTGCAGTATCCTCGATGCTTTCACCTCCTTTTGATAAATGAAGTTCATCTGGTCTTAGTGTTAAAGTGCTCCCTCCTAATTGTTTGATTGCTAAATAAAAACTCAGCCTGGTTCTTAAACTAGATTTTTCAAACATCTGAATCAATAATTTACCTTTAAGAGGTGCACCTTTGTCATTATCAAGATTATTAAGCTTTTTCCTAGATTGCTTTCTTTTTTTTGCATCTATTAAGATTTTTCTCAAATCCCTAGATGAAATATCCTTAAGATTAATAAAGTGTTTCATATGATTTAAACTCGTTACAAACTATATCTATTATTTTCAAAGCTTTATCTAATTCATTTTTTTTAACATTTAATGGAGGTAAAACACGAACCACATTCTCAGATGCTCTTATAGTCAATAATTTGTAATCCATTAATTTATTAATAAACTTTGATTGATCTTTATAAAGTTGAATTCCAATCAGCAAGCCTCTACCTCTTATTTCTCTTATGACTGTAGGATATTTTTCTTTTAGTAAATTTAAATTTGAAATAAAATAATTTGATAATTTTTTTACATTATTCAAAAACTTCTGGCTAGAAACTATATCCATAACTGTATTTCCAACTGCCATAGCCAGCGGATTTCCTCCAAAAGTTGACCCATGAGTTCCCGGTGTCATCGCAGCTGCAACTTTTTTATTCATTAATACTGCTCCTATGGGGAAACCACCTCCAATACCTTTTGCAATTGGTACTATATCAGGTTTAATTTTAGATTGCTCAAATGCAAAAAAGTCACCTGATCTTCCGACACCATCTTGAACAGAATCTGCTATGAGTAATATTTTCTTTTGATTACATAGTTTTCTCAATTCTCTTAAACAAAAATCAGGAATCACCTTTATACCGCCTTCTCCCATTATATTTTCAACCATAATTGCTGCTGTATTTTTATTAATCTTTTTTTTTAAAGATTTGTGATCTCCAAATTCAAAATGATCAAATCCAGGGACTTTTGGTCCAAATCCCTCAGTCATTTTTTTTGATCCACTAGCAAAAATACTTGCAATTGTTCTTCCATGAAATGAGTTTTTCACACATAAAATTCTATTTTTATTTGGTTTTCCAATTGAATAAAAATATCTTCTAGCAACCTTGATGGCAGCTTCAGTAGCTTCTGCTCCACTATTTTGAAACATCACACGATCAGCAAAAGTTTTTTGACATAACTTTTTTGCTAATTTTTCACCCTCTGGAATTTCAAAAGCATTTGAAACATGCCAAAGTTTTTTTGACTGATTTTTTATGGTTTTAATTAATTTTGGATTTGCGTGGCCTAAACAATTAACAGCTATACCTTGCACAAAATCTAAATATTTAATGCCTTTATCAGTATAAAGATAGCTTCCTTTGCCTTTTATAAAGGATATTTTTTTTCTATTATAATTTTTTGTTAAATAACTCATTTTTTTAATATTAAAAACTTTGTATAAACAATAATATTTTATACAAGTATGGATTGAATGTTTTTATATTATGTTTTAAAGTTTTTTGTTGATAACCATAAATAATCTCTTGTTTAATAGGAATTTATATCTGTATATTGTGTATTTAATAAGATACAACACATTATATAGTATAAAAGTATTATGAGTTTATGGACAGAAGATCGTGTAAAGAAATTACGTGAACTTTGGGGCAAAGGAAATACTGCAAGCCAAATTGCAGAAATTATTGGCGGGATAAGTCGAAATGCTGTGATTGGAAAAGCTCATCGGTTAAACCTTTCTGCAAAAATAAAAACTAGGCCCACAACCAAAAATGAAAATTTTAAAACTCACAATGAAAAAAATCAAAGCAAGTATCGACAAAGCAGAAGAAGCAGATTTAAATCATTATTAATAGATAAAGACTTTGAGCCTGAAAATCCAAAACAGCTTGAGGAACTGGATGAGAATTCTTGTAAATGGCCTATTGGCCATCCAAATGAGAAAGATTTTTATTTTTGTGGAAGGACATCACTAAAAGATTTTTCTTACTGTAAACTTCACTTGCTATATGCATTCCAGCCTAAAGGTAAAAAAGAGGAAGTTTCTGATAAAGAGGACCCTCAAGAATTTATCGAAAAAAAAATTCAAAGTGGTTGATTATTTGATTTAATTTCTATCTAATTTACCAATATTATATTTCTCTGTTGAAAACTGCCCCCCCTCTCTCCACATATGAGAGTACTTTTTGACTTCTCTTTTAAAAAAAAGTTTACTTGGAATACCAATATCACTATTAGTTTTATACTTTCCAGATACAATATTATCATATCTTAATAATCTTAATTGATCTTGTGTTAACAAAGGTTTTGGAAACAGCTGAAAAAATTTTGAAGATAGATTAGCTAAAGTTAATGGCATAGGAATTAATAATCTTTTTTTTCCAATTAAATCCAAAAGAATTTCCAAAATTTCTCTAAATGTTAAAACCTCTGGACCAACACATTCTATTATTTGAGAATTAGTTTTTTTGGATAAAACATGATAAATAATATCAGTTAGATCACTACAGTGTATTGGTGTAAATTTTGTTTTTCCTGAATAATAAATTGGAAAAAAAGGCAATCTATTTAAAAGTGTCATAAACAAAGTGCTAAAATTATCTGAGCTTGAAAAAACTACTGATGGCCTTAAAATTATAGCTTTTGGAAAATTGTTAATGATATTTTTTTCACCTTCCAGCTTTGAAATAGCATACTTAGAGTCAAATGCTTGGTTAATTCCTAATGCAGAAATGTGTAAAAAATTCTCTAAATTATATTTTCTACAAAGCTTAGCTAAAAGAGTTGGAAAAACAGAATGGATATTTTGAAAGGTATTTCCCTTTTTACTTTCATATAAAATTCCTATCAAATTTATACAAAGATCAGCCTCACTAAATAATTTCTCAATTTTATTTTCATCGTAAATATTAGACTCTTTTACTTCAATATAACCTGCATTTGCTTGAGTTTTAATTTTTAAGCCTTTTTGATGAATATTTCTTGTTACGACAGTGACCCTTATATTGTTCCTCGTGAGCTTTCTTATTAAGTTACCACCAATTTGACCACTTCCACCAAAAATTAGACAATTTTTTGCTTTCATATATATATACACATTAAATAAATATGGACATTAAACTTCACAAAAACGATTTACCAGATGATTTAGAATTAGGCAATTTAATAGCAGTAGATGGGGAATTTATGGGTCTAAATGTAAGACGTGACCCTTTATGTTTAATACAGATTTCCTCTGGAAAATCAGATGCGCATATTGTGCAGCTAGATAGATCAAACTATAATGCACCAAATTTAATCAAAATTCTTAAAAATGAAAAAATTACAAAAATTTTCCACTACGCAAGAGCTGATTTAGCATTTATTAAATTTTATCTCAAAATAGATACTAAAAATATTTTAGATACAAAAATTGCCTCTAAATTATCTAGATCTTACTCTGATAATCACTCATTAAAGACTCTTATCAAAGAATTCATAAACATTGATGTAAGTAAACAATTTCAAAGCTCTGATTTTGGTGGGGAATTGAGTCAATCTCAATTAAAATATTGTGCAAACGATGTAATATATCTTCATAAAATACATGAGGAATTAAATAAAATATTAATAAGAGAAAAAAGATTAGAAATTTACAAAGAATGTTTAAAATTTTTAAAAACAAGAGTCGATCTTGACCTCGCCTTATTTAAAGATGATATTTGGGCTCATTAATGAAAAAAATAAATTATAAAAATATTGCAAAAGATGTGATTAATTTAGAGATTAAAGCTCTAACAAAATTAAAAAAATCATTAAATAGAAATTTTGATAAAGCAGTCAATGCAATAGTAAATTGTCAATCTAAAATAATTTTATGTGGTGTAGGTAAAAGTGGAATAATTGCTAACAAGATCTCTGCAACCTTGTCATCAGTCGGTACACCATCTTTTTCTTTATCAGCTAATAACTGCTCGCATGGTGATATGGGTAGCATTACAAAAAAAGATATTTTGATACTGATAAGTTACTCAGGTAATTCAGTAGAACTTAAAAATATAATAAATTATGCAAATAGAAATAAAGTCCTTTTAATAGGAATAACCTCCAAAAAAAATTCAGATCTTTATAAAAACAGTGATATTAAATTGATAACTCCAGAAGTAAGAGAGGCTGGATTAAATATCGTTCCAACCTCAAGTACAATCAATCAATTAAGTTTAGGAGATGCCCTAGCTATTTCAACTTTAAAAAAAAAAAAAATTAATAATCAAGATTTTAAAAAGTATCATCCATCTGGAAGTCTTGGTGAAAAATTAAAAACTGTCGAAGATGTTATGTTAAAACAAAAGAAAATACCTTTCATAAATGAAAATACATCCATGAATAAAGCATTAAAAATTATGACCCAAAAAAAATTAGGTACGTTAATAGCAAGGAATAAAAAAAATCAGACCACAGGAATTATTACTGACGGTCAAGTAAGAAGATTCAACTTAAAAAATATTTCTTTTGACCTTTTAAAAGTAAAAGATGTAATGACAAAAAATCCAATTAAAATTGAAAAAGATACTCTTGCTACCAAAGCTCTTTCAATTATGAATGAAAAAAAAATTACAAGCTTATGCGTTTATAACAAAAATAAAAAATCTATTACTATCGGTATTGTTCATGTCCATAATATTCTAAATAAAGAAATATATTAATATTAATGAATAAAAAAAAGATAGTTCAGATAATATTAATCATATCTTTGTTTTTATTGACAATAATATTTTATAAAGAATATTTTCAAGCAGATAATAAAATATTAGAGAATAAAAAAGAAAATAATATTAATAATGAAAAAATTAAAGAAACAGAAATTGTCAAAGAAAAAAAAGATGCAAACATTATTCAAAATTTAAGATATGTATCAGAGGATCTCATTGGTAATACTTATATTTTATCAGCAACATCTGCAGAAATAAACGAAAAAGATCAGGATAACGTTGATCTCTTTGATGTAGAAGGTGAAATAATTCAAGATAGTGGTGGAAAAATTGAAATAACCTCAGATACTGCTAAATATAATAGAGAGAACAATAACACTTTATTTAAAAAAAATGTCTCAGTTTTATATGGAAATCATACAATTAAAGCAGATATAATGAAAATTGACTTTACTAAAAATTCAATAGAAATATTGGAAAATGTTCATTATACAAATGAAAATTTAGGAATTTTTGCAGATATTGTTGAAATAGATTTATTAAAGAATAAATTAAAAATTTCTATGAAAGATCAAAAAAATAAAGTTCTGGTTTCTGAAGAAAATTAATTATGTCTGTTATAAAAAAATTTAGAATAACCAATTTTAAAAGAAAGGTAGAGATTCTAAAATTAGAAAAGATATCCGTTTATTTTAATAAACGTAAAATCCTAGAAAATTTAAACATTAATTTACAGCAAGGAGAAATTCTTGGGTTATTAGGCCCAAATGGTGTAGGAAAATCTACAATATTTAATATTATAACCGGTTTGATAAAGCCTAATTATGGATCTGTTTATATTAATAATAAAAACATTACTGATGATCCTATATTTCACAGAACTAAGAAACATAAAATTGGCTATGTTCCACAATATGGGGGTTATTTTCATGATCTCACCCTGCGAGAAAACCTTAATGCCATAAGTGAGATCGTAATCGAAGATAAAAAATTAAGGAGTGAAAAAATTAATTTATTAATATCTAAATTCGAGCTTGAAGCTCTACAAAATATAAAGGCTGAGTTTTTATCCGGTGGACAAAAAAAAAAATTAGTTATCTCTTTGGCTTTGTTAAGTGATCCAAAAATTTTATTGTTAGATGAACCATTTGCTGCTTTAGATATAATGACAATAAAAAACCTGCAACAAATTATAGTAGACTTACAAACTCAAAATAATATTTCAATAATTCTATGTGACCATCAAGCTAGAGATCTATTATCATGCGTTGATTTAGCTGTAGTTTTATCTAACGGCAAAGTAATTGCTAAAGATACACCCAACAATCTTATAAAAAATATTGATGCTCAGAACGCTTATTTTGGTGACTCCTTTAAAATAAATTAGTGTCTAAAATGTCCTTTATAGTGTTAAGAAAAAAAATTGAACCCTATAATAAAAAAATTATTATGGAGGGGGATAAAAGTTTATCTATTAGATGGGCTCTAATATCATCACAATCTTTCTCAAAATGCAGATCCTCAAATTTGTTAATGTCAGAGGATGTAATTAATACTTTAAATTGTCTTAAAAAACTCGGTGTTAAAATAAAATTAACTAAAAATTTTTGTGAAATTATTGGAGTTGGATTAAATGGTTTTAAATATAAAAAAAAATTATTGCTAAATGCTGGAAATTCTGGGACTTTAGGTAGACTAATAATGGGTCTTTTGGTTCATGCTAAAAATAATATTAAACTTATAGGAGACAAAAGCTTATCTAAAAGAGATTTTTTAAGAGTCTCAAAACCATTGGAAAAATTTGGAGCCAAGTATTTTACTAACTTTGGAAAACTTCCAATTGTTATTAAAGGTACAAATACTCCATTGCCAATTACTTATCATGAAACAAGAGGATCGGCACAATGTAAAAGTGCTGTTATGCTCGCTGCATTAAATACAAAAGGTGAAACAATTATAAAAGCGAAGAAATCTAGAGACCATAGTGAATTACTCTTTAAGTATCTCAAGTTACCAATTAAGATCTTTAAAAAAAAAAGATATGATTTAATTAAAATCAAAGGTGGAAAAAAAATACCAGCGTTAAATTATAAAATACCAGCTGACATTAGCTCTAGTGCCTTTTTTATAGTTTTGACAGCATTGGCAAAAAACTCAAAATTAAAAATTAAGAATGTAAATATTAACCCATCTAGAACTGGTGTTTTAACTATCTTAAAAATGATGGGTGTCAGAATTCTTCAAAAAAATAAAAGAATTTACAAAGGAGAGAGAGTTGCTGATCTAATAATCAAAAGTTCCAAAAAATTTAAGCCAATAAATTGTCCAACAAAGCTCAATAGCTCTGCAATAGATGAATTTTTGTTGATATTTTTGGTGGCTGCAAAAGCAAATGGGATTTCATATTTTAAAGACTTATCAGAACTTAATCAAAAAGAAAGTCCAAGGCTTAAATGGGGATCAAAAATTTTAAATAAAATTGGTATCAGGAATGTTGTTACCAAAGATAGCATAAAGATTTATGGAAACCCAAATCTAAAAATAGATAAAAAAATAATAATAAAAGACTTTTTAAAAGATCACAGAATTTTTATGACAAGTGTTATTGCATCGCTTACTTTTGGAGGTGAATGGCAGATATATAATAGAGACTCGATTAACACCTCATTTCCATCATTCCTGGAAAAAATTGAGCTTTTAGGTGTAAAGCCAAAATATTCATAATTGAATTAAAATAACTCAAAAAAACTTCAATTTATTTGATTATTTCCAAATTAGTTCAAATATTAAGTAAAAATTCATTGTTGATTAAAATCATTATTTTATTTAAAAGGGCGATGTTTTTTTAAAAATTTAAATTAAAATTGTAATTAATGGAAATATATAAAGATCTTTCAAATCCTAAATCAAAAGAGTTTGAGAAATTATTAAACACACAACTTTCAAAAATATCAATTGAAGAAGGCAAAATCATTGAAGGTAAAATAAATAAGATCACAGAAAAATTTGTATTTTTACTTATTGACGGCCTTAAGAGTGAGCCCGTTGTAGATATTAATGAACTTAAAAGTATAGGTCTTTCAGGTAACATAAAAGTAGGTGAGACAATTCCTGTTCTATTAGAAAAAATTGAGGATAAGAATGGTGAGGTGGTTGTCTCTGCAAGCAAGGCTCAAAAAATTAAAGGTTGGGATAAACTTGTTGAGGCTTATGAAAAAAAAGAACCAATTATGGGAAAAATTACATCTAAATGTAAAGGTGGGTGTATTGTAGAGCACTTGGATACAGGTTCATTGATGTTTTTACCAGGTTCGCAAATAAGTGATAAACCACTTAAAGATATAAGTCATCTTATGAATGAACCTCAAAAATTTGCTTTAATTAAACTTGATAAAGTTAGAGGTAATGCATGTGTGTCGAGAAGAGAAATTATTTCTTCGTTCAAAAAAGAGGATAAAGCAAAAATTATAGAAAAGTATAAAGTTGGAGATATAATTAAAAATGCAGAAGTAAAAGGTTATAGTTCTTTTGGATGTTTTTTTAATGTCAATAATGAATTAGATGTTTTGGTGCACTTGCAGGAAATTTCTTACAGCAGAGTAAACCATCCTGATGAAGTTTTTAATATTGGAGAAAAACATGATCTTAAAGTCATTAATGTAGATAAAGAAAAATTACAAGTTGGTTGCTCTGTAAAACAATTATCACCAGATCCTTTTGAACATATTGAAAATTATGAATTAAAAAAAATCTATAAAGCTAAAGTTGTAAAAATTATGGACTTTGGAGCATTTTGTGAATTAGAACCTGGTTTAACAACATTGCTTCATTCTAGTGAGCTCAGCTGGACAAAAAAAAATGCTTCTGCAAAAAAAATGTTCAAAATAGGAGATGAGATTAATTGTGTAATTACTGAAATTGATAAAGAAAAAAGACGTGTAGCGATTTCGCACAGACTTGCCCAAGAAAACCCATTCGAAATTTTTGAAAAGAAATTCCCAGCTGGCACATTAGTTGAAGGAGTTGTTGTTAACAAAAATGATTATTCATTGTTTTTGAATATGGAAAATTTAGAAATCGATGCATTTCTTCACTGTAATGACTTAACTTATTTGAATAACGGTGAAGAGGAATTACAAAAGTACAAGAAAGGTGACAGGCTTAAAGTTAAAGTTTTAGAAATTAAGCCTACTGATCAAAAAATCAGGGTTGGTCTTAGACAAACTCAACCGGATCCATTCGATTGGTTTAAAGATAAAAAAGTTAATCAAGTAATAACTGTAAAGATTATCTCAACGGATAATAAAGGTTTAATTGTTAGACCTGAAGGTTGTGATATGGATTTCATAATTAAGAAAAGCCAAATTGCGATAAGCTCGGCTGATGCTCGACCGTCAAGATTTACGGGTGGGGAAAGAATTGATTGTGCCATTTCAGAGATAGATTTTGATAAAAGAAAGGTATCTTTGAGTATAAGATTGTTAGAGGAACTAGAAAAAAAAGAAGCTTTAGAGAAGTATGGAGCAGAAGACTCAGGAAAAAATCTTCCTTTTTCATCCTTGTCTAAAGATTTAAATAAAAAAAGTGATAAATAGAAACTTAATTCAAAAATAAAATTGGCTGTTGTTAAATCAAATCTTATAAAACAATTATCAAAAAATTATCCAAACTTTTTAAAAAAAGATTTAGAAAAATTTACTGATATAATTCTTAATGAAATCAAAAAAAGTTTAAAACGAGGGGAAAGAGTAGAATTAAGAGGCTTTGGAGTTTTTTCAGGAAAAATTCAAAAAGCTCGAATTTCCAGAAACCCGAAAACAAATGAAAAAGTAAATACTCCTGAAAAAAAAACAATTCACTTCAAAATGTCAAAAGATTTGTTTAAAATTTTAAACAATGAAAAAAAATAAAATATTTGTTGCTTGTGATAGCACTAATATTTCAAAAATTAAAAAAATAATCAGAGATACTAATAATACAAAATTAAAAATTGGATATAAATTTGGTTTAGAATTTCTAAATTCCAGAAACGGGAGAAATTTTGTTTCTAAATTAAAAAAAAAAATAATTTTCGCTGATCTAAAATTACACGATATTCCAAACACCTGTGTGTCAGCAATTAAAGCAATTAAGGATTTAAAAGTAAATTATTTAACTATTCATATAAGTTCTGGATTACAGGCTCTTAAAGCAGCAAAAAAAGTTTCAGGTCCAATACGACTAGTGGGTGTGAGTATCCTCACCTCTTTAAACAACAAAGGATTAAAAGAAATCGGATTTAACAAAGATGTAAAAAGATTGGTCTTACATCAAGCAAGACTAGCAAAAAAAGCTAAGTTAGATGCTATCGTGTGCAGTGCACAAGAGGTCAAAATAGTAAAAAAAGTATTTAAAAAAGAAATTATAACTCCTGGTATCAGATTAAACTCAAACTCCAATGATCAAAAAAGAGTTTTAACTCCCAATCAAGCTTTTAAAAATGGTGCAGACTGGTTAGTGATTGGAAGAAGTATAACTGGACAAGGAAACATAAAAAAAAATATGATCAAATTAATTGATCATTTAGAACGATGATCCTCAAATCAAAAATTTGTGGAGTTTCCGACTCTACAACATTGCAGTACATAATAAATCATGCTTACCCCTCACAATTTATTGGATTTATAGTTAATTATCCAAAATCCAAAAGATACGTTGATTTAAAAAAGGTTAAAGAATTATTGAAAATTTCAAAAAAAAAATCTTTTTATGTGGCTGTGCTAGTAAATCCTGATCATAAAATACTCGAAGAAATAAAAAATTTACCTTTTGATTATTATCAACTTTATGACTGTGGTCCTGACAGAGTAAGATTTATAAAAAAAGAATATAACAAAAAAATTATTACAGCATTTACTATCAAAAATAAGGAAGATATTAATCAATATGAATTATTCAAAGATATAAGTGATATTTATCTATTTGATAGCAAAGGTTATGAGAAAAGTATGTCATTTGATCACTCACTAATAGAAAATATTCACTTCGATAAAGAGGTAATGCTCGCAGGAGATATTCGTTTTGATGATAAGCTTGAAAAATTCTTAAAAATAGCAGATATTATTGATATCTCTGGGGGGTTAGAGAGCTCTGGGTTAAAAGATATTTCTAAAATAGATTTTTTTTTAAATAATATTAAACAAATAAATAATGAAACTTAAAAGAAATATTCAACTTATTGATCAACATAATAACAGAGGATTTTATCTAGATAAGTTTGGTGGAAATTTTGTTGCCGAAACAGCGATAAAACCTATAGAGGATTTATCCAATTTATTTGAAAAGCTCAGAAAAAATAAAAAATTTTTAAAAAAAAGAGATAAATACTTTAAATATTACCTTGGGGGTGAAACACCCTTTTTCAAATTAGAGAACTTAACAAAATATCTTGGGGGAGCAGAAATTTGGTGCAAAGATGTTTCTGCAATAAATGGCGATGCGCATAAGGCCTACCACGCAACAGTCAATGCTCTTATTTGTAAAGAGTCAGGCAAAAAATTTTTGGCAGGAGACACAGGTGCCGGGATGTTTGGTAAAAATTTAGCAATGGCTGCTAAAAAAATGAAATTGAAAGCTAAAATTTTTATGGGAACTAAGGACATATCACGCCAAGCCTTGAACGTCTCGTTTATGAAGAAGGCTGGAGCGGAAGTTGTTCCTGTTGATACTGGTTCACGTACTCTTGTTGATGCTGTTTCTGAGTGCATGAGATTTTACGTAAGTAACTGCCAAACAACACATTTAGCAGTTGGATCTGCGATAGGCGCAAACGTCTTTTTAAAAATATGCGCCTGGTCGACATCACAGATATCAAGAGAGTTAAAATCACAAGTGATAAAAGAGTTTGGAAAAATTCCAAAACTTCATCTTTTAAATGTAGTCGGCGGGGGAAGTTCTGCAATTGGTTTTTGGAATGAATTTATCCACTATAACAAAAATCATGTAAAGCTGACTGGTATTGAGGCAAAATATGCAGCCCCTTTAACAACAAACGCAAAAATTGCTATTTTACATGGAGCTGCACAATACTGTTTACAAGACAAAAATGGACAGATTGCGGATACTCATTCAATCAGTGCGGGATTAGATTATCCGGGCGTTTCGCCTCTCCATTGTATGCTTAAAGATACAAAAAGAGCAAAATATACTTCTTGCTCAGATGAAGAAGCCTTAAATGCATTAAAATTAATTTGGAAATATGAAAACTTAAGACCGTCACTTGAGCCGGCTCATGCATGGGCAGAATGTATAAAAATTGCCCCAAAATTAAAAAAAGATGAAGTTATTGTAGTAAATAATTGTGGTTCTGGTGCTAAAGACGCTGGGATAATTAAGAGTAAAATAGGATATTATCCAAAATGAAAAATGAAATAGATAAAGCTTTTGAAATAACAAAAAAAGAAAAGAGACCTGCATTAATCTCTTTTACTGTTGCTGGTGACAACACAAGCAAAAAATCCTTTGAAATTTTAAAATCTATTTCAAACACGGTAGATATAGCAGAATGGGGAATTGCATTTAATTGCCCAGGAGCAGATGGACCAGAAATACAAAATAGCTCTTACAGAGCAATTAAGAACGGAATAACACTTGATAGTACTTTTTCTTTAATCAAAAAATATAAAAAATTAAAAAATTCAAAACCATTAATACTTATGGGCTATTATCAATTAATCTATAATTATGGTGAAAAAAAATTTATAAAAAAATGTAAAAATGTTGGTGTTGCTGGCTTGATTGTAGTGGACTTACCTTGGCCTGATAATAAGAGTTTTGCAAAATTATGTAAAAAAAATTCTATTTGTTTTGTTCAATTAATTGCACCCACAACAACAAAAAAAAGAATGAAACTAATAGTGAAAGATAGTCACCAACTAATTTATCAAGTTTCAAATGTTAATATTACTGGTGGAAAATTAAAATCAACTGCAAAAACAATTTTAAATAACTATAAAACTATAAAAAGTATCAATCCTAAAAAGCACGTAATTATTGGTTTTGGTATCACAAAAGACACAATAGGAAATTTTAAAGCCGCAAATGGGCTAGTTGTTGGCTCTGCATGTTGTAAAGTAATATCAAATGCAATAAAAAAAAGACAAAATCCTGCCAAAAATTTAAATATTATGTTAAAAGATTTAAAATCAAAGACTATATGAATTGGTTAACAAAATTTATTAAAGCTTCAGAGAAAATCAAGACTGCTATACGTAAACGAGCCTCAAAATCAGAAATAGCAGCATCTAAGTATATAAGTTGCCATGGTGTTCCTGTTGAAAAGAAAATTATTGAGCAAAATAATTTTGTTTGTCCAGAGTGCAATTGGCATCATTTTTTAAGTCCCTCTCAAAGATTTAATATGATGTTTGGTGATAATAATTGGAAAGAAATAAAAGGAGCTATGGTTAGAGATATAGATCCTTATAAATGGGAAGACACTAAAAAATATACCGATAGATTAGCGGATGCAAAAAAAAAGACAGGACAGGATTGTGCCATTTTGTCATGCGAAGCAAAAATAAATGATATTGATATTGTTGTTTCAGCTGTAAATTTTTCTTGGATCGGCGGAAGCATATCCATGAACGAAGGAGAAAACGTACTTAAAAGCGTTCAAACTGCAATTGATAAGAAATGTCCTTATATTTTCTTCAGTGGATCTGGTGGCATGCGGATGATGACCAATATGTTAAGTTTAATGCAAATGGCCCGCATGACGGTTGCAATTAATGAATTAAAAAAAAACAATCTTCCTTATGTAGTGGTTGTTGCATCTCCTAGTACCGGTGGTCTGCAAGCTTCCATATGTTCTACAGGTGATATTATTATTGGTGAAACCGGCGCGACGATGGCATTTGCTGGCAAAAGAATTGTCCAAAATACAGAAAAAACTGATCTAGAGTCTGACTTCCAAACTGTTGAATGGCAAATGAAGCATGGACAAGTCGACCTCGTGTTAGACAGAAAAGATATAATGCCAACAATAGGTACTTTATTGTCAATATTATTAAAAAAACATCCTGCTCAAGATCAAACAAGTGAAGAAGATGATGATTCAAATGAAAGTCTGACTGTTAAAACCAAAGAAGCATCTTAGTAGTTAAATCAAATTAATAATGCTTAAATCTGAGATTTACTACAATTCATTACAAAAAAAATATAGTCGTAAAATAACTTTAGGATTATCAAGAATAAAAAAGGCCCTCTTCCTTTTGGGTAACCCACATTTAGATCTTAAACGACCTTGTAATATTCTAGGTTCTGACGGAAAATTTAGCTGTCTTACCTCACTTAAATATTTTATTGAGGCAAATGGACAGTCAACCACAACCTTTATAAGTCCTCACTTATATGATCTTCGTTCGAGAATATGGTTAAAAAATAGATACATATCTTTAAATGAAATAAAAAAGTATGAAAAAAAAATAAGCAAATTAAAAATTAAATTAAGTTTATTCGAAGTATTAACTTTAATATATGTTTTAGCTGCCACTAAATCAAAAAGTTCGTATAATCTCTTGGAGAGTGGTTTGCTATTTAAGAAAGACAGCTCAAACCTTTTTAAAAAACCTTTTTTTCAAGCTTGTACAAATATAAATAAACAACATTTAGAGTGGATTTCACCAAAAACAATTAATGAAATATGTAAACAAAAAGTTGGTTACCTAAGTAATCAAACCCATATCTACATAGGTAAACAAAATCCAAAAACTTTAAAAATAATTAGAGGAATATTAAAGAAAAACAAAAGTAATATTACCTACCCCTCTAATTGGAAAATAATAAGTAAAAAACAAGGCCTTTTTTATAAGGACAATAAATATATTATAAATATTAGATCTACTTATATTCATAGTAAGGGGTTAATAGAAAATTTAGGTCTGGCAATTAAAGTGGCTTTAGATTTGAATATCAAACCAAGTATAATTGAAAAAACTATTCCAAAAATCTATTTTGAGGGAAGATTACAATATATTAATAAAGGTAAATTAAGAAATTACGTGCACAAAAATGAGAAGATTTTATTAGATGGTGCACATTCAAATGCATCGGGTAAAAATTTATATAATTACCTAAAAACGTTAAAACTACCAATATATTGCATATGGGGAATGCAAAAAAACAAATTTCCGAGTGAATTTTTAAAAAATTTCAAAGGAATTTTCAAAAAAGTTGTAGCAATAAAAATCCCCAATGAAAAAAATGCTTGTTCTGCAGAAAATTTAAAGTCTATTGCAGCAAAACAAAAATATAGCGCTGAAAAAGCTTCTAGTTATAAAGAAGCATTAAAAAGTTTAACTTCAAGTAAACCAAAAGTTATTTGTTTTTTAGGTAGTCTCTATTTTATAGGATCTGTATTAAAAGAAAATTAAATATTTTTATCTAAAAATTCTTTCATGTGACTTTCTGGAACTCCCCCTACCTTCCGGTCTATCTCAATACCTTTTTTATAAATAATGACCGTTGGGACGCCACGAATTCCCGCCGCCGAGCCGGTATTTATTCCTGAATCTTCAATATCAGTAATATAAAAATTTGCACGATCTTTGTATTCATCAGATAATTTATCCATAACAGGTTTCAAAGCCTTACAAGGTGAGCACCACGACGCTGAGAATTGGATTACAGAAATATCTTCTTTTTTAATTTTATTTTCAAAATCTTCGTCTTTAAATTCAATAAGCATAATTTTCCTTTAGTTAATTTTATTAAGTAATATGATTATTTATATTAAAGTCAATTTAGTAATATTAATTAAGACCTTATATCTATGTTGATAACTTTTAAGATTTCTTTAATTTTTCTAATTTTGAAGATCTTTTTTCTTCTAAAATTCTTCTTACTAACTTTCTATTACATGGCACACCTAGTAATTTTGAAACTTTAGTCGCAATTGAAGTTTTTGATTCCTCTTTATTTTCTGCTTCATCAAATATTTGCAGAATTTTCTTTTCTTTTTTTTTAACAAGTTCTAATCCTAGAACACTATTATTAATATACATTAAACTTTGTCTTATTTGTTCTATTTTTGTGTCTGTAGGTATTTTATAGGCGGTTGGAGTAGAACCACCTGAACCTTCACGCTTAAACTTAACCATTTGAATACCATGATTTTCACAAAATCTCGGTAAATTATCTTTTCTTTTTACAAAAATTTTTTTTCTTTTAAAAAATTCAAATATTTGATCTGTATCATAAAAACCTTCTGGCTTTTCATCACGAGTTTTTCCAAGTTTATATTTGTCTTTATCCATCAATAAAATCCTCAAGTTATCTTATATAATTATGCTGCATATTTCATTAATTTTTGAAAATAATTCATTAACTTAAATTCCTCATAATCATTAGGTGCTGACTCTAATAATTTTGGATTAAGCAAAATAACTGATGAACATTGGGCTCTTGAGATTGCAACATTAAGTCGATTTCGATTAAAGAAAAATTTTTTATTTCTCGGGAGATCATCGACTGAAGAACTTGTCATACTTATAATTGTTATAGGTGCTTCGATTCCTTGATATTTATCAATTGTCCCACATCGAGCTCCTTTATTTAATCTTGCTTTCAAAAAATTTACCTGAGCATTAAACGGGCTCACGATTAAAATGTCATCTATACTTATTTTCCTCTCAGTTTTATCAAAATCAATAAACTTACAGCCCATGACTTGATCCATAATTTTTTTTATAATTTCAAACTCCTCAATACTTGTTTGTGATCTATCTTGATGTTTCATTAAAACTGTATGTATGCCCTCGGTTTTTATAATGCTATTTTTTTTGTACTCGATTTTTCTATTAATATTATTTTCATTTACCAGCAATCTATCTTCGTAAAAATTTTCAGAGATAAATAAATTTATGTTTGGATGGAGCCTAAAGGTTTTATTTAGAAAAATACCCTTGTCTGGGGAAATAGTATCGCTGTCTTCTAATAAATAATCTAAAACCGATTTTCCTGAGTCATTTGGATGACTTCCTTGTGTTGGCTGACCAAGTTGTTGTTGATCTCCAACTAAAACAATATTTTTTGCAATTCCCCCTAAAGCAATTAAATCTGCAACAGAAATTTGAGAGGCTTCATCTACAAAAAGATAATCTAATTTATTTTGGTAATACCATTGAGATAGATGATATTTTGTCCCGGCGTAAAGTAAAATTTTATTATCTTTTAACCCATCAATGTAATGTTTTTCGTTTTTATCAGTTTTAATCAAATTTCCATCGTAGAATGTATCCTCATTATCTGGATTACCCATCTTCAGTCCTTTAAATACATATTTTTGATTATCAGCTAAATTTTCCACTCGCTCTAAAAGATTATGAATTACTTTATGGGAATTAGCTGTCACAGCAATTTTTTTATTATTTTTAAGTAGCTCAATAATAGCATTGGCTGATTGATAAGTCTTACCACTTCCAGGAGGCCCTTGAAGATATAGATATGAATTTTGTAAATTTAAAATGATTTTTGGAATTTCATCGTCATATTTTTCCGTTTTTATTATTTTTTCACCTTTTTTTATTCCTTTTATTTTAGGAATATCTCTATTAATAAAATCTTTGATTGCATTATACCCATCTTTTTTTTCCAAAACATTGTCACAAAATCTATAAATATTTTTATTCAAATTTTCAAAACGTGCATGTTCCATGACTTTTTCACCAATAGATAAGATTTTTGGTAATTGCTTATCCTCTTTGGAGACCCCTTTTCTAAGTAAAAGTGATCGTTTAATTTGATCTAATTCTTGAATTTTTCCTGCATAATCACTTCTTTCTGGATCTGTATTATTTGCAATTATACATGTTCTTCCCTCTTTAAGTTTATACTCTTGCTCTGGAAAAATATATTTGTAAACAAGCGATCTTTTGTCTTGAAAAACTGATACAAGTTTCATATTTCCTATACATTCTCTATCATCCATTAAGTCACTATCTGATAAATCTTTCCTATCAAAATGCTGTCGCCATTGTGGTTTTTGTTCTCTATTATAAAAACCAATTACGTCTGAAAGTAATTTTGAAATTTTATTATGTTTTGATTTAAAATTTTCGAACTTCTCTTGAAATTCTAATAAAGTTTCCTCAAAAGGTCTTAGTTCTATTTTTTCCTTCTCAGGGACAAACCATTTTGTTTGCTTAGGTTTTATTCGCAATAACCATTTTCTAAGTCTAAAAGTAGACTCACAATCTTGTTTATTATAATCCTCAATCTTATCTAAAAGTCTCTTATCATTATTATGCATCCATTGTATGTAAAATTCCTCAGATACATCTCCTTTTAGAATTTCACCCGTTCTTTTAAAATCGTAATACTTTTCAATATCTTTAATAGAATAACTTTTTTGGGATACGTATATGCCTTGTTTGACTACTCTAAATAAATCTACGAATTTTCCAAGGTTTAAATAATGATCATAATCTACTCCGTGGACTTTATGTATTGAGGTTAATCTTTCTAAAGCAGTGATTTCATATGGTGCATAATGATAAATTTTTGCTTTTGGATATTTTTTAAAATGAGCTTTTGTAAATTCAAAAAATTTTATCAAACTTTGTTTTTCCTCTTCTCTATTGTGTGCCCAAAATGATTTGAAAACTTTCTTTTCATTTTCTTCATAAAAAATACCAAATAAGTATTCTAATCGTCCTGAATAAACATAATCTTGTACCCCTTCTAAGTCAAAAAAAAGATCGCCTGGAGCTGGTTCAGGTAAAAGATTAAATCCTTTATTTAAAACAAAATTTTCCTCAATAAATTTAAACTTAATTACTCCTTCTGTGTGTGCATCTATTTGTAATTTTGCTTGATTAATTAATTTGATTTTTGTCTCATCTTTTAAACCTTCAATTTTTTTTTTTGGATCTAATTTTGAAAGCTCACTAAAATTTTTTATACCAGCCTCATTTAATCTTTTAATATTATTTTTATTATTTCCCAATACTTGATTTAAATGCTTTTTATTAATCCATTCTTTTTCACAAAACTCTTGTAAATCTCTAAAAGAACTAATTTTTTCCTATTCAAATCATTCTTTACAAAATTCTCAAAAGATAATTTTTGTTCTAAAAAAATATCATATACCTCACCAATTCTAACGATTTCTTTTTTTTTATCTTTTAACAAAATATAAAAGTTTTTAGGAAGAATTCCTTGAGCTTCTTTAAGTAGAAAGGAATATAAACTTATTTGATAAATATGATCTTTTTTTACTTTTGATGTGTTTTTAGTGTCAATGATTTCATAACTCCAATCACCAAAATTAGATTTAACAGTTTTATTAATTTCTAAAAAATCTAATTCTCCTCTCCAATTTCCTGATGCTAACCACCCTCCATAAACTAGTTCATATCCATTTTTTAGAGCTTGGATTGTTTCTTTAATTTTTTCTTCTTTGGATAAATCTTTTAACTTTTTGATATTTTTTATTTTTTTATATTTTTTGCTTAATTCGTTAAAATAGTCTTTTTCGTGAATTAAACCCTTTTCTAATCTTAAATTTTCAGCGATTGTTCTCTCAGATTTTTTTAAGTTTAAAATTTCATCACCGAATTCATCTGTAATAAAATGCTTTAAATTAACGTAATTTACAAGCATTGTAGGTGAATAGAAATTTTTATCCATTAATACTCATCTTTTATAATTAACCAGCCTTGGAATGATTACTAGTAGGTTTAAAGTTAATTTAATTGATCTTTATTTTCATCCTCAATTTTGTTTTTTACATCTTCAAATTCCATCAATTTATCTTGTAAGGGGGTAGTTTTTTTTATTGGAGTTTTTGATCTTATTCCATGATCTCGGAGTTTTTCTATTCTCTGTTCTAAACTATTCCTACCAGCATAAATTCCATTTATTACTTTTTTCAAATTTTCACCATGAGAGTTAAAACTATTCATTGTTCTAATTAGATTTTCTTTAATTATGGAATATTTCTCCATTAAATTACTGGCAACATTAGTTATCTCATTAACACTATTTATTTGTTTCTCTTTATCTCTAATAGTTTGAACTATTGATATTACGGCCAGTATATTTTTGGGACCACAAAGTAAAATATCTTTATTGTAAGCATACTCATAAAGTTCAGGATCTTTTTCTAATGCTGAAAGATAAGCAGCTTCATGGCACATAAACATTATTACTTTTTGAAATACTTGTTTCTTTAAATTTTTAACGTAATCTCTTTCAGCCAATTCATCGATATGTTTCACAACTGCATCGTAATGTTTATTAAATTGCTCTTTTTTAACTTCATCATTTTCTGCATTAACAAATTTTTTAAAATTATCTAAACTTACTTTTGAGTCACAAATTATATGAAAGTTGCCTAAATTTAATACAATATCTGGTTTCGTTGTTTTAGATCTATCTTCTTCGACATCATAAACCTCTTCTTTTTTTTGTTTTGTATAATCAATACCTAGTTTAAATCCTGCAAAATTTAATATTTGTTCAAGAAATTTCTCACCAAAATCTCCTTGATATTTTGCGTTTCCAGTCAATTTATCTATGAATTTTTGTTGCTTCTCAATCATTTGTGAATACTCACCCATATTAGTAGTCACTGAAGTTTTAAAGGCATCAACTTTTCCTAATGTCTCAAGTTGTTTAGAAGTGGTCTCCCTCTCTTTCGTCAACGTTTCATTAAGATTGTTTTTTTCTATTAAAACACTATTCAGTTTTTCGTTTAGTATTTTTAAATCACTTTCATGCTGAAGTTTAATCAAATCTAACTCATGTTCTTTATCTTTGATTTCGTCAACGTATTGCGAAGAGTCCTTTTTTTTAACAAATTTAAAATACACAATTCCTAGCGCTAAAATAACTGCTGCAGTAATTAATATAGTCAAAATATCCATTTAAATGATTCCTCTATTGTATTGTATTATTTGATGCATCTAATTTCAACTCAGGTGAGTTTTCACTTAAATATTTAGACATATTTTCAGTAACCTCATTCGTAGAAGATTTATCGGCTGCTTTAAATAGAGGATATGAAACTCTATGTATTGTTCTTTGTTTTAAGTGGAATAAGAAATGATAATATGTCATATCCGAATCCATTTTACATTCTGTAACATACTGATCAATTTCATCACACAATTTTCGTGCAAATATATTTGTTCTTTCACGTTCTTGTTCTTCTAAAGTTAACAAGTTTTCAGTATTTTTTGATTGAACAAGATCTCTTTTCAAAGGAACTACATTTGATGATTTCTTTTTGTTAGTTTTCTTCACTTTAGGCATTTTTAACTCCTATTATTGATTTGTTTTTTGTTGTATTTGTTTATTTCTTCCTCGAGCACCTCAATTTCACTTAAAACTCTGTTATATTCAGAATACTCATTGATCTTTATTAGGAAGTTAATAATTGCTGATGGAAGATTAATTATACTGTAAGTTGTAGATAAAAGAATATTTCTATTAAATCTTCTTTTAAAAGCTTGCTCTTTTAATGACTTAAATCGCAGATAGTTATTCTGATATTTCAACCAGTCCTTTCTGCTTAAAAGACAACGCCTTAAAATATAATAAAATTCATCTCTCATTAGCTGTCTCCACTAAATTGAAAATTGAGCTCAATAACCTCCTAGAAAGAAAGGAGAATGATAAAGAAAAGGTTAAAGAACCCAATTTCAATTGTTTAAACATAAAAACAACATATACAATAATCACTTTTTTGTAAAGTGTTTTTTATAAAAAAATAATATTGATCACTTCATAAAAAAGTATATATATAAAGTATGAATCGGCAAGTAAAATCAACAATAAATGAGGCTTCTAAGGATTTATTGCTTAAATTATTGAGGTCCGCAGGACTAACGAAGGTTCAAAGTAAGATTTATTTAGGAAAACATAGGCATTCTTTAGATACATATCTTTACAGATTTTTTGAGCCTAATTTTCCTCCAAGTTTTGCTTATTTTTTTTTAAATGCAATTGCTTCATCAAGGCCTCTCTCGAAAGATAGTAAAAGTAAATCGAAAAAATATGCTTTTTTTGATGATCTTAAAAATGCTGAAAAAAATAGTTTTCACAAAATTATTGAAAAATATAAAGATTTTAACATTAATCAAAAGCTAATTTTACCTTGTTTAGAGTACCACTGTACTATTCACATCAAGCTATCAAATTCAAAATTTATACATGATGAAGAAAATTATGTTAAACGATATGTCGATGAAGTTCTCCCAGGATTAAGAGAAGAGGTTGAAGAAATTAAAAATTATCAACCAGATGAACCAGAAACAAATACTAATAATCTCTCTGAGGTAATTAGACTCTTAGATGCACAAAGATTAATAGAGTCTATTGAAGATTTTTATCCTCATTTAGAAATTTTAAGAAAAAAATATATGCCTAATTTTGTTGCTCCAAATGAGACTTTTAAATTACCAGTGGTTAATTCTAATGAAAAAATACTGTTCTCAAAAGATTTTGTAAAAAGAAATCTAAATTTAAATAAATATGATGATCTTATTTTATTAAATGTAAGTGAAGATAATATGCAAGGTACGATAAACTCTGGCGACATCGCTTTAATAATTAAATTTCACAATAAAAAATTTAAAGATGTAGTATTTAATAACGGTATTTATGCAATCAATCTAAATGGAAGAATTTGCGTAAGAAGACTTCAATTTCTAAAGCTAAAACAAAGAACTCTTGTTCATATAATATCAGATAATAAAAAATATAGAGATGATGCAATAGATTTTGTTGAATTGATTCCGATGATTTACGGTGAAGTGGTATGGAGATCTAATAACTTTAAGGATATTGAGTTTCTTAAACACGAAACTACAGAGCCAAATTTATTTCATGAAAAAGCAGAAGATTTTGAAATTCCACTATTCATCGATAAAAACAAAAAGGAAATTGCATAATGTCAAAACCAAATTTTATTTTTTTTGATACAGAAACTAGTGGTGGAAGAGGTTTGGCAGATATATTAACTATCGATGCTATCTTCTATGATTATAATTTTAAAAAATTAGATGAGTTTAGTTGTAAAGCAAAATTGAGAAAATCAAGAGTGTATGAAGTAGACAGTTTTTTGGTTAATGGAATAGATCCATTTGAAATGGATAAATGGTCTAATACAAATTTTGACTTAACAAAACAAACAAATGAAAAATTTATCTCTTGGATAAATAAAGGTGATGTGTTTTTTTGTGCACATAATGGATATAATTTTGATTATATGCTTACAAGTCAGCATTTGTTTTCAAATTTATTTACCTGGCCATGGATTTTTTCCACAGGAAATGCAAGACAATTAGACTCTCTCCCCATAGTCCAAAACTTTGATTTTTATGCGCCAAATAAAATTTCATTTGAATTAAATGAAAAAAATAACAAAGTTTATCGTCTCGGGTCGCTTGCAAAAGCTAATGGATTTGAAATAAAGGATTTACATAGTTCAAAAGGAGATACTGAGGGTTTAGTGCGTTTAATGAACTTATTAAAAGAAAAAGATCCAAGTTTATTTAGACAATCACTTAGTTTTACTAATAAAAAGGATGTTTTAAGTAAAATTGAAAATACCGATTATTTTTGTCACCCAGAAACGTTCTATAGTCGTACTAGACAATTCACATCAACATATTTGTGTGAACACCCGATTTATAAAGGCTATCATCTTGTATTTGATTTAAAACATGATCCAGAGTTAATTTTTTCTGAAAAATCGAATACTGTATTAAAAAAAACACTTTCTGCTGCTCCTAAGAAATATAGGACTATTAAAATTGGAAAGAATCCATTCATTCAGGATAAATCTTTTGCAACTAAATTTGATGATGAATATTCTACTTTAGGACATGAAATCCTCAAAAAAAGAGCAGACTTTATAATCAAAAATAGGAAAGAATTAGCTAATAGGGTGAGTTTAATCATCAGTGACCAATTTGAGGATAATTCAATCGATCAAACTGAGCTAATACCTGAACAAATGATATTTAATCTAAATCCGACATCAAATGATAAATCATTAATGAATAATTTTGTTATGACTAATAACAAAGATGAGCAGAAAAAGATTCACAAAAGATTTAATGGTCCACTTAAACATTTATCAGAAATGATCTTACTGGATAAGTGGGATAAAGATGGTTTTGATAGTAATGAAGAATATAAAAAAGTAAGAAAAAATATAAGTCGTAGATTGCTTTCCACTAATAAAGAAGTCTTTCCAACTATACCTGAGGGTATGGCGCGTATTGACGTTTTAAGAGAGGAAAAAAAAGATGATAAAGCAGTTTTGGAAAAAGTTGAGACAATCAACTCACATTTAGAAAAATTAGCATCTGAACATGAAAATTATTTATAATTCCAAATTCTCTCTCTTTAAATTGTAATATTGCTCAACTCTATTCATGGCTTCTTTTTTTAATTTTTCGAATTCCTGATCTTTAAATTCAAACTTTTGGAATATTAAATTTGGTGTACACATCAAAATTTCTGTCGATTTAATATTAGTTCCAAACATATTGTCGTGAGCAATTGAATATAATGCTAATTGAAGTCCATATTCATTTATAACAGAATACTCTCTCTTCTTCGGCTTATTGCTTTGTTTGAAGTCCAAAATTTTAATTTCATTATCAGAAGAATTTACTACAGCATCAGCAGTGCCAGCAAACTTTAAATTTCCATCATAATACAACACAGCTTCACACCCATAAACTTCGCTGATTTGATTATTTATTCCGTTGTCCACAATTGTTTCTGCCATTTTTTTTGGTAAATTAACTTCTTCCAATAGTTCTCCATTCATTTTATTTAACAAAATTGACTCTAAATATTGGTGAAGAGTAGTTCCCCTTTCTGAACTCTGTTTAGAAATTATCGCCGCCTCCTTAAACCCAATATCCTTTTTCCATCTATTGAGAGCATCCTTATCCTCTTGACTCTTAGTTTCTGCAAGTATGTTTGTTACACTTGGATACTTATCTCCCCCTACATCGTAATGTCTGGATCCTTTGTAAATAGATCTCATTGATTTTGGATAAGTAAATTTATTATTTATTTTCCATGGCATCTATTTATTTCTATACCAAAAGTATGTAAAATATTAAGTTAAATGAGTAAAAAGAAAGAAATTAAAAAAACAACCTCTAATATAACTCCAAAGGTTGAAAAAAGAATAATAGAACTACATCAAAAAAATAAATTAGGTGCGCAAGCTATTGCTGATAAATTATCAAAGGAATTTAATATTAAATTTAGCAGAGCGCCTATCGGTAAAAGATTAACTAAACTAAAAAAAGAGGGAAAAATTGAAGCTATCCCATACAAAGAAAGACAGGCTTCAAAAAATATGAGGGGACAATATTATGGAAAAAAAAGAAACACCTATTTAGATATAAGGCCTATTACAGATATAGATAGAAAGACTCGTGATTTATCAACAGGTAAGCTTAAATATAACATTCCTATTGATGCGAAATTTAAGGTCGATTTTAAAAATCCCACAGCGAGTGGTGCAATCACAACAAAAATACCAAAAGAGTTTTTAGGTATTCAATATTTTAGAACTAAGAAAGATGCTATAAGAGCAATCACTAAAAACCTTAAAAGAATTAATAATGATAATTGAAGTTCTTATAATTATAGCTTTAGTGATCGGTATTTATACGGTAATAAGAAATCTAGATATAATTAGAATTATTTTAAATTATTGGAAAGATTTAATTTTTAGAAAGTAATTTTACAAATTTTTTAACTTCTCTTTTTTTAATAGAATTCTTATTAGAACATAAAATAGCTGATGAATTTAATATTACTCCATCATCTTCTAATAACTTCAAATTATTTGCTTTTGCAGTATCAAAACTGGTTGCAACGTCTACTACTAAATCAGCTTTTCCCAATCTTGGAGCCGCCTCGGTCGCACCCTCGCTGCCAATTATTTCTACCATATTAATTCCACGTGATTTACACCATTGCTCTGTTAGAAGTTTAAACTTGGTTGCTATTCTCATTAATCTCCTCTTTTTATAAAAAAATTCCCATGAGACCTCCTCAAGATCTGTAGGATTTACAGTATCCAACCAAAATTTAGGTAGCAACACACAAAGTTGACATTGGCCAAACTCATATTTTTTTTCAATTGATATTCTTGATTGTATATTTGGTTCTGAGTTTTTAAGTAAATCAAGTGCACCTATACCAGCATCAAGCACTCCTGTTCCAACAGATTCAATTATTTCCTTAGGACTCAAAAACCATATACGTACATTTTGAAATTTTTTATCTTTAATATAACCAAATAAGTCTCTTTCACCTGATTTTTTATAAATTTTTAATTTATTTTTTTTAAATATCTTTTGTGCACTTTCCATCATGCGTCCTTTAGAAATTAAACCAATATTTACAAAGTCACTTTTCATATTGTTAAATTAACTGCAGCACCAACAGCTTCAGTTTTTTTATATCCTAAATTTCTTAATAAGTTTGAATATCTTCCACCTGATATATAAATCTGAGGTTTTAATTTTGATTTTACCTCAATACTAAATACCATATTAGTATAATAACTAACATTTCTTCCAAGGTCTGAGACATAAAAAACTCTTACATTGTTTATATTATTTTTATCGATCGGAAAATAATCATCGCTGATAACTAAATTAATCTTATTCTTTTTAAAAAAATTATTTAAAACATTTGAAGCATTCTCAATATCACATTCTATCTTTAAAAAATTTTTGATAATTTTAACGTCTTTTTTTGAAGACTCATTACGAGGTGACATCATTTTATTATCAAATCTCTCAAGAATTGATTTTAAACTTCTTCCACCATAAACTTCCTCTTGATTAAGCTTTCTTAGCTTGTTGGCTAATAGTTTATCCTTTACTACTTTTTTTTCATCAATATCGTAGTTTGTTTCAAGTTTTTTTAACAACATATTAAAATAATCTTTTCTAAAAAAGTGTCGAACTAATCTATCTTTGTATCTTGAACTTAGGTTTGGTAAGCGATTAATTAATGATACAAATATTTCTAAGTTACCGATTTTTAATTTACATCCTTTAAATTTTGTATTCTTTAAAATTCTAAGTGAAGTTTCTATAATCTCTTTGTCATCTTTGTGCTTATCTTTTGAGTTGAATATTTCCCAACCAAATTGAGAAACAATTGGTAAATCA
>CACJVT010000007.1 GCA_902596925.1 uncultured Pelagibacteraceae bacterium | reverse complement strand
TCCATTAATTTATCAAAAATATGGTTTTGATATTCAATTGGATGATGCAATTCCCAACCAAGTTCACCAACAAAATTTACTCTCATAGCATTTACAGGAGCATATCCAACATTAACATTTTTTGCGGTTAACCATTTAAAGTTTTCATTTGAAAAATCATCAGTCGAAACTTTTTGCATAAGTTCTCTAGCTTTTGGGCCTGCTACAACAAGCACACCTGTACTATTTGTTAAGTCCTCAAATATAACTGAACCATCGGTTGGCATCCATTTTTGAATCCAATCATGGTCTAATCTCAAATTCGCTCCAGCTGAAACTAAATAATAACTATTTTCAGCTTCTTTCATGATTGTAAACTCAGAGTGAACACCACCTTTAGTATTTAGCGCATGACACAAATTAATTCTTCCAATTTTTTTTGGAAGTTTGTTAGCAACTAAGTAGTCTAAAAATTCTTCAGCTTTTGGACCTTTTATTCTACATTTTGCAAAGGCTGTCATATCTAAAAGTCCAACATTCTTTTTAACGTTTTCACATTCTTTTTTAATTGCATCAAACCATTTTGATCTTCTAAATGACCAATGATCTTTTTGTTCCATACCGTCTGTTGCAAAAAAGTTTGGTCTTTCCCATCCAAATTTTTGTCCAAAGACAGCACCAAGATTTTTCATTCTTTCATAACAAGGAGATGTTCTTAAAGGTCTTGCGGCCGGTCTCTCCTCATCAGGATAATGAACAATAAATACATGACTGTAAGCTTCTTCATTTTTTGCTTTGAGATAAGATTTTGTTGCATAATTTCCGTAACGTCTTGGTTCAACACCAAGCATATCAATCGTCGGTTCGCCATCAATAATCCATTCTGCTAATTGCCAGCCCGCTCCACCTGCTGCAGTTATTCCAAAACTGTGTCCCTCATTAATCCAAAAATTTTTAAGTCCCCAGGCTGGACCAACAATAGGATTACCATCTGGCGTGTAACATATCGCACCATTATAAACTTTTTTCACTCCAACTTCTCCAAATGCTGGTACTCTATGTATTGCTCCTTCGATATGCGGAGCAAGTCTATCTAAATCCTCTTGAAACAATTCATATTCAGAGTCTTTTGATGGACCTTCGACATAACATGCTGGTGCACCATCTTCATAGGGACCTAATATTAATCCACCAGCCTCTTCTCTCATGTACCATCTACTATCACTATCTCTTAATACACCCATTTCTGGAAGACCTTCTTTTTTTCTTTTTTGTATCTCTGGATGTGGTTCAGTCACAATATATTGATGTTCAACAGGTATGACTGGAATATCTAATCCAACCATTTCACCAGTTTGTCTTGCAAAATTTCCTGAACATGAAATAACATGTTCACATTCAATTGATCCTTTGTCTGTTTCAACAATCCATCCCTCTTTAGTTTGTCTCATTGATAACACTGTTGTGTTTCTATAAATCTCAGCTCCTCTGTTCCTAGCACCTGTGGCAAGTGCCTGGGTTAAGTCTGCAGGTTGGATGTACCCATCTTCTGGATGTTGAATTGCTCCAACTAAATCATCAGTATGACAAAGCGGCCAAATTTCTTTAACTTGTTGAGGTGTCAAAAATTTTACATCAACACCAATTGTTTTAGCTACACCAGCATATTGATGGTACTCATCCATTCTATCTTTGGTACTAGCTAAACGGATATTTGAAACCACACTGAAACCAACATTCTTACCAGTCTCTTCCTCTAATTTTTTGTAAAGATTTACTGCATACTTGTGAAGTTGACCAACAGAATAACTCATATTAAAAAGAGGTAGCAAACCTGCTGCATGCCAAGTTGAACCAGAGGTTAATTCTTTTCTTTCAACTAAAACAACATCTGACCAACCTTTTTTTGCTAAATGATAAAGAGCGCTTACTCCAACAACTCCTCCTCCGACTACGACGACTTTTGCTTTAGATTTCATTAAATGATTCCTACTAAATTTTTATTCATAACGAAACAAAATTGTATTATGGGTAATCAAATTGAACTTCCTAGTGCTATCGGGCTAGAAACCATTGTGGTCAACCAGCAATCCTTAAGGGGTCCTTCAGCAGTATATTTTTCCACTTGCCAGTTGAACTTATGATAAATCTTATCTTTATCTAAAATTATCACCTCAAATTGTGCCCATTTGTCACCACCTCCAACCTGTGTAATTGTATGGCTTAAGTGATTTAAGAGCATTTGATATGAGTTGCCTTTAATCATCATTTTGAAATTTGGTAGAGGGCCGGTATTTTTTTTGTTACTGGGATGCGCAAAATTCCAGGTTTGCTCAATCCCACTATCTTTATAATTTAAGTCGTTTTTTTGAAGACCACTTAATTGAATCTCGACAACTTTGGAAGGTTTTATATCACTATTAGGTTTCAGTAATTCAGCTTTAGTTATTGAAATTGAAAAGAAAAGAATAATAAAGACTTTAAATATTATTTCGAATTTTTTTAACATATTTTTAAATATTTAATTATTAATTTAATTAAAATACTTTTCGTACTCTATCTTCGTGCATTTATTATCAATGTAAATGATGTCATTTGTCTCAACAATTTTTTTTGCTTCTTCGTTACTAATGTCTAATTGTAACCATAATACCTTTGCATTTATTTTGACAGTTTCTTCTGCAATTGTGACAACTTCATTCGATGGCCTAAACACATCTACTATTTCTACTGGATTATCAATCTCTGAAATATTTCCAAAAACTTTTTTCTCCTAATATTTTTTCTCCTTTCATGGATGGATTTACGGGGTAAACTTTGAAACCATTGTCTTGTAAATATTTCATAACAATAGATGATGTTTTTGTTAAATCTTTACTTGCACCTACTAGAGCAATATTTTTATATTTTTTTAAAATTTCTTTTATATTTTGCACTCTATTTACTTTTTACTCATTATCTTTTCTTCACAAAACTTCTTAGCTTCTTCAATAGTCATTGGTTGATCCAACTTTTGACTACCTGCAATACAAGCATCGATAGATCTTTTAAAATTATGGTCTCTAAAGGTAAAGATAAAATATATACCAATGATGATTAGGATAATTGTTAGAATATTTTTTACTTTCACTTATTTCTCCACTTTGGTTTTCTTTTTTCTAAAAAAGCTGAGATACCTTCTTTTGCATCCATCGCCATCATATTGTATGTCATCATTTGACTGGTATACGAGTATGCTTTTCTCAGTGGCATTTCTAACTGCTTATAAAAAGCTTGTTTTCCAATTTTGATTGTTAAATTTGATTTAGATGCAATTTTTTTTGCAATTTTCATCGTCTCGCTATTTAATTTTGATTTTGAAAAATAATCATTAATTAAACCAATTTCCTTCGCGTAATTTGCTTTGATTGGCTCGCCGGTAAGAAGCATTTTCATCATAGGTTTTCTATTAATCTTTCTGCTAACTGCAACCATAGGAGTACTACAAAACAATCCAATATTTACTCCTGGTGTTGCAAAAAGTGCATCTTTGGTACTGTAAGCTAAATCACAACTAGCAACTAATTGACATCCTGCTGCATAAGCTGCGCCATGAACTTTTGCAATAACAGGTTTTTTACCCTCAACTATTTGAAGCATTAGCTTTGAACAAAGATTAAATAATTTTTTATATCTTTCTTTTTTCTTTAAGTCTTTTACTTCTTTTAAATTATGACCTGCGCTAAAACCTTTTCCAGCACCCTCAAGAATAATAACTTTAACTTTTTTTTCTTTGTCTAATTTTTTAAAAACATTGATTAAATCTTTCAAATTTTTGTAAGATAAAGAGTTGTATGTTTTTGGCTCATTAATAATAACTCTTGCTATATCTTTACTCTGATTAATGATTTTGATATTCATTAAAAACTATTTAAGTTTACCGTCTTCTCTCATCTTTGCTCTTATCTTAGTGGCTGAAATTTTTTTGTATTTCCTCAGGTAAAACGATTTCTTCTATTTTATAACCAACACCTCTTCCGTAACAAATGTTTGTAATATTGGGTACTAACATAATTTTAAAACGTCCCTCGAATTCTGGATTAAGTTTATCTTCAATATTTTTTTTTACTGTTTCAAAGTCAAACGGATTATCATCCACACCTTGTACATCTCTGATTTGTATACAAACTTGTTCAGTTTTTTTAATTATTTCTTTAAATAATGTATAGTGGCCATCATGAAAGGGCTGCCATCTTCCTAACATCTGTGCAGTTGGTTTTTTATTGTCCCATTTATAAGACATTATACTATTTCCTTTAATATTTTTGGTGCCCAATTTTTAGCATCTTGAGTGGTAACATGATAGTTATACTTCTCTGGTTTTACGAACATTTTATTAGTATCATCAAATCTACCTTCTTTAATAGTATCTACCCAAATAACAAAATCTGCTGGAAATAAAGCTCTTGCAGCAGGGGTTGGGCAAACAAAATCTGCAACAACATGATTACCTTGATCTCTGAACTCTTTTGCTTTTGCCCACATTCTTTTTGCTTGTCTGGTTCTTCCTTCAGCAGAAAAATCCCAATCGTTTGCCTCTTTTCTTACTTCATCAGCATTTAGCCATTTTGCTTTTAACAGAGGAACTAACTCGGAGGCCAAGGTCGTTTTACCTGATCCTGGTAAGCCCATAATAAGGATTATTTTCATATTTTATTAAACTTTAAAATATTTTTTATTTTAACACATTAAGAATTATCATTAGCTTAAGTTTTAGCAATATTTTTCTTTTGAATAACTTTGATCAGAACTATAAATGATCTTGTGATAAGTAAAAAAAAATTAAATTTCATAGATCTATTTTGTGGAGCTGGAGGCCTCTCTTTGCCATTCAAGTTGAGGAGTCACAAGTTGATACTTGCTCTTGATAACGATAAAACTTGCATCTCTACTTTAAAACATAATTTTAAATATGATAAAACCAAATTTATAAATGAAAATATAAAGAATTTTTTAAATAAAAAAAATTATTTTAGGAATATCAATTTAGATTTATTGATGGGAGGTCCTCCATGCCAAGGATTTAGTACAGCAAACAGACAGAATATTATTAATGACCCAAGAAATGAACTTTACAAATATTTTATTAAATTTGCTCAATATTCAAAACCAAAATTCATATTAATAGAAAATGTTATTGGAATTAAATTAAAAGCTAATGACATAAGAGCTAAATTGAATGAGATAGGCTATATAGCTGATTACAGGGTTTTACAGGCAAGTGATTTTGGAATTCCCCAAAATAGGAAAAGAGTATTTTTTTTTGCAATTAAAAAAAAAGTGAAAAAGAAATATTGTTAGAAAATTTTTTTTCAAACTCTTGAAGAATATAAAAAAAACACAAAAAAATACTTTTTAAAAGATGCTCTTTATGGTCTTCGAGTATTGAAACCAAAAAAATTTAAAAATGATAGAAAAAATGAGTATTTTGAGTCTGGATTTAATATAGAGGAATACAATTCAAAAAAAACGAATTCATATTTAAATTTAATTAATTCAAATAAAAAGATTAGATACACATTTAATCATATGGCCAGATTTAACAATAAAAGAGACATAGAGATTTTTTCCAGATTACCACAGGGTGGTGACTCAACTCACAGTTCAATCAAAAATATAATGCCATATAAAAACAGAGGAAAAATTTTTAAAGATAAATATTTTAAATTAATTAATAATAAAATTTCTAAAACAATTACCTCTCACATGAAGTTTGATTGCAATATGTACATCCATCCAACTCAAGCTAGAGGTTTAACTCCAAGGGAAGCAGCTAGAATACAATCGTTTCCAGACAATTATTTTTTTGAAGGTACTAAAGCTCAATGTTACTCTCAAATAGGTAATGCTGTACCTCCATTATTATCAAGATATATTTGTTTAGCTTTAGAAAAAATTAATGATAAAAATTTTTGATTTATTTGCTGGTATCGGCGGGTTTAGAATAGCAGCAGAAAAAGTATTCAAAAATAAGATTAATATAAAAACTGCTGGATGGTCGGAAATAGATAAATATTGTCAATTATCTTACAACTCAAATTTTATAAATAACGGTAATTATTTTATAGATGATATAAAAAAGATTACTTCAAAAAATAATAATTTTTGTAACTCCACTAATTATAATTCAATAAAGAAAAAAGAATTTATAAAAGATAATTTACCTAGTTTTGATTTATTATTTGCAGGCTTTCCATGTCAATCATTCAGCTCAATGGGAAAACAAAAAGGGTTTGAGGACGAAAGAGGTGCTCTTTTTTTTGATATTGCAGCAATATTACATTCTATTAAACCAAAATATTTCATCTTAGAAAATGTAAAAAGATTATTAACTATTGATGATAAAAAAACATTTAGAACCATAATATCAATTTTACAAAATGAAAACTATGATGTTAGCTGGTGGCTTCTAGATAGTAAAGATTATGGAGTACCCCAAACCAGAAGGCGTATTTTTATTTATGGATCTCTAAAAAAAAATAAAAGCAATTTTCCAATAGATCCTCCAAAAATTTCTAAGAAAGTTACGACAACTAAATCAATTTTAGAGAAAAATGTCGACACAAAATATATTCTTTCAAAAAAAATTCTTAAAACTATTCTAAAAGATGGATCGGGCGGATACTACTCTAAATCTGAAATAGATTTAGAGATTGCAAGACCACTTACAAGAACAATGGTTAAAATGCATAGAGCTCATCAAGATAATTATTATTCAAACAAATTTATAAATAACGAAAAAAAACTTAAATGGATCAGAAAGTTAACACCTTTAGAAGCTTTAAGACTTCAAGGTTTTCCAGATAAATTTTATAAAATTGCAAAAAGAAATAATGTTTCGGATACTCAACTTTATATGCAGGCAGGAAATTCAGTGACAGTAAATGTAGTAGAGGCTATACTTAATCATTTAATTGATCATGGCTGGTTCAAATGACTATAGTAAATAAGATTTCATATAAAACAGTTTCTAAAGCTGAATTAGGTTTATCAAAAAGTCACATGACACATATAGGTTTTGCCGAAAATACTTTCGATGAATGGAAAAAAAGAATTTCGATTAAAACAAAATTAAATATTTTTTTTGATGAAAATAAAAATACAAGTATTGAAACTCTGCTATTTAATGATCCAATTAAACATCCTACCCTTGGTTACAGGAGTCCTAAATTTAGGTCAGGAAGTGGTGAGGAAATACCATCTTTAAGAGACAGTATACTTTATTATTATAAACTAAATATGATGAATTCTTTAGGAACTCCTGTTCTTATTATTTTTGACTTAAAAAACTCTAAATATAAACTTGAGGCTTTTTTTGTATCAACTAGCCATTTTATTTTTAAAAAAATAAATTCACTATTAAGCCATCAATTAGTCACTAGAAATAATAGTGGTGAAATATACTCAAAATTAATTACTTCAACAAATAATTACAGCAAAGATTTTAAGATATTATCAGATCTTTATAAAGATATTTGCTCAAATAAAGAAATTTTAGAAAAAGTAGAAAATGACGAAACTTATACAAGCTCATTCAATATTAATAATATTAGAAATGAAAGAACTAAAGTAAGAACAAAAACAAATACTAGAAGTAGAATTGGTCAACAAAATTTTAGGATCAATGTTTTAAGTGCCTATAAAAGACAGTGCTGTATAACTGAATGTGATTTAATATATGCTTTAGAGGCAAATCATATTCATCCATATATTGGACCAGATACAAATCATATACAAAACGGTATTCCCTTAAGAGCAGATATTCATAAATTATGGACAAAAGGTCTTTTAGGGATAAATGATAAGTATAAAGTTGTATTAAGTGATGAAGCTAATAATTCAGAGAGTTATAAAAAATATCATGGCCAGCCGATTAAACTTCCAACTAATCCAAAATATTACCCAAACAAAGAGGCATTGTTAAGGTGGTGTAATTTAAACGAATTAATATAGACAAATTTTAAATTTAAATGATATATCCTACATAAAATGAAATTTTCTTTGGAAATTAGCCCACAAACAGATTTAGATACTGTTCCTCCTGTTAAGGATATTTATATCACCATGTTGCCAGGTGGGGATTATAGAGAAACAGCACAACAAGCAGTTGCACTTGTTAAAAAGGGTTTTAATCCAGTCCCACATTTTCCAGCAAGATCAATGCAGGATGAAAAGCAACTAAAAGATTATGTTTCTAGGTGTAAAGATGGGGGTGTTAAACAAGTTTTAGTAATTGGTGGTGGAAGAGAGCCTATGGGAAAATTTGACAGCTCTTTCCAACTTTTAGAAACTGGTTATTTTGAGGAGATGACTGTAGGAATTGCTGGACATCCAGAGGGGAGTCCTGATATATCCGACTCAGATTTAGAAAAAGCTATGATAGATAAAAAGCCTTATGCTGATTATATAGTAACACAGTGGTTATTAGATCCTCAGCCAATTATAGATTTTGTTTCTAAACAAAGCGTACCAGTGCATGTAGGAATTACTGGACCTCTAAAAATATCTAGCTTAATTAAATTTGCAAATATTGTTGGAGCAAAAAATTCCTTAAATTTTCTTAAATCTAATTTTACTAAGGCGTTAGATTTATTAAAACCTAAAGACCCTAATGATTTAATTGGGAAAGTTAAATCGCATACTGATTTCTTCCACATTTATACATTCGGCGGCTTGAAGGAAACAAACAAGTGGTTGAAGGAGAATGGTTATGTCTAAAGAATTTGACTATACAAAACTAAAGCATGTTACTTCTGTTGATCAGTCAGATCGAAAAGTACCATACAATTTAAGACAAAGTGGGCCTACAAAGGTTGAAATGTTAATTTCAACAAGAGTAAGAAAATCACCATATTGGCATTTATCAATGCAAGCAGGTTGTTGGAGAGCGACTGTTTATAATCGAATTTATCATCCAAGGGGATATGTGAAACCTGAAGATGGTGGTGCAATGGTTGAGTATGATGCAATTGTAAATCATGTAACAATGTGGAATGTTGCTGTTGAAAGACAGATCCAAGTAAAGGGTCCTGATGCAGAAAAATTTGTTGATTACGTGATTACTCGAGATGCAACAAAAATCTCTCCGATGCGAGCTAGATATGTAATTTTATGTAACGCTTACGGAGGAGTTTTAAATGATCCAATACTTTTAAGAATTGCAAAAGATGAATTTTGGTTTTCTTTGTCAGACTCTGACATTGGAATGTATTTACAAGGTGTTAATGCAGACGGTAAATTTAATTGCACTATCGAAGAAATAGACGCATGTCCTGTTCAAATTCAAGGGCCTAAATCAAAAGCTTTAATGAAAGATCTTTGTGGAGATCAGGTTGATTTTGACAATATGCCTTTTTATGGCTTAGCTGAAGTTAAGATTGCAGGAAGAAGTTGTGTAATTTCACAATCAGGTTTCTCAGGTGAGGCTGGGTATGAAATTTATTTAAGAAATGCTACTCTATATGCAGAAGACATGTGGAACGCAGTTCTTGAATCCGGAAAAAAACATAAACTTATGGTTATTGCACCTGCACACCATAGAAGAATTCAAGCTGGGATACTTTCATGGGGACAAGACATGGATCAACAACATAATCCATATCAATGTAACTTGGGCTATCAGGTTTCATTATCTGGTAAAGGAGAATGGAATAAAAAAGCTGACTATGTTGGTAAAGCTGCCTTAGAAAAAATGGGCAAGGAACTTAAAGAAGGAAAAAAGCCGTATAAACTTCAATTAGTCGGATTAGAGTTGGGTGGAAAACCTATTGATGATTATGCACCAGATTTTTGGTTAATATCAAATGAAGGTGGCGGAAATCCTATCGGATTTGTAACTTCACCATGGTGGCATCCTGAGAAAAAAACAAATATTGCTATGGGATATGTCCCTTTTGATGGAACATTAAATGCTAATGGTTTTCCAAAAGGAAAAATTGGAAAGAAATTTAAAGTCCATTTACCAGATAAATATTCAGATAAACCTGGAACACCTGTTGATGCTGTTATAGTTGATATTCCATTTAAGGAATCTTATAACGCTAACACAAGAGAAGTGGTATCAGGTTAATTATTTTTTTAGGGGAGTTTGCGCTCCCCTTAAAATCATAAATGACAAAGAGTTTCATTATTGTAGTTTGCATTATCATCGCTATTGCATTATTACTATTTCCGTTGATTGTATCTTACAAAGAACAAAAAAATAAAAAAAAATAAATGTTTGCTGAATTTTTAAATATAATTTTTAAATCTATAAAATTAGATAAAACACTTTATAGCGATAATAAAAATTTTGGTGAAGCTGCAATATATTTTGCAGGTTTAATAATGATATTAGATGGTGTAGCTGGAGCTGTGGCTGCAAATACTGTTGTAAAAACAGCTATTGGAATGTCTGGTCTTACGGCAATTTTAACATGGTTCATTTGGGCAATTTTTATTTATGTAATCGGTGTAAAATTATTTCCAGATAAACAAACAAAAGTACCTTTTAAAAAAGTTCTGGTAGCAGTTGGTTTTGCTCATTCTCCAGGTTTACTAAGATTTTTTGCATTAACCCCCGAATTAATGATACCAATCATTTTTCTGACTCAATTCTGGATTTTTGCAAGTTTAATTATTTCAACAAAACAAATCTTAAATTTAAAATCTAATTTTAAAGCGTTTGGCATAATATTTTTATCATTTTTAATTATTGCTTTTTTATCAATATCTTTTGTGATGAGTAGAATGAATGCTTTACCAATAAATAGTATCTAAATTGGAAAGATTGTTTTCGAAACCCTACATGATTTACAAATTTTAAATCCAGTCAAAATTAAATTTTGGGTAACACTTTCATCAGTTTTTTTACATTCATCACAGATATCATTTAACTCATCAGCGTTTAAGTTATGCTGATCTTTTATATTATCATCTTCAATCATTATCAGTTAAACCCGCCCCTGCTGCCCCTTTTTTTAAACTTTCTGTTTCTTCAACAAAAGTTTTTTCTGATAATTGATATAAACTTTTCCAATCTTGCTCATTAAAGTTGTCATTATTTTCTAAAATTTTTACCTCTGCGTTGTTTGCAATATTTGGACAATTTTTATTTAATAAGTTTGTGGAAATATTAACATTAATATTTAATAGAAATTCATTTTTTTCAAACTTAAAAAAAATTTTTTTACCAATAACCTCTGAGCTTCTACTAAGAAAGGGTAAAAATAGTAATGGGAATGCAATTTTGGAAAAATTAATAGTTTTTATTTTTTCAATTTTTTCAATTTGATCTAAAAAACTTACACCTAAAATAATTGGGCAGTAAGAAAATTCAGAACATTCATTATTTTCATTAATTAGATTAAGATTCTCAAACTTTTTGTCTTTTTTTTCATTTAAATATTCATTTAAATTTTTAATTCCCTCAAAGTTAAACATTTCTAGTAATCTTACACTTTTTCCAACTTCTTCGCTTATTCCCCAAGAGTAACCCAATGCTCTACTCGCGCGTTTAGAGATTGTTTCAATTTCACTCAAAGATCTCATAAAATTTAATCAACGATAGACCCAATGCTGATTATAGTCTTTTAATTCATGCGGAAGTGGTGCTCCTTGAAACATACAAATTCTTAACCACTTATCTGACTTAGGATCAAATTTTAGTGCACCAAAAAAAGATAATTTTAATCGTAGCATATCGATTGGGACAACGTTTTCATTAATTGTATTATCTTGAATTTCAGCATATGGAAATTTTTCAACGATAAATGCGCGTCTTACAACATGTCTTAAATCTGCATTGTTCATTAAAAGTCTATCAATAGTTAAATCATCTTTACATGAAATTAACTGATCATTTAGTTTTTTAATGTCTCTAGCGATTGCAAGAGGTTGTTCTAATTCTGCACCTCCTTCCTCAAAACGATCTGCATACCTGGGCTCTTCCTTATTTTTAGAAATAAACCAAAAATTTCTTAAATTTGATTTATCTTTGAAATTCATTTTTAGAATATCTGGATATCTTTGCTTTAAAATATTTTTAAGATCTAAAACTGTTCGTTCTGTGGGAATTCTAAAATACTTTTCCTCATCTGAGCTCATCTTTTTTATTAATGGCTGAACAATTTTATCAAAAGGTTCCATCATCATAGACACGATATACTCAATAGTTTCTTCACAAGTTTCTTTCTCTAACCATAAATATATTTGATTGAAAGGATATGAAGTTGAAAAATCTAATTGATCTTCGATAAATTCTAAAAATTTTTTTACATTAAGAAGTAGTGAATTTATTTTTTTTATTTGAAATTCACTTTCAGAATTCCAACTGGTAATATTTTTTAAGGAATCTTTGACACATTTTTTGAATAAATCTGCATCTTTTGAATTCACATTTTTAATTTCTCTAATTTCTTTTAAAGCGATTTCTCTTGATAAAATCCAATTATTTAACAGGGTAGGATGATTTACAATAAAAGGTGCCATTCCTAGTCCAGTTGAATTTCCAATGCCAAGGTTTCTACAAATTTTTTTCTCTAAATTAACTGCTTTCTCCGGATTTTTATGTTTTGCTACATGATTAACTTGGTCAAAAGTGAATTGCCTTACTAAATAGACTAACATCATCTCTAATCTAAAAGGTCCATTAATTTCCGCCCTATTTTTAATTCTAAATCGATCTGCTAAACCAAACTTTCCAGAACCATAAACAGCGGTAGTTCTATATAAGTATCCAACTTTTTCTAATAAATCTAAATCTGGCTGATTACCTTCACTTAATTTTTCAACTACATGATTAAAAACTCTAACCGATTTATTTGCTCTAGATAAAGTTAATTCTTTATATGAAAGTCTACCAACCTCTTGTCTTGGGACTTCATTCTTCAATCTTTCAATATCTTTTTTTGAGGGAACCCCATCATGCAAAGTAAAAGCAGCGTCCCATTTTGTTGCAATAACTCTATCTGATCTATCATTATCATCTATCTTGTTAGCAAAACAAACTAATGAGTAAACTCTTTTATCTTTTTTGAAAGAATATATCGCTACGCCATATCCACCAGGATCTAAGTTGAATAAATCTCTGTTGTATTCCCAATCTTTAAATTCATCTAAAAAACTTCTTAGAAATGATAATTTAGATTGATGAAAAGACCCTAGTCTAGACAATTTCATTATTATATTTGGATCTCTTAATTCGACTTTCATACTCTAAATATTTCTATAAAAATTATACCAATTGTTACCTAATATCCCATTAGTTTCTTCCTCAGAAAATCCAACTTTTCTTAATCCCTTCTCTATATTAAAAAAACCTCTAGCATCCTCAAACCAACCTGGTTGTTTAGGGAAACCAGGTTTATTCTTAGAGCCTTCCCCATAATTTTTATTTTTAGACCAGGTACCGTTCCTCATCCATTCTACAATTTCATCAGGCTGATTCAAACATAAGTCAGATCCAATACCAATATTTTTGATATTCATTATATCTGACGTTCTCGCAATCATTTCACAAAAGCTATCTAAAGTACAATTAGTATTATTCTTTAAATGATGAGGATATAAAGAAAAACCCAAAATTCCTCCACTATCACTTAAAACTTTTAATAGCTCGTTAGATTTATTTCTTTTAGCAGCATGCCAAAAGCTTGGGTTAGCATGTGTGATTGCAATTGGTTTCTCACTTATTTCAATTGCGTCTAATGTGCTTTTTTCAGCAGAATGGGACATATCTATAACTATTCCAACTCTGTTCATTTCTTTAATGACTTCACGTCCAAAATTAGTTACTCCACTATCAATTTTTTCATAACAGCCAGTTGCTAGAAGAGATTGGTTATTATAAGTTAATTGCATAAAACGACATCCAAGTTTATGTACTTTTTCTACTAAAGATATGTCATCCTCAATTGGTGAGCAGTTTTGGAACCCAAAAAAAATTGCAGTTTTTTTTTCTAATTTAGCTTTTTCAATATCTTTGAAATTTGTGCCTTGAAAAATTAAATCTGAATTTCTCTCAAAAAGTTTTTGCCACTTTTTAATTTCATTTAAAAGTTCATTATAATCCTCATGATAGACAATTGTTACATGAACAGCATCTAGCTCAGCTTGTCTATTAATTTCAAAAACTTCTCTTGTCCAATTACAATACTGTAAATTATCAATTTTATATTTCATGAGTTTAATTTTATTAAACCATATCAATATGTATTTGAAATTCTATTAATTTATTGAAATTTCAACAATTTTTTGAAATAAAGTTTCAATAAATATATTCATGAATAAAAAAAAACTTAAAGTTTCAATAGTGATGGGCAGTCAATCTGACTTTAAAACAATGAAATTAGCAAAACAAATTTTAAAAAAACTTAAAGTTCCTATGGAAACAAAGATTATTTCTGCACACAGAACTCCAATGAGAATGTATAAGTACGCATCTAATGCAGAAAAAAATAATATTGGGGTAATTATTGCAGGTGCTGGAGGCTCGGCGCATTTACCTGGAATGATCGCAGCACTTACTCAAATACCTGTATTAGGTGTTCCAATTGAGAGTAAAAAACTCAAAGGCTTAGACAGCTTGTTATCTATTGCTCAGATGCCAAAAGGAATTCCTGTAGGGACTTTGGCGATAGGAGAAGATGGAGCAATTAATGCGGCTATACTTGCTGCTTCAATTATTTCTAATAGTAATCCTAGCGTTAAATCTAAACTTAGAAGTTGGAGATTTTCTCAAACAAAATCAGTTAAAAAAAATCCAAAATAATTCAATGTCTGAAATTAGATTAGGAATTCTTGGTGGTGGTCAATTAGGTAGTATGTTGTCAGTTGCAGCAAAAAAATTAAATATCAAAACTTTAATTTACTCAGATGATCAAGATGCACCTGCACAAAATTTCTGTGATGAATTCATGTTTGGGGATTACAAAGATAAAAATAAAATTAATGATTTTGTAAAAAAGGTAAGTATAGTTACTTATGAATTTGAAAATATTCCTTATGAAACTTTAAATGAAATAAATAAATTCAAAACAGTAAATCCAAAGCCATCGATAAATAGATTAATACAACATCGTTTAGCTGAAAAAGATTTTGTGAATAAATTAAATATCAGAACTACAAGATATGTAAGTATAGAGAAAAAATCAGATTTAGAGACACTTGGTGATTTTTTGCCAGGAATTTTAAAAACAGCAACTATGGGTTACGATGGAAAAGGTCAATATCCTATTAAATCACCAAATGAGTTAAATGGATTAAATATAGATTTTTCAAAAGAATATATTCTTGAAAAACTAGTTAAATTAAAAAAAGAAATATCGGTTATAATTACAAGATTTGGTAATAACAGATACGAAATTTATGAGGCAATCGAAAATATTCATGAAAACCAAATTTTAAAAAAATCTAAAATCCCTGCTGATATTAGCAATAAACTTGTTGATCAATCTAGAGAGTGGAGTAAGCAAATTTCTGAGGAATTAAAATATATTGGTACACTTTGTGTAGAATTTTTTATTGATAGAAATGATAATTTATATGTGAATGAAATTGCACCCAGAGTTCACAATTCTGGCCATTTAACTATTAATGCTTTCAATATTAGTCAGTTTGAAAATCATATAAGAGCAGTTTGTTCTTTAGAGCAAATTCCCTTAAAGAAATTACATAATGCAGAAATGATAAATCTTATAGGTAATCAAATTACTCCATATAGACAAAATATAAATTTAAAAGATGATGAATTTTTTTTCGATTATCAAAAAAAAGAAATAAAAGATAAAAGAAAAATGGGTCATTTAACAAAAATTTTATAATGTTTAAAACTATTGAGGGAAACTTCGAAAATTCAGATGTTAATGAACTTTTAAAAAAACATTTTATAGAACTAAGGGCGGCTTCTCCAGAGGGAAGTGCTCATGTTTTGGATATCGAAGGTTTAAAAGTGCCATCTATTAAGTTTTGGAGTTTGTGGGATGATGATAAATTAATAGGATGTGGTGCTCTTAAAATTTTAGAAAAAGATCATGGTGAATTTAAATCAATAAGATTACATGATGATTTTAGGAATAAAGGGAATGGAATAAAACTTATAGATCATTTGTTTGATGAAGCTAAAAAATTAAATATTAAACGAATTAGCATAGAAACCGGAGCAGGAATATTCTTTAAACCAGCAAGAAAATTATTTGATTTATGTGGATTTAAGCCTTGTAAACCGTTTGCTCACTATAAAGAGGATAAAAATTCTATTTATTTGTCAAAGTTAATAAACAACACTTAAAAATTAAATTTTAGGTATTGATCTATTTTGTTGACAAAACTGATTAAATTATAAAGAAAGACATCATTACTTAAATATAAGTAATAAATTAACAAACAAAAAAGTAAGAAGAAAAATATGAGTCTACAAGGAAAAGTAAAGTGGTTCAATCCAACCAAAGGTTTTGGTTTTATTGAAAGAGATGATAAAGAAAAAGATGTGTTTGTACATGTTTCAGCTGTAAGAGATGCTGGTATGAACGGTTTAGATGAGGGTCAAGCTTTGACTTTCGATGTTGAAGATGGTCCAAAAGGTCCTTCAGCAGTTAACTTAAAAACTGCATAATTTTCATTACATAGATTATTGGCTATAAGATTTACAATTTGACAATATTTGTATATTTGTAGCCAATAAGAAAATTTAAAATCAATAAAATAAAAATAGAATGATTGGAATTTTAGGTGGCATGGGCACACAAGCTGGCCTAGACTTTTGTAATAAACTTGCGATTCTTTATAGAGGAAAGATTGATCAAGAATATCCATTATTTCTCCTTTTCAACAAATCAAATATTCCTGGAAGACCAGAGTCAATAGGTGTTCAAACTAAGAATTTATCAAATCGGAAAAAAAATAAAAAAATTGAAAAAAAATACTCATTAGTATTAAAAAGTCTATTACATGGATGTAATATACTTAAAAAAAGTAAATGTAAGTTTATTGTAATTCCGTGTAATACAGCACACTATTGGTATGATGATTTAAGAAAAAGAATAAAATTACCAATTATAAACATGCCCAAAGAGGTATTTATTCACACAAAAAATACATGTAAGAAAAATTCATCAATTGGACTATTAGCAACTGAGGGTACTTTAAACACTGGTGTTTACAGTAAGTTTTTTGATAAAAATTATAATCTTGTTTTTCCAAATATTTCTTTACAAAAAAATTCCGTAAATAAAGCAATAAAATTTGTCAAAATGGGAAATGTAAAAGCTGCCAGCAAAATTATTAAACCAGCTATAAATTATTTGATTAAAAAAAAATGTAAAAAGATAATTTTAGGATGTACTGAATTACCGATAGCCATATTTGCATTCAAATCTTTTAAAAAAGTAAAAACTTCAAAAATTTTTTTAGATCCAAATTTGATATTGGCCAATGCGGCAATGAAAAAATATCGTAAATAATGAAATCTAAAGATAAACCATATATTTTATATGTAGCAGAAAAAATATATTTAGAGGTTTCAGAAATTAAAAAAAAAAATAATGGTTTTTCTAATATAGATGCCATAGATGGTTTTATTGGATCTGAAACTTATAAAGAAGTAAGTAGTGGTAAATTTCATGACAATTGGTTTGAGGAATTAGAGAAAAAAAATGAAAAAATTCCTGAGGAGACAATGAGATTACTGAAAATACAAAGAGAAATGATGATCAAACAATTAATTCAATACCCGGAACTTTATTACACTAAAAGTCATTTTCCTCTAGAAATTTCTCAACGTGCGTTCGATCACTTATGGAGAATGTGTGAAAGTTATGAATTATGGTGTAAAGAAACTAACCAAAAAAAATTGATTTTATTAAATCTTACTGATTAATTTTTTGTTCTATTAGCTTTTGATGAGTTAATTTAACTCTTTTTTCAACCAAAAGTTTAAAATTTTTTATAACTTTTGGTTCATTATTTTGTTGGACAAGTTTTTGGTGAACTATTTTTACTCTTTTTTCTATTAAGTCTTTAAAATCTTTGTTAATGCGGTTTTCTTTATTATTTTTAGATACCTCTTCCGTAATGTAATTAAGAGAACTTTTACCTGTTTTTTTTTTAAATTCATTATCAAACACCAATTGAGCAGTTGCTTTAGCCAAATTTCCTGAAGTGGCTACGGTAATTGCAGGACCTAATACAGCTGGTAAGGGAACGAAACCCGTCAAAAATAAAAATGAAGTAAGAAATAAACTAAGTTTTAAAAATCTTGTAATCACAGCTTTAAGTTATTAGATTTGGTTAGAGGCTACAATTATTAAATTGTCCAAAATAAGCTTTAATACTAATAGAATATTGTGGTAATTCATCACATTTTACTGCAATTTTTAACATGATCAAAATTTTTCCTTTTATTTTTATTATCCTTTGGTCATCTGCATTTATAACAACTAAACCAATCATTGATAATAGCGATCCATTTGCTGCTTTGGCTTTTCGTTTTTTTTTTGTGGCAGTTGGATTTTTATCATTTTCAATTTATTCTAAATATCCAATTATAATAAAAAGAAAAAACTTAATTGAGTCAGTCTTTAGTGGTGTTCTTTTCCACGGTTTGTATTTGGGAGGGGTTTTTTACTCAATTTCTATTGGCATGCCCACTAGTATTGCAGCATTAATAGTAACTCTTCAACCAATTTTGACAAATATCCTTAGTGGACCAATCTTAAATGAAAAGGTAACTTTAAAACAATGGTTTGGGGTATTGCTTGGATTTTTTGGAGCAACAATGGTTTTGGGGTTAGATTTAGGATCAAAGATACCGTTACTTGGACTAGTGGCCACATTAATAGCTCTGATTTCAATAACAGCATCAACAATTTGGCAAAAAAAATTAAGTAATAATTTACCTTTGTCAGTAAGTAATTTTTATCAAGCTATTGGAGGGTGTTTTTTTCATATTATTGTTGTTATATTTTTTGCAAAACCCTACATAGCATTCACGAAAACATTTTTTCTAGCAATGGGTCATCAAATACTTCTTGTGTCTTTTGGTGCTTTTACAATTTTAATGTTTTTAATCAAAAAAAATTCTGCGAGCAAAACAGTTTCAATTTTTTTTCTTATACCTGCAACATCTGCTTTAATGGCTTGGTTTTTTTTAGAGGAAACTCTAACAGTAACTGATCTTTTAGGTTTTTTGATAACATCTATAGGAGTTTATATAGCTACTAGAGATTAATCTAAGCTATTTATTTTCATAACCAAACTCTAATGCTGCATCAGTAATAGAATGGTATAACGACTCTCCAAAACTTCTTAGAGCAAATAATCTTACCTTAAATGGTTTATCATTTAGTAAGTCTACTGTGAACGCAATATTATTATAAAGAGAATTTATCGAATTATTTTTCTTTAATTCATCAAAATTAAATGGTGATCCTTTTTTTAAAACTTCTATTACATGATTGCCCTCTATATCAATTACAGCTCTTGAGTGAGATAAATCAGTAACCGCAAAATCTGTTTCTTTACATGTTGAAGAAATATCGTTGATTAAATCTTTTTTGGAAGAGACCAATAACCAATTTTTTGGACCATTCCATAAAATTCTTGTGTTATCATTAAAACTAACATTTAAAAGAGAGTCTTTAAGTTTTAAACCGTCAATATCTATACTTTCAATTGGTATCTTAGAATTTTTGAACTGTACAATTTGCACAATTAATAAATTTTTTTTCTCTGAGATTTTTAAAAGGTCGTCCCCTTTTTTGTCCTCAATGTCTCCAAATTGTCCTTGATGGTGAACATTGGCTAGTGCAGAAATTAAACTCATGATCTAACTCGTTCACCTTTTGGGTCAACATAATGTGAAGACACTATCTCGACTGGGATTACTTTATCTTTTAGCGGGGACATAACAAATAACTTTTCTCCGATCATATTCTTACCATCCTTTAAAATTGCTAAAGAAAATGGATTATCATATTCAACACTCCAGCATGAAGCTGAAATATAACCTAATTTTGGGTTTGGAAGTGGTGCATTTGAATCTTTAACTAAATGAGATCCCTCTGGTATGCTTGTTTTTTTATCTAATGGGACAACACCAACAATTTTTTGTCTATCTTCAGCTGCAAAAGCTTTTCTTGATAAAGATCTTTTTCCAATAAAATCTTTCTTTTTGCTCAATAGTCCCTCAAGTGAATTGTCATAAGGAATAGTTCTTCCATCAAGCTCTGAGCCTGCAACATGCCCCATCTCAATTCTTAAGGTTGACAGTGCTTCTGTTCCATATGGTTGAATTCCAAACTCTTCTCCAGCTTCTATTATTTTTTCCCACATAAAATATCCATTGTCTGACTCAACATTTACTTCATACGCAAGTTCACCAGAAAATGAAATTCTAAAAATTTTTGCTTTTACTCCAAATAAATCACCCTCCATGTAACCCATAAAAGGAAGTCCTTCATTCGTAACATCAGATTTTGGAAAAAGTTTTTTTAACACTTCTCTCGATTTTGGTCCAGCAATTGCTGCTCCTGCCCACTGTTCAGTCGTTGAAACTACATTTACATTTAATTCTGGCCAAACAAGTTGTAGGTAATATTCTAGATGCGATAGAACATTAGCAGCTTGAGCAGTTGTTGTAGTCATATGGTAATGATTTTCTGATATTCTTGTCGTTGTTCCATCATCCATAACAATTCCATCTTCTCTCAACATCACACCATATCTTGCCTTACCAACTGGCAATTTTAGCCAAGCATTTGTGTAAACTCTATTTAGAAGCTCTGCCGCATCTGGTCCTTTAATATCAATTTTACCTAAAGTGGTTACGTCACAAACACCAACATTTGTTCTAACATTTTTAGCCTCCCTTTTTGACGCCTCAAATAAATTCTCTTCACCACGTTTGTAATACCTTGGTCTTAACCATACACCAGCATCAACAAAGACTGCATTATTTTTTTCATGCCATGAATGCATTGGAGATTTTCTTGTTGGTTTTGAATGTTTTCCTACTTCCCTTCCAACAATTGCTCCAATAGAAACTGGTGAATAAGGTGGTCTAAAGGTTGTGTGCCCAACTGCTGGTACAACTTTATTTTCAATTTTCGACACTAGTTGTAAACCATTAAGATTACTTGTCTTACCTTGGTCTGTAGCCATACCAAGTGTAGTGTATCTTTTCACATGTTCAATAGACCTATACCCTTCTTTAAGAGCTATCTCTATATCAGAAACTGCAACATCATTTTGGAAATCTAAAAATCTTTTGTAGTTTTTTCCCTTTGGTAATGGTACGCACCAAAATTTATCATGTACTGTAGACTTCTTTTCAACAACATTAGGAAAAGAAACCTTGTTCTCATTATTTGTTATTTTTTTTGATAATTGGTTTCCTTTTTCAAATGAGTCTTTTAATGTCTCTTCTAAAGTGTAAATTCCATTTGCGGCCCCTAAGGTTTTTTCATTTTGTTTAGATATGCCAGGAACAAATGCATCAATATCTTCATTGAATTTTGTTTTATTTCCAGATTGTGATGCCAAATGAATTGTAGGTGTCCAAAACCCAGAAACACAAATACAATCACACTCAATATTTTCAATTGATCCAAGTTCCTCTTTATTATCTGAAATTTTAGCTATGTCAGCTGATTTTACTTTTTTATATCCTTGAGCAGCTACAACTACATATGAATTTTTAATATTGATATTCATATTTTTTGCTTCTTCGATAATCTCTGATTGAGGCTCTTTTCTTGTATCTAAAATTATTGGATCGATACCATTCTTTTTAAATTCAATTGCTGTTTCATAACCACTGTCATTATTTGTAAAAACAAGCGGTTTTTTTCCAACTAATACTCCGTAAACTTTCATGTATTCCTTTGCAGCTGAAGACAACATTACGCCAGGAGTGTCATTATTACCAAATACAATAGGTCTCTCTATGGATCCAGATGAGATTAATACTTCTTTTGCTCTAATATACCAAAGTCTCTGCTTTGGATGAAATTTTTTTGTTTTTGGTAAATGGTCACTAATTCTTTCAGACATCACTAGCATGTTATGATCATAATAACCAAAAACTTGAGATCTGTTTTTTACAGTAACATTAGGCATTTCTTTTAGTTCTGAAATGATACTATCTGCCCACTCTTTACCTGATTGATTCCCTATATTTACTTCACTAGTTAATAATGTTCCTCCAAATCGTGATTTATCCTCAGCCAAAATAACTTTTGCACCATTTTTTGCAGCTGAATAAGCGCTTGCTAATCCCGAAGGACCTGAGCCTGTTATTAGCACATCACAATATTCATATTTATGCTCATATCTCTCTTTGTCATGTTTTATAGATGCTGTGCCCAAACCAGCAGCTCTTCTGATAAACGGCTCATAAATTTTATACCAAAAACTTTTTGGCCACATAAAAGTCTTGTAATAAAAACCAGCTGGGAGAAATATCTTTAAAAAATTATTTATAGCTCCCACATCAAAATTCACACTCGGCCAACAATTTACACTTTTCGCTTCTAAACCCTCAAAAAGTTCCTGTTCAGTAGCTTTTATATTTGGTTCTGTTTCACCATTTCTATATAATTGAACTATCGCATACGGCTCGTCAACTCCGGCACCAAAGAAACCTCTGGGTCTATGATATTTAAAGCTTCTTCCTATAAGATGAACACCATTAGCAATTAATGCAGAAGCAAGCGTATCGCCCTCATAACCATAATAATTTTTACCGTTGAATTTAAAAGAAATTTTTTTATCTCTATTTATTAATCCGCCACTTTCTAATCTAAAACTTTGTGTCATTATGAAATTTCTTCGTTTGCTTTAAGAGTTTTAAAAATTTCATGAGTAGCTGTATCTCTCTGAACTTTTATCCATTGTCTGCAACCTGATAAATGTTGCCATAACTCCCAATGTTTTCCCCTTAAGCTTTTCCTGTTATAAACAAAATTATCCCAATCTTGATCAGATATTTCTTTTCCTAATTCTGGTCGTTTGACAGTTGCATCTCCTCCATATGAAAATTCATTCTGTGATCTCATTCCACAGTGTGGACATTTAATATGGAGCATTTACGAAATCCAGGTTTTGGTACCAAGTCCCTTTTCGTCGAGTAAGTGACCAGTATTAAATCTATTTAAACTATAGCCTGCATTTAATTCATGAACTCTATCTTGTGCGATTGTATGTGCAAAAGTCCAGCCAGATGCAGGTGTTGCTTTAAATCCACCATAGCACCAACCACAATTTAAATACAAGCCTTCAATATGAGTTTTGTCTATTATTGGTGAGCCGTCCATAGACATATCCATTATTCCACCCCAAGTTCTAAGCATTTTCAATTTACTTAGGAAAGGCATCATTGCAATTCCTTCGGTTAGAACATGTTGAAGAGTTGGAAGATTACCTCTTTGTGCATAACTATTGTAGCCATCAAGATCACCACCCATAACCATTTCACCTTTGTCAGACTGGCTTATATAAAAATGTCCAGCACCAAAAGTAACTACTTTATCTAAAACTGGTTTTACTGGCTCAGATACACATGCTTGTAGTAAATGAGTCTCAATTGGTAATGTCATATTTAGTTTTTCAGCTAAAATATTTGTACTACCTGCAACACATAATCCAATTTTTTTTGCTTTAATATCTCCACGAGAAGTTCTCACTCCATTAATTTTTCCTGCAGACACATCAAATCCAATTACTTCACAATTTTGAATTATGTCTACACCCATATCGTCTGCCTGACGTGCATAACCCCAAGCTACAGCGTCGTGTCTAGCTGTTCCCGCGCTAGGTTGCATTAATCCTCCAAAGATTGGAAATCGTACATTCTCAGAAAAATCAGCCATAGGAATAATTTCTCTCACTTCTTCCCTATTTAAGAGAACTGCATCAATACCGTTTAATCTCATTGAATTTCCTCTTCGAGCATAAGTATTCATTTGTGCATCTGAGTGAGCAAGATTTATTATTCCTCTTGGAGAAAACATCACATTGTAATTCAAATCTTGACTCATTCTTCTCCAAAGATCCATTCCAAATTCGCTGAATAATGCATTGTCATCATGCATATAATTTGATCTAATTATTGTAGTGTTTCGACCAACATTACCTCCACCAATCCAACCTTTTTCGATTATAGCAACATTGGTAATATTATGTTCTTTAGCTAGATAATACGCTGTTGCTAAACCATGTCCACCGCCACCAATAATAACAACATCATACTCTTTCTTAGGAGTTGGATCTTTCCAAGCTAAGTCCCAATTTTCGTGATTTGAAAGGGCATTTTTAACAAGACTAAAAACCGAATATTTTTGCATGAATAAATTTTATAATAATGAGTATAAATAGTTCATATTTTTTTTATATATAATTTTTAGATATTTCCAAAGGCTTTAAAAAGAGATACTAATCGACCAGTTTTTTATTATTTTTTATAAAATTCAATGAGCGACATAAAATCAGATATTCAAATTGCTCGTGAAGCAAAAATGCTTCCAATAAAAGAAATCTTAGCGAAAGTAAATGTTCCAGACGAAAGTTCAGCTTTCAGCCCGATGGGCAGACATATTGCAAAAATAAACTTGGAATACTTAGATACATTAAAAGATAAGCCAGACGGTAAATTGATTTTAGTTACAGCAATAACTCCAACTCCTGCTGGGGAAGGTAAAACAACCACTTCAGTAGGATTAAACGATGGACTAAATAAAATTGGAAAAAAATCTATTGTATGCTTAAGAGAACCAAGTCTAGGTCCATCCTTTGGTATGAAAGGTGGTGCTGCAGGAGGAGGATATGCTCAAGTAGTCCCAATGGAACAAATTAATCTTCACTTTACTGGAGATTTTCACGCAATAACATCAGCACATAATCTTTTGTCTGCTTTAATTGATAATCATATCTATTGGGGGAATAAATTAAACATAGATGTCAGAAGAATTGTTTGGAAAAGAGTTATGGATATGAACGACAGAGCTTTAAGATCAATTAATATTAATCTTGGTGGTGTTGCTAATGGTTTTCCTAGAGAAGATGGTTTTGATATCACGGTTGCTTCTGAGATAATGGCTATCTTTTGTCTTGCTAATAATCTTGAGGATTTAGAAAAAAGAATCGGAAATATTACAGTGGCATACACTCGAGAAAAAAAACCAATCTACGCTAAAGATTTAAATGCGCATGGACCAATGACTGTTTTGCTTAAAGAAGCGATCAGACCTAATATTACCCAAACACTGGAAAATAATCCTGCGATAATTCATGGTGGACCATTTGCAAATATTGCTCATGGGTGTAATTCTGTAATTGCAACTAAAGCTGGATTAAAACTAGCTGATTACGTTGTAACTGAAGCAGGTTTTGGAGCAGATTTAGGAGCTGAAAAATTTTTAGATATCAAATGTAGGAAATCAAATTTAAAACCAAGTTGCGTTGTTATAGTAGCAACTGTTAGAGCTTTGAAGATGCATGGTGGTGTTGCAAAAGATGATTTAAAGAATGAGAATGTAGATGCACTAAAAAAAGGATTAATAAATCTTGAAAGACATATTGAAAATGTGAAAAAGTTTGGTTTACCTGTAGCAGTAGCTATAAATCATTTTATAAAAGACACTGATAAAGAAGTGAATGCTTTAGTAGAATTTTGTAAAAAGCTAGGGGTTAAGGCTAGTATTTGTAAACATTGGGCTGATGGTGGTGAAGGAACAAAGGATTTAGCTAAACACGTAACAGATTTATGTGAAAAGAATGAAGCTAAATTTAAATTTTTATATGAAAGTAAAACTCCACTTTTCAAAAAGATAGAAACCATTGCAAAAGAGATTTATAGAGCTAATGAAGTTATTGCTGATACTAAAATCAGAGATCAACTAAAAAACTTTGAAGAAGCTGGTTATAGTGAATTACCTATATGTGTTGCAAAAACTCAATATAGTTTTTCAACAGATCCAAGTCTGAAGGGTGCTCCGACTGGTCATTCATTACCAATTAGAGAGGTTAGGCTATCATCTGGTGCGGAGTTTATTGTTGTTGTTTGTGGAGCAATCATGACAATGCCCGGACTTCCAAGAGTACCAGCAGCTGACTCTATTAAGCTAAATAAAGATGGTGATATAGAAGGTCTATTTTAAACTTTTATCTTAAGTTTTTTATTTTCTTTAATTGTCTTAAGTAAATTAATCATTAGTGGGATTTTTTTCTTATCAATTTTTTTTAAAATAAATGGTGTGATCTCTCTTGCAAGCTCTTCACCTTCAACAGTTTCTTTAGGCATGAATCTTTTTTTTGCAGTTTTAAATGTGAATCCTTTACCTAAAAAACTACCCATTTTACTATTTCTTCCACCAGCAGCACTAACGTAAAGGTCACCCACTCCAGCGAGCCCAAGGATTGTTTCATCTTTACCTTTAAAATATCTATTTAAATATCTCATTTCAAAAACTGCTTTTTGAAATAAATTAGATGAAGAGTTAAGACTTTGACCAGCTCCAATGATCATTGAATATATATTTTTAATTGCTGAACAGACCTCTACTCCTACTACATCCCGGGAGTATTCTGTTAAATAATATTTAGTAGAAATTTTTCTTCCTATAGATTTTGCAATGTTAATATTCTTATTTGCTATAATCACACTAGTTTGATTTTTTCTGGCTAATTCTTTCGCCAAACAAGGTCCTTTTAGTACTGAAATATTTTTTAGATTATAGTTTTTTTGCAGTTGTTCTGAAATTGTTAATATCTTATTTTTTTTTTTTTCAAATTTTAACCCTTTAGTAAGAACCAAAATTGGTGATTTAACTCTTAAATCTTTTAATTCTTTACCAATAAAATCAATACCTTGGAGACTTAAGGCTATTACTATTAGATCAAAATTTTCTTTTAATAAATTTTTAGAAAATTTTCTAAATTTTAATTGTTTTGGTAATTTTATCTTAAGAGCAGAATGAAATTTTTTTTTTGAAGATAAATCTTTAATAAATCTTTTGCTATAGGGCTCAGTAATTGTAACATTATTTTTATTTTCTAAACTTGGGATTGTAAATGCAGAGCCCATTGCACCTCCACCAATAACTAAGATATTTTTCATAACAAATAATTATTTTATTGTAATTGTCATCATTTTGTTAGTAAAATACAGAAATAATTATTTAATTTAGTAGATTAATGACAAAAGTAGCAATTATTGGTGCAGGACCTTGTGGACTATCAATGTTACGGTCTTTTGAACTAGCAGAAAAAAATGGTGAAAAAATCCCTGAAGTTGTTTGTTTTGAAAAACAAGAAGATTGGGGTGGTTTATGGAATTATAGTTGGCGAACAGGATCTGATCAATACGGGGACCCTGTACCTAACAGTATGTATAGATATCTTTGGTCAAATGGACCAAAAGAATGTTTAGAATTTGCTGATTATTCTTTTGATGAGCATTTTGGAAAGCCGATACCATCCTTTCCACCTAGAGAAGTTTTATATAACTATATTGTTGGAAGAGTAAGTAAAGGAAATTTAAAAAAAAAGATTAAATTTAACACTAGAGTTATTAACACTATTTTTAAAAATGACAAATTCGAACTTAGTTATCAAGATAAAGTTAACAATAAAGTATTAAAAGATAATTTTGATTTTGTTGTTGTTTCAACTGGTCATTTTTCTGTTCCTTTTATTCCAGAATACGAAGGAATGGATACATTTCCTGGAAGAATAATGCATTCTCATGATTTTAGAGATGCAGAAGAGTTTAGAGATAAAAATGTAATAGTACTAGGTAGTAGTTATTCGGCAGAAGACATCGCTCTTCAGTGTAATAAATACGGGGCTAAAAGTGTTACTATTGGTTATAGACATAACCCGATGGGATTTAAATGGCCTGATGGAATGAAAGAGGTTCATTATCTTGACAAATTAGTAGGAAAAAAAGCAATCTTTAAAGATGGCACTGAACAAGAGGCTGACGTTGTAATTTTATGCACTGGTTACCTTCATCATTTTCCATTTTTAGAGGAAAATTTACAATTAAAAACTAGAAACAGACTTTATCCACCAAAATTATATAAAGGAGTGGTTTGGCAAGATAATCACAAACTTTTATATCTTGGTATGCAAGATCAATTCCATACATTTAATATGTTTGATTGCCAAGCTTGGTACGCAAGAGATGTTATTATGAATAAAATCAAAATACCTAGTAATGATGAAGTTGATAAAGATATTAATAAATGGGTTGCAATGGAAGAAAAGCTAGAGAACCCTGATCAAATGATTGATTTTCAAACTGAGTATACAAAAGAGCTTCATGAAATGTCTGATTATCCAAAAATTGATTTTGAGTTAATAAGAAAACACTTTAAAGAATGGGAACATCATAAAGTAGAAGATATTTCAACATATAGAAATAAATCTTTTTCATCTCCTGTAACTGGCTCAGTTGCTCCTATTCATCATACGCCATGGGCAACTGCTATGGACGACTCTTCAAAAACTTTTTTAGACAAATAATATAAGATTAATCAATACCTAAATGTTTTTTTCTTTTTTGAACATAGGCTCTAATCAAATTATCAAATATTAAAGCTATGAAAGCTACACAGATACCAAGTGTTAATCCAATTCCAGCGCCTTTTTTATCAGATAATGCTTTTAATATATATTGTCCTAAATCTTCTGTTCCAATAAATGCCCCGATAATTACCATGAATAAAGCAAAAACAATTGTTTGATTTATACCAAGCATCATATGTGGGAACGCCAAAGGAAATTCAATTTTAGTCAATCTTTGAAATTTATTTACACCCGACATGGTTGCAGCATCATGTAGACCAGATGGGACACTTCTTAGTCCCTCAATTGTATATCTTGTAGCAGGTATCGTTGCATAAACTATAACTGCAATAAGTACAGATGTATCTGTAATACCAAATAACATCATTACTGGAATTAAATATACAAAAGATGGGAATGTTTGAAAAATATCGCAAACGCCCAACATAAAGTTTGCTGAATGTTTATTTTGGAAACACAAAGTTCCTACTGTAAATCCAATGATGCATGAAACAACAACTCCAAAAGTTGCCATATATGCCGTAACTAAAGCTCTATCCCACCAGGGGCTGAAGGCAATAAAAAGTGTCAAAGCACAAACTACCAATGCTGAACGTAAGCCACCAATTAAATATCCTGCACCAACAACTAAAACTATCGTAGCGATTGCAGGCATTCTTAAATACAATGCTCTCATTGGCTGAAGTACATCTTGTATCAACCACGTATTGAACGCTTTAATGTAAACAAAGAAAGTCTCAAAAATCCAATCTACTCCTTTGTTCCAAAAATCAGCAGTTGATATTCCTTTGTTATGTGGAATTTCAAATAAATAATTGAAAGTATCTTTGAATAAAAAAGTTCCAATGTAAGCTAATATTATTCCAACAACAAATATAACTCCAAAAAATAAAAGATTTTTGTTTCTTTGATAGAAAGTAAGATTACCAAAATAATCTGTTTGTTTATTTGCCCAAGCTAAAGACATTTTATCTAAAAGAATTGCAATTAAACTGATACATAAGCCCGCTTCTAAAGCTAGTCCAATGTTTAATTGGTTTAGAGCCAACAATAAATTAAACCCTAAACCTTTTGCTCCAATAAAAGCTGAGATAACTGCCATTGAAAAACACACCATGATGACTTGGTTAACCCCGATTAAAATATCTCTCCTAGCAGTTGGAATTAATACTTTAAACATTAATTGAAAATTATTACATCCACTCATCCTTCCAGCTTCAATAACTTCTGGAGGCACTGCTCTTAGACCTAAAAGAGTTAATAATATCATCGGTGGTATTGCTACAACCATGGTAATAATCACAGCAGCATGGTCACCTACTCCAAAAAGAACTAATGCTGGAACCAATACAGCATATTGTGGCATCGTTTGCATCACTAGCAATATTGGATATAAAGCTTTTTCTACACGTTTACTTTTAAAAGCTGCTATTCCTAATCCAAGTCCAAAAATAAAAGATAATGGAGCAGCGACTAATATAAATGAAAGAGTTTGCATGGAAGGTTTCCATTGACCAAACACAGAAATGTAAACCATAGTTAAGCCTGCAAACAAAGCTAGACCTTTACCGCTTAACTTATAAGAAAGTAATGCTGCACCTGCTGCAACGATAGTCCAAGGTAATCCTGGTAATTCAGCCCATGGGTTTTTGTCTATCCAATCCCAACTGGTGAAGGCAACAATAGTTTCAAGACCCCCCAATAAAATCTCTCTTATTAATTCTATTAAAAAAGTCATAAAGGCAGTCAAATTTCTACTAATTTGTAAAACTATAGGCCGACTTTTAAATTCTTGGGTATCTTCATTCCAAACTTCAATTGGCATCCATTCGTTCATTAAGAAAAATAATGAGTCATTAATCCAGATAGGTAACCATCCAAGCAATGGAGGCAATCTCCAAAAGACATCGAAAGCGTAATATCTTACCTCTTTACCTAAAAAAACATAACTACTTTGATTTGGATCTTTAACAAATTCTGCTTGACCCCTAATAAATTTATATGTTTCAGGAACATCAATCGCAAAGCATAAAGCAAAGAATACAATTAATAAAAATAACCACTGAAAAGTTTTCGGATATTTCTTTAAAAATTCCATAATTTAATTATTATTTTTTCTTCCCCCAAAGACAGTATTGATTATTTTTGTTGGATTGATAGAACCTATAATTTCATTATTGTTATCAACTACAGCGACTATTTTTTCCTGTGTAAGAATTTTTTCTGCAACATTCTCTATAATTTCATTTTTAGAGACTTTTAAATCACCTAAATTATCTTTCGATGTATCCATAACATCCTTAATCAATAAAACTTTTTCTCTCGGTACTTCTTCAGTAAATTTTCTAACATATTCAGTGGCTGGATTTAAAACAATATTAGCTGGTGTATCTAACTGCTCAATTATTCCATCTTTCATAATTGCAATTCTGTCAGCAAGTTTTAAAGCCTCGTCAAAATCGTGTGTAATAAACATAATTGTTTTTTGTAATTTATCCTGAAGTCTTAAAAACTCATCTTGCATCTCTTTTCTAATTAATGGATCCAAAGCTGAAAAAGGCTCATCTAAAAACCAAATATCCGGCTCAACTGCTAAAGATCTTGCTATACCTACTCTTTGTTGTTGACCTCCTGAAAGTTCTCTAGGAAAATAATTTTCTCTACCTTCGAGTCCAACTAATTTAACCATATCCATTGCTTTATTTATACTGTCCTCAGTTTTGATCCCTTTTATCTGAAGGGGAAAGGCAATGTTCTCAACAACAGTTTTGTGTGGAAGTAAAGCAAAGCTTTGAAAAACCATTCCCATTTTATTTCTTCTAAGATCTATTAGATCTTTATTATTTAATTGTAATAAGTCCTGGCCCTCTATGAAAATTTTACCACCTGTTGCATCAGTCAATCTTGAAATACATCTTAATAAAGTTGATTTACCTGAGCCAGATAAACCCATAACAACTAACATTTCTCCTTTTGCAACTTCAAAAGAAGCATTGTTCACCCCAACTATACAACCATTTTCTTGAAAAACTTTAGCATCAACATTTCCATTCGAGTCTTGAAGCATCTTCTGCGCATTTGCTCCAAAAATTTTATATACGTTTTCACATTTGATTACTGGCTCAGACATAAATTTCAATTAAGTTATATGAAATTAGGATAAAATTAAATCCATAATATTGTTACTTCCCCCTTAAAAATTTTTAATATAATAAACCCTTGTATCTATTCCGGTACTTAGAAAACTTAATGCTTCACCACTGACAGTAATTGACTCGTCAACTCCAACATTATTTCCACTCACTGTAAAGCCTGCGAAACACTTATTTTTCTCTTCATCCCACTTAACAAAAGTCTCATCTATTTTGTTGCCATTAATTGTGTAAATTTCATGCGCTCTAAAATTTAAAAAGTTTGCCCCCATAATCGCACGTTGTGGAATTAGTTTTGTTGCTTTACAAACTTGCTCATAAACTTCGTCTGTTAATCTGAAGTGATCTGTGCCATCAAAAGTTACCAATATTCCTGAGGGTAATTTAGAAATTAATTCACTTAATTTCTTTTCTTGAGCAATCCTCTCTTCTTCTAATTTCATTTTTCTAACAAGTTCATCGCCACCACCAAACATTATGTTAAGTACAAAAAAAGAAAATGATATTATTAGAATTATTAGCACCAATCCACCAAACTGTTTTGTAGTCTCGGGTAAATATTTTATTTTACTTAAAAAATTTTCTTTTGACATTTATTCTTGTAGCTTTCCATTTTTCCATATCCCTGTTTTTTGAGTACCATCAGACCAAGTAAAAGTTCCCTTGCCATTCATGAAACCTTTTGCCCATTCACCTTCGTAAGTTGAACCATCAGGAAAAGTTAAAACACCGACCCCACTCCATTCGCTATTTTTAAACTCACCTTTGTAGATATATCCATTAGGCCAAGTTTCAATTCCTTGTCCGTTTTTCTTAGTACCTACCCACTCACCTTCATAGGTAGTTTTATCTGTGTAAACCCATTTACCAAAACCGTTTTCACAGTTTCCTTCTTTACATCCTGTGCTTCGCGCTATTGCAATTGTACTGATAAATAAACTTAAAATTATTGTTAAAAGATATTTTTTCATAATAATATTTTACACAAAACTATTTAAAAAAAAATTATACTTTTTTGTCATCTTTATTACATGAATAAATAGAAATATATTTTTCAGAGTTTTCACTTTTCATATTTTTCGTTATTTCATGAATTAATTCACCTGTTTTCCTTGTAATAATACCTGACTCAGAATAATTTTTTTCTTGATCGATTGATTTAAATAAAACTACATCTTTATTGACTACTTTGACATTAAGTTTTGATGAAACTGAGAGAAATGATGATAATCCTTTGATTAAAAGTGTTTCTGGTTTTTTTGATAAAATTTTAAAACTATCTAAACCCTTTTCATTTAAATCTTTAGCTAAAAAAGTTTGATAATTAAATTCTGAATTTTTAATTATTTTTTTCTCTAAATCACAAACAAACTCGAGATCAATATTTTCATTTATACTTACATCTTTTGCAAACGTTTGAGTAAAAAATAATAAACTTATTAGTATAGTAAAAAAATATTTGATCATTTTACTCATTTAAAAAAAAATCTCCCCCAACATAGTTGGGAGAGATTTAAAGATTTAATTGCTATTTACCTTATTTAGTAAAAGCTTTCCAAACTTTCTCGTTATCTTTCAGCCATTTTTTAGCTGCATCTTCGTGAGTCATTTTATCAATGTCCACTAAAGCTGCCATTGCTCCAATTTGACTTGTTGAGAAAGAAAGTTTTTTAAACATTTTAGCTGCATCTGGATGAGTTTTTGGAAAATCAGCGTTAACTGCTTTTTTCAAATAACCATCTGGCGAACCACATTTTCCATCTCCACCATCTTCAGGTCTGCAACCTGCAGTGTACGGAGGAAAGTCGATAAATGTAAAACCAGCACCATCAGTAAAGTTTGGTGTCCAGTTAAAGATAATTGTTCCTCTTCCTTCTTTTTCAGCTGCTGCTAACTCTGCCCAAAGTGCATCTGCACTTCCAGCAAATTTAACCCACCAAAGATCTCCTAGACCTAAAGCGTCAACCCTTTGAGGGATTAAGTCACCGTGCCAAGTTTGTGGACCTTCTAACATTCTTCCTTTTCCATTCGGAGAGTCAGGTGTTGTAAAGTTTTTAGCACAGTCCGGGTTTTTCAAAGCAGTCCAGTCTGGTAGTCCTGGGCATAAACCTTTTTCAGCAACCCAATTAGGATATCCCATATCCTCTAGAGTTCTAGCTTCATGGTCACCCCAGTCAAGTAAACCACCTTTATCTAAAGCTGTTGTAAATGATTTACCAAAAGCAGATTCCCATACCTCGTGAGAGATAGTTACGTCACCAATTCTAATTGACTCGTATACTGCTTGTGAGTCAGCATTTACGTATTTAACGTTATTACCCATGCTTTCCATTATTCCACCAATAACGTAAGCCATTACAATTTGGCTTGACCAGTTATGAGTTGGGATAACGATGGGTTTTTTGCTATCTGCATTTGATAAACCAGCAAAACTTACTGCTGAAATTATAACTGCAGAAATTAAAGATATTATTTTTCGCATTTATTCCCCTTTCTTAATATTAAGTGCATTCAGTATGTGCCTAAGTAAAATGATAGTCAACTACAAGATTTATATATATTATGTAGAGAGATTTATAAAAATGTCGCAAACTACTTTAGATATTAAAGAACCTGGTCTTAATGTTTTACCACCTGGAGTTGAAAGACATGTCGTTAACGCTGGTGGTCTCACAGGTTTGCAAATATTCCCAGATGATGAAATAGAAATCATTAATGAGGAAGGAAATCAAATTTGTGAAATCATTTGTTTTGATAAAGATGGAAAATCTGAGCTTGGAATTTTAAATCAAAAAGAAAATTGTAAAAAAAGTTTTATTAAAGAGTTGCTTAAAGGTAAAGATGAAAGCTCTTTAATAACAAACCTGCAATTAAAAAAAAGAAATTTAGATATTAATAAATCAAAATCATCAATTTTGTTTGATGAACAAACTCCAAGTGGTGAAAAAATAAAGATAAAATCTAAAGATAAATGCTACGCTATTTTTGCAGCCCCACAAAACAATATGCTGGTATCTGAGCAAAATCCTTCAAGCGATTTAACGTTATTCATTAAAAGATATAAAATAGTTAATGATAAAGAATTATCAATAATTCCTGATCCTATATATGAGCCAAATTATGAGGAAAATATTGAGAGACAAACTGCAATTTCATTCGAAGTTAAAGAGGGAGATTTTATTCAAGTAATAAGTCCAGCGGGCAGACAATGTTCTGACTTTGTTGCATTCGACACAAAAAAACTTGATAAGAAGGTTGAAAAAGGTCTTGATTGGCAAACAACGAGGACTTTTATGGGAAATACTTTTCCAGGTCCTGGTTTATTTTCAAAATTTTACGACACCGATCATGAACCATTAGTTGAAGTCATAAGAGATACTGTTGGAAAACATGATACATTTAATCTGGCTTGTACTTCAAAATATTATGAAGACGCTGGCTATTTTGGTCATCCTAATTGCTCTGAAAATTTAAATAATGCAATGGCAAAATATGGTGTTCAAAAACAAAAAGGATGGCAGGCTATCAATTTATTTTTTAATACTTCGGCAACAGGTTTAAATTCAGTAATTTCAGATGAGTCATATGCAAGACCTGGAGATTATGTAATGTTCAGAGCTTTAAAAGATTTAACAATTGGGACAACAGCTTGTCCTAGTGATATCGATGCATGTAATTCATGGAATCCAACAGATATTTTTGTTAGAACCTATGACAAAAAAAAAGAATTTTCAAAATCTTTTGCATTTAGAATGAAAACAGACTCTGAAAAAAAACTTACTAGAAACTCTGGCTTTCACGAAAAAACCTCTAAGCTTACTAGAAATTTTATTGATGCTAGAGGTTTTTGGCTACCTAATGATTATACCAAGCATGGAGTTGTTGAGGAGTACAATGCTTGTAGAGAAAAAGCAGTCTTAATTGATTTATCTGCTTTAAGAAAATTTGAAATTATAGGTCCTGATGCTGAGGAATTGATGAATTATACATTAACTAGAAATATTAAAAAGCTTGCTGTTGGCCAAGTCGTTTACTCTGCGATGTGTTATGAAAACGGAATGATGTTTGATGACGGTACATTATTGAGATTAAGTGAAACTGGTTTTAGGTGGATTTGTGGAGACGAATATGGTGGTGAGTGGCTAAAAGAAATAGCTAAAAAGAAAAACTTTAAGGTCAATGTAAAAAATTCAACAGATCAAATTAGTAACGTATCAATACAAGGTCCAAAAAGTAGAGAGATATTAAAAAAAATCATTTTTACTCCACCAACACAACCATCCATAGATGAACTGGAATGGTTCAGATTTACTATTTGTAGAATTGAAAACCTTCAAGGTATTCCATTGATTGTTTCAAGAACAGGATATACTGGCGAACTTGGTTACGAAGTCTGGTGTCATCCGAGTCATGCCTCTGACGTTTGGGATAAACTTATGGAAGCTGGAAAAAATGATGGCTTAATTCCTGCTGGATTTGCAGCTTTAGACAAACTTAGAATTGAAGCTGGTTTAATTTTATTTGGTAATGAATTTGATGGTCAACAAGATCCTTTTGAGGCTGGAATAGGTTTTGCTGTTCCATTAAAAACTAAAGAAGAAGATTTTATTGGTAAAGAGGTTTTGAAAGAAAGAAAAGCAAACCCTCAAAAAAAACTTGTGGGATTAGAACTTATTGGAAAAGAGGCGGCTGGACATGGTGATTGCGTGCACGTTGGAAGATCTCAAGTAGGTGTAATAACTAGCGGTTGTTTATCCACGACTTTAAATAAAAATATTGCTTTATGCAGAATCGATACTCAGTATTCAAGTGAAGGGACTGAAGTTGAGGTTGGTAAAATTGATGGTCATCAAAAAAGAATTGCTGCAAAAGTAGTTGGGTTTCCACATTTTGATCCGAAGAAAACAAGAGTCAGATCCTAATGCCAAAATCAGCGAAGGATTTATTGGAATTTTGGGAAGATCAGATGAAACTTTCTCACACTTCAAGTAATTACTTTTTTAGAAAATCGCCTTCACATTATCATATGATGCTTCTAGTGATGCATGCGTATAAATATAAAGAAAATCTTACTGTTGAGGAACTTAAGACTAAACTATTTAAAACTTCACGTCCAAAGTCAGCTTTGATGATAAATGAGGCTTGTGAAAAAGGTTTTTTCTTTTTAGAAAAAACCTCAAATGATCAAAGAAAAAAGCACATTAAACCAAGTGAGAGTTTTATTAACGAGTTCAATAATTATATAGAAACACTAAAACATCTGAGTTTTTAATATTTATACAAGTTTTACTTATATTTTTTATATATATAAAAAACTATATATTTAAGTCGCACGAAAAATAAAGTTTGCATATGTCATTACCGACAAAAGCAAAAGTAGTAATAATCGGTGGCGGTATCCACGGTTTAAGCACTGCTTGGAAATTATCTGAAACTTATAAAAATCCTGGTGACATTGTAGTCCTTGAAAAAAAAGACACTGCTGCTGGAGCAAGTGGAATTGCATGTGGAGTAGTTAGAAATAATTATTTTCAACCAGCGATGAGAGAATTGATGGCCCACTCAGTGTCTGTTTGGGAAAGCGATCCAAAAGCATTTAAATATAATCCAGTTGGTTATTTACAAATATCACCTGAGGTTATGCATGAAGACGTGGCAAGTATTTATGAGCAACAAAAAGCAATTGGGTATGAATCTGATTTTATAGAAGGTGAAAAGGATTGCATGAAATATATGAAGGGAATGTTTGATGACTGGCAAGCTAAAGGGATAACTTCAATTCTTCATGAAAAAAAGGGTGGATACGCATTTAATAAAGACTCTATTAAAGCTCTAGAAAATAAATCTACTTCTAATGGTGTTCAAGTGATGAAAGGTGTAAAAGTTACAGGATTTAAAAGAGGAAGTAACAGTAAGGCGGTTACAGGAGTTGAAACAGATAAAGGAACAATTGATTGCGAGCAAGTAGTAATCGGAGCAGGACCGTGGGCTAGAGATTTTTGGAATATGCTTGAACTTCCTAAAACAGCAAACATCAAAGGTAAAGATGGTAAAATGCATGTAACTGACATGTGGACTTACTGGATGCTCCAAGAAGGTGTTATTGGTGTTGAACCAGATTACTTAAAAACAAATGATGGAAAACAGCCGCCTGTGGTTCACGTAGACTCAACTGCACCACTATATTCTGACAAAACAAAAAAATTAATTACAGATAAAATTTGGGGAATTTATTATAAACCTGATATTGAGGGTTTAGGAGTTCAAGGTGGAACATCTCCTTACATTGTTAAAAAACATTTTGATCAGGTAAATGTTGATCCTTATGGAATTGAGTCTCCAGAGTATCAAACTACTGATGCATTTAGTGATATGTGGTGCTCTGCTTTAGCTCATTGCCAAAAAAGATTTGAGGGAAAATCTGATTTATATAGAAAAGGTCCATCAGGTGGTCTTGGATGCATGACACCAGACTCATTTCCAATCTTTGATAGATTTTTTGAAAACGTATACATGATTGCTGATGCTAACCACGGATATAAAATGATTGGTGTTGGTGAACTTGTAGCCAAAGAAATTCTTGGTACCGAAAGTGATTTATTAAAACCGTTTAGATTCAACCGTTACGAGAAGGGCGAACTTCACCCTACTTCGAACAGTCCGTTTCCTTGGAGTTAAACTCTTAGCCTAGACACTAATAAATTTTTCAGTTACGCTTGAATAAAATTATAATTCATTGAGGGGAAAAATGACGGATCTAGAAAAGCACGTAAACCGACCTGGTAGAGACAAACAAGTTAAAAAGGTTAGAGAAAAAATTAACGAATTAGGAATTACTTATATTTATTATCAATTTATTTCTGTAACAGGGAGAGTTGTGGGTAAAGGAATACCTGCAGATCATTGGGAAAGAACAGCAGAAAAAGGTTTTCAATTAGTATACGGAGCTACAGCAAACTTATTTTTAGATCGTCATAATAATTATATAGGTTATGGACCTGAAGCAATGGAATTAGTTGGTATTCCTGATCCAGAAACTTTCTGTCAATTACCATGGGACAAAAGAGTAGGAAGAGTTTTTGTAACATGTTTTAGAAACAGAGAAGAGAGAAATAATCCTGGTGGACATTTAACTTCTGACTGTAGAGGAAATTTAAGAATATTTATGGATGAATTCCAGAAAAAGCATGGTTTAGAATTAAGAGTTGGAACTGAACCTGAAATGATGTGGCTAACAAAAAATGATGACGGTACTCCTACAGGAAAAGGGTTTTCAAAACCATTCTGTTACCACATAGATCAGTTTGAATCATTGAGACCAGTATTCATGAAAGTAATTGAATACGCAAAAGCTATGGGTCTAGATATGATCCAAGGAGATCATGAAGATGCACCAGGACAATTAGAATTAAACTGGACATACGACAACGTTCTTCGAAATGCAGACAGATTATCAACTTATAGACAAATCTGTGCTCAAGTTGCTAGAGAACATAATCTAATTGCATGTTTTATGACCAAACCATTTATGGGAGTTTCTGCAAGTGGTTGTCATACGAACATGTCTTTATGGAAAGGTGGAAAAATTAAAACAAATAAACTTGGACACAAATCTTTACCAGGAGTTGAGGAAGTTTTTGGTTATGTTGAAGGTGGAACTAATACATTTATGCCTGATACGAAGGATATGCAATTGCCAGGTAAAATTGGTTTACAATCAATAGCAGGTATTATGGAACACCTTCCTGCTCTAACAGCCTTAGGATCTTCAACAGTAAATTCTTATAGAAGATTATGGGATCAAGGTTTTTGGGCACCTGTTTATGCTGACTGGGGTTATCAAAATAGAACTTGTGGATTAAGAGTGTCCGCGCCGGGAAGATTTGAATACAGATCTGTTGACTCAATGCATAACCCTTACTTATTAGGTGCTGCATTATTAAAAGCTTGTGATCATGGAATAAGTAATAAAATGAAACCAGCTGATCCTGAATCTAGAAATATTTACGAGGCTCAAAAAGCTGGTAAGGATGTAAAAAAACTTCCTTTAAGTTTAGGAGAAGCTTTGGAAAGGTTATCAGAAGATGAGGTAATTAAATCAGCTATGCCTGATGAAATGTATAAAGTTTTTCATTGGTATAAAAATGATGAATGGGAAAGATTTTTAGGAGCAACAACTCAATGGGATCTAGACACTTATCTAGATTGCTTACCATAAAAAATACGGAAAGAGGAAAAGTATATGTGCGGAATTGCGGGATTAATTCATAGAGGGAAATCTTCAAAAGTTGGTCATGAGCTTCAAGGCATGTTGCAAGCTCTGAAACATAGAGGAGAGGACTCTACAGGTTATGCTTTATACGGAGATACTGATGGAAAAAATTTTATCATGCGTTTTAAAGTTGGAGAAAACGTTGGTGAAGGTAGTACATCGGTTGCTGAAGATGTTTCTGTTTATGATGAAAGAAAAAAAATTGTTGATAGTTATCTTAATGAAATGGGTGCAAAAATTATCAAAGAGGAAAGAATACTCCCCTACTCATTAAGATATGAAATAGAATATAATAAAAAAGACTTATTAGAATTTTCACAAAAGATTGAGAGTATTCCTGGAGTAGAAATACTTTCTATGGGTAAATCATTAGAGGTAATTAAAGATCTTGGAAATGCTAAGATGGTTTGTGATAGATATAATTTAGATAAACTTGTTGGCACTCATGCAATTGGACATGCGAGAATGGCAACTGAGTCTGGTGTAGATATCAAATCTGCTCACCCATTTTGGGGTTATCCGTTTAGCGATGTATCAGTTGTTCATAATGGTCAGCTTACAAATTATTGGAATAATAGAAGAGCTCTAGAAAATAAAGGAATGAGATTTATGTCTGAGTGTGACTCAGAACTTATTGCTGTTTATTTAGCGGAAAAAATGAGAGATGGAGCATCTTTAGAAGAAGGCATGAAAGAGTCTCTAACTGGATTAGATGGTGTCTTTACTTATTTTGTAGCTACAAAAGACTCTTTAGGTATGGCGAAAGACACTATGGCTGCTAAACCTTTAGTTTTATATGAGTCTGATGATTTAGTAGCAATGGGTTCAGAGGAAATAGCAATTCGATCAATTTTACCACAAGAAATTGATACTTATGACCCATTCGATGGGGAGGTTAAAGTATGGCAAATATAAAAAGTGTTTCCAAAAAAACTAAAGCTCAAGCTATGGGTATGCACACTGAAGTTTTAACAGGACGAACACAACAAAAATTTTTCAATCCTGATGAAGCAGAAAATTTCTATTATTTTGGAACTCATGATGTTGATTTTAATAAAAGAACTGACCTTGATGTTAAAGATATGACCGCTGCAGAAGCAAATAAAGAAATAGATAATTTAATGGGACAAGGTTATGGAACAATTGTAATTAAAAACCCTCAAGGAAAACATAGTTTGGGTGTTGGTATTTTAAATAAATTAAATTTAATTTTTGAGGGAAGTTTAGGGTATTTTGGAATGGGTTCATGTGATGGTCCAATAGTTCGAATCAATGGTAGAGTTGGATGGTCTTGTGCAGAAAATTTGATGGCAGGTAAAGTTGTAATTGAGAAAAATGCTGGATCTTGTTTTGGAGCTGCTATCAGAGGTGGCGATTTAATCTGTAAAGGTAGTGTTGGTGCAAGAACAGGTATTGATATGAAAGGCGGCACAATAATTATTGGTGGTGATGCGGGTGCATTTACTGGATTTATGATGCAAAGAGGGAGAATCATCATCCTAGGTGATGTCGGTATAAATTTGGGCGACTCAATGTATGATGGGACAATTTTCGTAGGTGGAGAAATTGGCTCTTATGGTAGTGATGCTGTAGATGCCGAGTTGACTAAAAGTGATCAAGATTGGTTAAAAAGAAAATTGAAGGTCGCTGAGATCGGTGAAAACTTTGATGTAAGTAAAATGAAAAAAATTGTAGCGGGTAAAAAACTTTGGAATTACGATAACTTAGAACCTACTGAGAAAAAAGGAGCAATTTAATGGCTAAGAAAAAAAAGAGAAAAAATGGTAAATTAAAAACTAATGGTAACGTAGGTGGAAAAGCTGACGTTCATTTAAGTTCTAACGGTGGCAGAAACAAAAGTTTATTAGGTCATAATGCTATTTTCACACCAGAAGTAATTGATGATATTCATATTAAATCTCAGTTAGGAAGATACAGAATGCGTGGAATGGCATTGATGAAAAAAATTCCAACGTTTGATGATTTAGTTTTCTTACCGGGAACTCTTACTAGATTCGTAATCGAAGGTTACAGAGAAAAATGTGAAACTAAAACTGTTATTGGACCAAGATGTGAAAATCCAATTGAATTAGATATTCCAGTTTATATTACTGGTATGAGTTTTGGTGCTTTATCTTATGAGGCAAAAACTGCATTAGCAAGAGGAGCTACAATGGCAGGTAGCGCAACATGTTCAGGTGAAGGTGGAATGATACCTGATGAAAGAAGATATTCTGAAAAATGGTTTTATCAATGTATTCAATCAAGATATGGGTTTAACCCACATCACGCACAATTGGCTGATGGAATAGAAGTTTTTATCGGACAAGGACAAAAAGTTGGTATGGGTGGTCACTTAATGGGTCAAAAAGTAACTGACCAAGTTGCTGAAATGAGATCATTGCCTTCAGGTATTGATCAAAGATCTCCTGCAAGACATCCTGACTGGTTAGGTCCAGATGATTTAGCCTTAAAGGTAGAAGAACTAAGACAGCTAACAAAAAATAAAGTTCCAATTCAATTAAAATTAGGTGCATCAAAGGTTTATGACGATGTTCGTATGGCTGCAAAATGTGATCCTGACTCTATTTATTTAGATGGAATGGAAGGATCTACAGGAGCAGGTCCACACATCGCTGCTGCAAACACCGGTATTCCTGGCATCGCAGCTATTAGAGAAGCAAGAAGAGCTTTGGACGATGTTGGAAAAACTGGAAAAGTTACTTTAATTTATGCTGGTGGCGTTAGAGATGGTGCTGACATGGCAAAAGCGTTAGCTTTAGGTGCAGATGCAATAGCTATTGGTACAGGTTCTATGATTGCGCTAAACTGTAACAAAGATATTCCAGAAGCAAATTTTGAAAAAGAAATGGGTGTGAAAGCTGGTGAGTGTTATCACTGTCATACTGGAAGATGTCCTGTGGGAGTTGCTACACAAGATCCAAAATTAAGAGCAAGATTAAACCCTGATGATGCAGCTTTAAGAGTTTATAATTATTTACATTCAATGACACTTGAAGCCCAGTTATTAGCTAGAGCGTGTGGAAAAACAAACATACACTCTTTAGAACCTGAAGACTTAGCGGCACTTACTTCTGAAGCATCAGCTTTAGCAAAAGTTCCATTAGCAGGTACTAATTATACTGTTGGAGTAGATAACTTTCATAAAATTTAAAGGTATTCATGGCTAAAAAGAAAAAATCAAAATCAAAAGCAGTTTCTCTTCAACTAGGTAAAAAGAAAGAGACTGCTAGAGAGAAAATGATTGGTCAGTCAATCGGTTATCGATATGACGTAAATCTACTTCCAGATTACAAAAAAATGACACCATTTCTAAAAAAATATGTTGAGGCAATGGGTTGGGATGATCTTAATTGGCTAGAGGACGTTCATATGGGCTATGAAGAGGGAAGACCAGCTGTATTTTGTAGAAACGCAAACGGTTGGGTTACAATTCCATCATCAATTAAATTACCTGATAATCAACAAGATAGAGATATGATAGCAAGAGAGCTTTTAGTGAAATTTCAAATGTCTCCAAAACATCCTCTCGTTGATTTAAAAAAAGCTTATCTAAAATTTTAATTACACAATCTAAAGTTGATTATTTTTTAAAAACCTATTGTCAATATTAGGTTTTATTAGATTGTTTCGTTTGTAACAACTTTCTAAATTTTATAGGGTTTTAAAAAACTAATAGGAGAGAGAATATGACTGATCAGTTAGGTGCTCTTACTACTATATTTACAGAATTTTACTACTGGATAACGGTGGTGCTGATGTTTTTAATTCACGTCGGTTTCTGTATGTATGAAGTTGGAGCTTCTCGATACAAACACCATCAACATACTCTTATGAAAAACACGATGCTGATACCTCTGGTAACAGTAACTTGGTTTTTATTTGGTTGGTGGATTTACTGGGCTTTCCCAACAGGACCTGGGATAGCACCTTCAATAATGAACGAAAGTACAGCTTTAATCACCGATGATAGTTTGTTTAGTGCAAAATTTCAGGTGGCAACAAGTAGTATAATGGCAGTTAACCTTGGGGATCACATTAATGGTGTTTTCTGGGCTGCTTTTTTATTATTTTCTTGGACTGCTGCATCTATCGTTTCTGGAGCAATAATTGAAAGAATAACTACTTTTGCTTTTGGAATATTAGCAATAGCAATTGGTTCAGTATTCTGGACAATTGATGCTGCTTGGGGATGGCACTTTGATGGTTGGATGCTAAAAATTTTAGGATACCATGATGCTTATGCATCAGGAGTAATTCACGCGATTGCAGGTGGATTTGCTTTAGGTGTACTAATGGTTTTAGGTCCTAGAATTGGAAAATTCTCATCAAGTGGTGAACCAAGAAATATTGGACCAAGAAATCCTTGGCTAGTAACAATTGGATTATTTCTAATTTATACTGGTTTCTGGGGATTCTATGCGGCATGTAACATTCCAATATTTGATCTTGGCCCAGAGTACGGCATGGAAGGTATATCTTATTGGACGGCTACAAACATTTATGTAACGCCTACTACACTTAGTGGTATTACTTTTAACTTCTTGATGTCACTATCAGGAGGATTATTAGCTGGATACTGGATTGCAAAAGGTGATCCATTCTGGACTTACTCTAGTGGACTAGCGGGTATTATATGTGCTTCAGCCGGAAATGATTTATATCATCCGATTCAATCAATGATCATAGGTATGATCGGAGTTGTGCTATCGTACAAATTACATTATTGGGTTGAACGTAAGTTCAAGATTGATGATGCAGTTGGTGCTGTAGCAGTACACGGTTATGCAGGATTTATAGGTCTTGTAATTTGTGGTTTTGTTTTAAATGGTTATCCATCATCTGGTTACAGTGTTGGAGCTATGTGGGACGGAACTACTTATGCATCAATAAATCCATTGGGTATGTTCTTAGGAGCAATAATTATGTTCTTTGTTCTAGGATTAATACCAGGCTATATCATCGCAAAAGTATTACACGGAATGGGTAAATTAAGAATTCCGCGTGAAGCTGAAATAGCTGGACTAGACTATGAAATGATGGAAACTGCTAAATCTGACGAAAAAGCAGTCGCATCAGCAACCAGGTAAAGGAGGAAAATATGGCGACAGTTACAAATTGGATTGATCACCTGAATAAACCAGCAGAGGAAGTTGCTGGTGCTATTTATCCTGGTGCTGGATCTAGTGAAGGCTTGTTAGTAATACTTGCTATTATCATATGGGTTGGCTGGCATGTTTTAACTGCTAAATCTGAGAGTGATGAGCTCGAAAGATTAGCAAGAAAAAGACATGGTCCAAATGACCATAAAAGCAATATTACTGATTGGTAATTAAATTAAAAATTTGGGCGCTGCAACTTTTGTGGCGCCCTTTTTTTGTCATATGTCAGAAGAAAACAAAGATAACGAGGAACTTAGACCAAGTAAGATGAGAGGCGTTGCTTTTCCAAAAGCAAAGTATGGAGCAATATTAGCCGTAATTATAATTATTGTTGTAAATTTAATTTTTTATAAAGAAACAATTTTATCTTTTTTGAAATAATTGTGTTAACTTAGGTTATGCCAAAAAATTTATTCAAAATTGCTAAAGAAAAAAAAATTAAATATTTTTTGATAAGTTTTGTTGATTTATTTGGAGTGCTTAGATCAAAACTAGTACCAGCACATGCAATAAAAGATATGCAAGAAACTGGTGCAGGATTTGCAGGATTTGCTGCTTGGTTAGATATGACACCTGCAGACTCAGACATGTTTGGAATTCCAGATCCAGATAGTTTAATCCAATTACCTTGGAACAAAGAAGTTGGTTGGCTTGCATCAGATCTTTGGATGAATGGAAAACCTGTAGATGCCTCTCCAAGAATAATGTTGAAGAAACAAATTAAAAAACTCTCAAAACAAGGATTGACTATGAAATCTGGTGTAGAGTGTGAGTATTTTTTAATATCTCCTGATGGAGATTCCATCGCAGACCCAAGGGATACTCAATCAAAACCTTGCTATGATCAATCTGCTCTAATGAGAAGGTACGATTTAATTAAAGAAATTTGTGACTGTATGATTGAAATGGAATGGGGTCCTTATCAAAATGATCACGAGGACGCTAATGGTCAATTTGAAATGAATTGGGATTACTCTGATTGTTTAAAGACAGCAGACAGACATACGTTTTTTAAGTACATGGTAAAAACTATTGCTGAAAAACATGGTTTAAGAGCTACGTTTATGCCCAAACCATTTGAGAATTTAACTGGAAATGGTTGTCATGCCCATATTTCAGTGTGGGATGGAAAGAAAAATAAATTTTTGGACAAGTCTAATAACTTAGGTCTTAGTAAAATGGCATATAATTTTTTAGGCGGAGTAATAAAACACGCTTCATCTTTATCTGCTTTTTTTAATCCTACAATAAATAGTTACAGACGAATTAATGCACCTCCAACAAAGTCAGGTGCATCATGGTCACCGAGTAGTATTTCTTACACTGGTAATAACAGAACTCATATGATTAGAATTCCCGATCCAGGAAGATTTGAATTGAGATTAATGGATGGATCGGCCAACCCTTATTTACTTCAAGCAAGTGTTCTCGCAGCTGGAATAAATGGTATTAAAAACAAAATAGATCCTGGAAAACCTCTTAATTGTAATATGTATGAAGATTTTGCAAAATATCCAAATCTGCCAAAACTCCCTGATGAGTTAGATCAATCATTGAGCCAATTAAAACAAAATAAAGAAATGAATGATGCTTTTGGTGCTGATGTAGTCAATAGCTATATAAAACTTAGAAGTACAGAAATAAAAGAATTTAACAATATAGAAAGATTTGATAAATCAAAACCTATAACCAAATGGGAAAGACAAAATACTCTAGATTGTTAAAGTGAAGAGTTTAAAAAATCTTAAAAGCTGGAAATATAAAAAATTATTAAAAAATAATCGTTATAATTTTAAAAGAAGTTATGTTTTAAAACATCTTCCCTCTTCATTAATTACTAATGCTTATAAATCAATTTCCGGTTGGAAAAATTATAAAGCAACCCCCCTACTATCACTTGATAAATTAAAGATAAATTTGAAATTAAATAATATATTTTATAAGGACGAGTCTAAAAGATTTCATTTAAAGTCGTTTAAAGCATTAGGGGGAGCATACGCAGTAGAGAGAATATCTAAAGGAAAAAAAAATATTGTTATTTCATCAGCAACAGCCGGTAATCATGGTAGGTCTGTTGCTTGGGGAGCAAAAAGATTAAATTTAAAGTGTAAAATTTTTGTAAGTCAATATGTAAGCCAAACAAGAGTTCGTGAAATTGAGAAATTTGGCGCTGAGGTAATACGGGTTAAAGGAAATTATGAAAATTCTTTGGAGGAATGTAAAAGACTTTCAAAAAAGAATAATTGGCGAATTGTTCAGGATGTCTCTACCAAAAACTATAAATATGTTCCTCAACTTACAATGGCTGGATATTCTATTATGATAAAAGAAATATCTAAACAAACAAACCATTATATAACTCACATATTTGTTCAAGCTGGTGTTGGAGGATTAGCAGCAGGTGTAGTTGCTGGGGTCGCAAAATATTTTAAAAGAATTCCAAGAATAATTGTTGTTGAACCTGATAGAGCTGATTGTGTTCTTCAGAGTGTTAAAGCAAATAAAATGAAAAAAATAAGAATAAAAAAAGAAAGTATTATGGGTGGGATGTCATGTAATGAAATGTCACTTGTCCCATGGCAAATATTAAAAAAAACTTCTAATTATTGTGTATCTGTTACTGATAATAATGTTGCTAAAACGACAGCGATGTTAAGAGATAGAAAACTGAGTAGAGTTTCAATCATAGGGGGTGAATGTGCAACCCCTGGAGTTATTGCTCTTATTGGTTTAGCAAACAATTTAAAAGCACGAAAATCACTGAATTTGAACGAAGACTCTAACATTCTTGTTATTGGATGCGAAGGAAATGCAGATGTTAAACTTTACAAACAGCTGCTATCTAAAGGTAGAAAATAATATTTATATGACAAAAAATGCAATAGCGTGGATAAGAGAAGACTTTAGAATCGAACATAATCCTGCTCTTTCATATGCCACACAAAATCATGAAAATGTTATTGCTTTATTTATTTATAACAAAGCCGATTTTGATCACAAAAGAGAAGCGCAAAAGTGGTGGTTGTTTAAATCTTTAGAAATATTTAAATCTGAATTATCTAAATACAAAATAAATCTCCAAGTATTAGCAGGTGATGAACTAGATATATTTTCTAAAATTAAAAAAAAAGATGACGTTTCAATATATTGGAATAAAATTTACGAACCTGATGTAATTGCAAAAGGAAAAAAAATTAGAGATGTTTTCTTAAAAAATGAAGTTGAATTTAAATATTTTAAAGGAAATATTTTAAATGAGTTTCAAGAAGTTACTAAAAATGATGGAACACCCTTTAAAGTATTCACCCCTTTCTGGAGAAATGCTGAACAAAAATATTTAGGTTTACCACCAAGTAAAAATTATATTGTAAAGAAAAAAACGAAAGTAATATCTTTCTTCAAAAATTGTGTTGAGCCAAAAAGTATTTTACCAAAAAAAAATTGGTATAAGAAATTTGAGAATTATTGGAAAGTATCAGAAAATGATTCAAAAAAAGTTCTGAGCAGTTTGATTAATGATAAAATTAAAGAATACGGTTCGGCCAGAGATTTTCCTTCTATAGAGGGCACATCAAAGTTATCTCCTTATATAAAGCATGGACAAATACATGTAAGCACGATTTGGAAAAAATGTAACGAAATTAAATCTAAAGGTATTGGTTATAGAAAATATATCAACGAACTAGGTTGGCGTGAGTTCTCTCATAGTTTGATTAATTATTTTCCTGAGTTTTTAAAAGGAAATTACAGAAAAGAATTTGATAAATTTCCTTGGGTAAAAAACGAAAAATTTTTGAAAGCATGGAAATCGGGGATGACTGGTTATCCGATTGTTGATGCTGGAATGAGAGAGTTATATGAAACGGGTTGGATGCATAACAGAATAAGAATGGTAGTTGGTTCTTTTCTAGTAAAACATTTAAGAATTAATTGGACCGAAGGTGAAAAACATTTTAGAAATTGTTTACTTGATTTTAATAAAGCCAATAATGTAGCTCAGTGGCAATGGGTTGCAGGTTGTGGAGCAGACGCAGCTCCATACTTCAGAATTTTTAATCCTATTCTTCAAGGTGAAAAATTTGATAAAGAGGGAAAATATGTAAAAAAATGGATACCAGAATTAAGCAAAGTTCCTCAAAAATTTATTCACAAACCTTGGGAAATGCAGATGAAATATCAACAAGCAATAAATACTATTATAGGAAAAGATTATCCAAAACCGATAGTGATACATGAAGAAGCGAGAGCTTCTGCATTAAAAGCTTTTCAAAGTTTAAAAAAAAATTAAACTTCTCCTAAAAAATGATGAATGATGGTTCTTGTTTGTGGGTTTAATCTGTGCTCAAATAAATAAATACCCTGCCAAGTTCCAAGTAATAATTCTCCATTTTCAACACTAAGAGAAATTTGATTATTAGTTAAGCTGGATTTTATGTGCGCAGGCATATCGTCTTTACCTTCAGTTGTATGAATATATAATTTATTGTCCATTGGAGCGATTTTATTAAAATAGTTGATTAAGTCAGTTTGGACATCAGGGTCTGCATTTTCTTGGATTATTAAAGAGGCACTAGTGTGCTGAATACTTAAATTAAGTATACCATTTTTAAATTTATTTTTTTTGATCCAATTAATTGTTTCATCAGTGAATTCGTATAATTTTTGTCCATTGGTATTCATTTTAAAATTATTGAATTTTTGTATCATAAATTAAAGTTTGAGGATGTTAGTTCATAAAGACGGCTAATTGTACGATTAAATGGTTCTTTCAATGATTTAGATGACGTCATTTCATCTAGATTTTGTTCAGCGGTGACAGCAATTGGTATTTTCTTGTCATAAACTATATCAATTAAGGTTATGAAACGCTGTTGTTGGTTAGAGTTTATGTCATCAAACTTTGGTATTTTATCAATAACCATGAATTTAGATACTTTAGCTATTTCAAGGTAATCCTCGGCTCCCAAGTTTTTGTCACATAACTCGTCAAATGTTAATCTTACAACTCCCTCATAGAATTCTTTAATTAGAAATTCTCTCCCTTTAATATTAATACTTCGATTAATTTTTTTTTTATCCTTTGAAATAATTCTAAAGAATTTATTCATTTTAAAATTACTTTCTTGGTTTAGTGGGAAGAAATATCTATTATTTTGGTTTTCTTTTGATTTTCTATAATCATCTTCAATTATAAGTTCATGTTCGACGGTTTTATTTTTCATGATCTCAATAAAAGGTTTGAACTGATCTCGTTGGAGACCATCCTTATATAAATCAGAAATTTTAATATTGGAGGTGACAATTATTTTTATATTTTCACTAAATATTTTATCAAATAATTTACCTAGTATCATAGCATCTACTATATTAGTAACTTGAAACTCATCAAAATAAATTAACAAAGCTTTTGATTTTAAGTCTTTAACAAATAAATTAATAATATTTTCGTCTCCCTTATTCTTATTTTCATGAACAAAATCATGAAAATTTAACATAAACTCATTGAAGTGAAGTCTTAGTTTTTTTTTAGAAATAAGATCATAAAAAAAATCTAATATCATTGTTTTTCCGACACCAACACCCCCTTGAAGATAAAAACCTTTTTTATGATTTCCTTTTTTAAAAATATTGAAAATTGAAAAATGAAAATTTTTATTATAAAAATCTTGTAGTAATTTAATTGTCGCAATTTGGTTTTGATTAATTTCTAAATTTTTTGAATTACAAAACGATCTAAATTTTTCCTCTAGATTTTTGGACATCAATTTTTTTTTGATTTAAAATCAATACCATATTCTGATCTTGGACCTTTCCTCAAACCAAATGGACCGGAAATAAAAATTGTCATAGGTTTAGTTCCGGGCTCCAAATCAACTCTGTGATGTGCATTAGCAGATCTAAATCCAATATAGCCAGGTTTTCTCCAAAATTTTCCTTCTTTAGTTGTTTCCCAATAACCACCTCTTATCACAATCGTAATATATGGGAAAAGATGATTATGTACTCCTTCACCGTGATCATCAGCTAACATTTCATGAATAAGTATATTAAATGGAAACCACTTTGGTCTATGTCTAAAAATTAAATAATATCTATTCATCCAAGGTTTTGCTAAATCAAATCTTGGATGTGAAGGTCCTCTATCTAGAACAACTTTTTTTCTACCTAACTTATCTAATAACTTTAAAAACATTAATTCAGTTTAATTATAGCACTATCTTTTACTAAATATAGATTTTGGTTAGAAACAAAAGGGCGTGAAATTTTATCCTTATCGATTTTTAATGTCGAAATAGTTTTACCAGATTTTATATCAATGACTAATAATCTTCCTATATTTGTAGATAAATATATATTTTTACTACCTACGATAAATCCAGTGGGTAAGATCTCTTTTCTTTTTTTTGGGTTAAAATTATTAAATACATCAGTAACTTTGATTATATTTCCTGTTATTTTATCAATTACTATTAGATAACCCTCCAATGAGACTGAAATTAAAAAATTCTCAATTAATGTAGGTCTTAAATTTGAGTTTACAGTATTTTCCCAATTGAAGCTCCCAGACTTGATGTCAACAGAAAAGAATTGATTATTATTATTAGAGAAAAATAAATTACTTTTATCTGCGATTATATCTGATGTCTCAAGAGAAAAAGCTGACTCATAAATAATATTACTTTGAGTTGGTAACTGCCAGATCAAACTTCCGTCTTTAAGATTGACTGCACTGATATCTCCTAAAGAGTTATTAAAATAAACTACTTCATCAACAATCGCTATAGATAATCTTTTTTGAGATCTAATTAATGGTGTCTCTGTTTGAAAATTCCATAACTCTTTTCCATTTTTAAGAGAAAAACACCTTAGAGTATTTGTAAAATCAACTACAAAAAACCGATCTTTGTATATTTTTATTTGTGAGTTAAATGGTGCTAAATTCTTTTTAGACCAAATTATATCTCCAGTATCTAAATTTAATTTATAATATTTCATTAAATTGTCAGCAACTATTAAAAATTGATTATTATTTGCAAATTGTAAAATTGGGTCTAATTTTTTTTCCGATTTTGTATAATAATTTTTTTTCCAAACTAATCTAGAATTTTTATCAAATTGTAAAATTGTGCCTTTATCATCAAAGAAAATTATATTTTCACCATAAAAAGATATGACTGGTTCAGCTTGATAAAAATTTTCAATTTTTGAAAACTTGTATTTAGATAATTTTTTAAGTGAACCATCAAAATTTACCATACTATCGTTATTTGTTAGTTTTTTTGATAATTTAGACTTTTTTGGACTTGTGCTAAAATTCAGATTTATATTAGTATTTAATTCCTGACTTAGAGTTTTTGGATCACTAAAAATTTTTTCAAATTTTTTTTCTTCAATTTCTTTAATTGTTTCTTTAGTCCAAAATTTAGAATTTTTATTAAGAGAACAGCTAAAACAAAAAATTATTATTAAAAATAAATTTAAAACCTTAATCACTTAAATCTCTATTGAGTCTTTTTTGAGACTCCACTTTAATTTCATTATTTGCATTTTCTAAATTTACAATCTGATTAAAAAACTCTTTTGATTTTTGCATCTCGTTTTTTGAGTAAAAATATTCTGCCATTAAATATAGTGCGTGAGATTTCCAAACACTCTCCGATTTTATTACTGGATTTAAAATATTCAATAAATCACTTTCATTGCTATCATCTGCATTATAAAGCGCTTTTTTATAAATATTTAAATTTTTTATCTCTTTATCCAATGACGTTTCATCAATAATAACATCAAATAATTCGTTGATTGTGTTTTTTTCGCTAATTAATTCATTATCTATTATAAAATATAAAGATAATGGTGAATAAGTTGAATTTTTTTCATTAACTATTTGTATTAAATCTTTAGCTGTTTTTTCCTTATTACTTTCGGAATAATTTATAGTTATTGTATTAAAAGATTCTGAAATCTTAATTTTTTTTCTATCCTGATATTCGCCAAAAGCAAAATAACATATTAAAAGTATAACGATAAAACTTAAGCCTGAAATTATTTTTTTTTTGTTATGAATAAAAAAATTTTTTATTTTTTCATTTCTTGTGTTTGTATTTATTATTGATATATCCTCATCCATATCTAAATCATATTTCTTAAAACATATTGGAGTATTCCACCATTTTTATAGTATTCCAATTCATTTTTGGTATCAATTCTGCATAGGGTATCTATTATTTTTACATCTCCTGATGCGTATTTAATCTCAACTTTTACCTTATCAGATGGATTAATTCCTTTTTCAATATCTACCACGCTAATTAATTCAGAACCTAATAAATTCAGATTTTTTCTGTTCATATTTTCTGTAAATTGTAATGGCAATATTCCCATCCCAATTAAATTTGATCTATGTATTCTTTCAAAACTCTCTACAATTACTACCTTAACTCCTAGTAATTTTGTCCCTTTTGCAGCCCAATCACGAGAAGAACCTGTACCATATTCTTTACCACCAATTACAACTAAATCGGTCCCTCTTTTTTTATACTCCACTACTGCATCATAAACTGACATAACTTTTTCCTCAGGGTGTAATTTTGTGTAACCGCCTTCAGTTCCAGGAGCCATTTCATTTTTAATTCTTATGTTTGCAAACGTACCTCTCATCATTACTTCATGATTTCCACGTCTTGAACCATATGAATTATAGTCCTTTGGAAGAATTTGATAATTCATAAAATATTCACCTGTTGGGCTATCTTTTTGAATATTACCAGCGGGAGAAATATGATCTGTAGTAACCATATCTCCTAATATCAATAATGGTCTAGCATTTTTTATCTCTTTAAAACCTTCTGGGTCGTCACTAAGATTTTCGAAAAAAGGAGGTTTTTTTACGTAAGTAGAATTTTCATCCCAATTATAGATACTACTTTTCTCTGTTTTGATTTCCTGCCATTGTTTTGGTCCCTCGGAAACATTTGAATATCTTTTAACAAACATATCTGCATTAAGAGAAATCTTCAATGTATCCTCTATTTCTTTATTTGAAGGCCAGATATCTTTTAAAAAAACATCTTTACCATTTTTGCCTTTTCCAAATGAGTCTTTGAATAGATCAAATTCCATATGACCTGCAAGAGCATAAGCTACAACGAGAGGTGGAGAGGCTAGGTAATTTGCTTTAATGTGAGGTGAAATTCTCCCCTCAAAGTTTCTATTACCTGATAAAACAGAGACCGCATATAAATTTTCTTTTTGAATAGCATCAACTATATTTTCTTCTAAAGGTCCTGAATTCCCAATACAAGTTGTGCATCCATAACCAACCAAATTGAATCCTAATTGATCTAAGTATGTATTTAGACCTGCTTTTTCTAGATAATCAGTTACAACTTGAGACCCAGGAGCTAAAGATGTTTTAACCCATGGTTTAACATTCAATCCTAATTCAACAGCTTTTTTTGCAAGTAGTCCCGCTCCAATAAGAACGTTTGGATTAGAAGTGTTCGTACATGATGTTATTGCTGCGATTAGTATTGAACCATCTTTAATTTCATAATCCGTATCTTTTACCTTAGAAATTTTATAATCATTTTTATCTGTAGCTTCTTTAAAAACTTTTTTAAAATTGCTTGATGCGTCAGTTAAAAGAACTTTATCTTGTGGTCTTTTAGGGCCTGAAATTGTTGGAACTACAGTAGACATATCTAAAGAGATTTTATCAGTGAATTCAATTTCATCGCTTGTCCACAGACCTTGTTCCTTCGCATACTTTTCAACAATCGCAACTGTTTCTTTATCTCTTCCAGAAAATTCTAAATATTTTAAAGTTTCTTCATCTATAGGAAAGAATCCACATGTAGCTCCATACTCAGGTGCCATATTAGAAATTGTTGCTCTATCTGCTAAAGTTAAATTTTTTAATCCCTCACCGTAGAATTCAACAAATTTTCCAACTACTCCTTTGTCTCTAAGCATTTTAACAACCGTTAAAACTAAGTCTGTAGCAGTTGTACCCTCTGGCATTTTTTTTGTTACTTCAAATCCAATGACTTCAGGAATTAACATCGAAATAGGCTGCCCCAACATGCCTGCTTCAGCTTCAATTCCACCAACACCCCATCCTAAAACTGATAAACCATTGACCATGGTTGTATGACTGTCTGTTCCAACAAGAGTATCAGGGAATAAATATTTTTCTCCTTTATATTCTTCTGACCAAACTACTTTTGATAAATACTCTAAATTAACTTGGTGACAGATACCAGTTCCTGGAGGAACAATTCTAAAATTGTTAAAAGCGCTTTGACCCCATTTTAAAAAAGAATATCTTTCGCCATTTCTTTTAAATTCGATATCTACATTCTTTTCAAATGAATCTTTTTTAGCTGATTGATCAACTTGAACAGAGTGATCAATAACTAAATCGACTGCAGATAAAGGGTTAATTGTATTTGGATCTTTATTTTTTTCTTTTACAGCTTCTCTCATAGCAGCTAAATCAGCCACTGCTGGTATCCCTGTATAATCTTGGAGTAAAACTCTGGCTGGTCTGTAAGCTATTTCAGTTTTTGATTTTTTTGTATCAAGCCAGTTTTTTATTGCTTCTATTTGCTTTTTATTAACTGATATATCGTCCTCATACCTAAGTAAATTTTCCAATAAAACTTTTAACGACTTTGGTAATTTTGAAATACCATCTAAACCATTTAATTCAGCTTTTTTTAATGAATAATATTTATAGTTTTTACCGTTAACCTCTAGGTCAGATAATGATTTGTAAGAATTTTTATTTCCTGGTTTCATATCTTATATATAAAATGTAATTATGCTCAAAAGAAGAAGCACTGACATAACATAATTAAAGTATTTAATAAATTTCTCATTTGTCGCAAATTTTCTAAGATATTTACCAACAAATGTCCAAAAGGTAATGCTTGATAAAGATACTATAAAGGCAAATAAAACAACTTGAGTCGCATAATTAAGATAATTTTCTCCATATTCAACATATGTTGAAACTATAATAATTCCAATCAAAACACCTTTTGGATTCAAAAATTGAAAAATAAAAGTATCTAAAAAAGAAATTGGATTTTCGTTTTTGCTTTCGTTAGAAGATTTTGAGAAACTAATTTTATAAGCTAGGTATATTAAAAATAAACTTCCTAGATATTTCAAAATAGTTTGAATAATTGGAAATAGTTTAAAAACATTAACTAAACCAATTGTCAAAGCAAATACCACAGAAGTAAATCCAAATGTAACTCCAAAAATGTGAGGGATTGTTTTTCTTATTCCAAAATTAAAACCAGAGTAAGATGCGACCACGTTATTTGGTCCTGGTGTATAAGCAGCTACAATCCAAAATAGTGCCATAGATAAAAATTCAGGATGCATACTTATGCTATAGGTAAACCATTCTCTGCTTTTTGTGAGGGATGTACTAATGTTACCTTTCCTTCAGAGTCTATCGAGCCTAAAAGTAAAAATTGAGATTTTATACCTGCAATATTTTTTTCTGGAAAATTACAAACACCAATCACTTGTTTACCAACTAAATTTTCCTCATTATAAAAATGAGTAATTTGGGCGGAAGATGTTTTAACACCTATTTCTTTTCCAAAATCAACTTCAACAACTAAAGATGGTTTTCTAGCTTTTTCATTTTTTTTGACTGAAAGTACTGTCCCAAGTCTAATGTCTATTTTCTCAAATATGTCGTAAGTAATTTGTTCTTTCATAAATGAGATATTTATATTAATTATTACTAATGAGTACAGAAGTAAATTTAGATAAATTATACGAAAATTCTATTAAGATTTTATCTGATTTAATTGGATTTAAAACTATTTCTGGAGAAGATAACAATGATTTAATTAATTATTGTGAAAAATATCTAAATGATTTAGGTGCAACTTCATTTAAAACATATGATGATGAAAAAAAAAGAGTAAATCTTTTTGCAACAATAAAAGCAAAAAAATCAAATGGGGTTAAACCAATAATTTTATCTGGTCATACTGATACAGTCCCTGTTTCAAAGAGTTGGAGTACAGACCCTTTCAAAGCAACAATTAAAGAAGATAAACTTTATGGAAGAGGTTCCTGTGATATGAAGGGATTTATTGCGTGTACTTTAGCGTTTGCTCCAGTTTTTTCTAAAGTTGATTTAAATAGAGATATACATTTTTCTTTTACATTTGATGAAGAAACAGCATGCTTGGGTGCTCCAATATTAATTAAAGAACTTAAAAAAAGAAATATTCAAGATGGAATTTGTATTGTGGGTGAACCTACAAAAATGAAAATCATAGATGCGCATAAAGGTTGTTATGAATATACAACTTATTTTGAGGGATTAGCTGGACATAGCTCGATGCCTCACAAAGGTGTTAGTGCCGTTGAATTTGCATCAAAATACGCAAATAAGTTAATCGAGCTTAGGGAAGAATTAAAAAAAAGAGCTCCGAAGGACTCAATTTTTGATCCTCCTTTTTCAACATTACAAGTTGGAGGAATATTTGGAGGTATAGCTCACAATGTAATAGCTGACAAATGTCGGGTTGAATGGGAGACAAGACCAGTCATCAAAGAAGATGGTGTCTTTCTAAATCAAAAAATAGATGAATATGCAAATGAAGTTTTATTACCAGAGATGAGAAAAGTTTTTCCTAATTCAAAGATAACTAAGGAAATAATAGGTGAAGTCACAGGTTTTGATCGTATAGATAATTCAGAAGCATGTGAATTAGTCTCAAGTTTGACCGGTGATAATTCTAGAGAAGTTGTATCCTTTGGAACTGAAGCTGGATTGTTTCAAGAAATTGGTATCAGCACAGTTGTTTGCGGTCCAGGCTCTATTGAACAAGCTCACAAAGTTGATGAGTTCATTGAACTTAATGAACTTAAAAAATGTTTAAAATTTCTTGAAGGAATTAAGAAAAAATCTTCTCTTAATTAACTCCACCCACCTACAGATTTAACTTCTAGAAACTCTTCTAGACCATGTTCACCAGCTTCTCTACCAATCCCCGAATGTTTAAATCCACCAAAAGGCGCATCAACAGCAATACCAGCACCATTAACATCAACCATCCCCGATCTAAGTTTTCTAGCAACTCTCTTTACTTTTTCTTTATCTTTGGTTTGAATGTAGTTTGTTAATCCGTAGGGAGTATCGTTTGCAATTTCAATAGCTTCTTCCTCCGTTTCAAAAGGCATTACAGATAAAACTGGACCAAATATTTCTGTTCTTGCTATTTCCATTTTATTATTAACATCAGCAAATACAGTAGGCTTTACAAAATAACCTTTTTCTATTCCATCTGGCTTGCCTGGGCCTCCAGCTACTAATTTAGCTCCCTCATCAATACCCTTCTTAATTAAAGTTTGTATCTTGTTATATTGAGTTTCAGAAATAACTGGGCCTATATGCTCTCCCTCTTTTTTTGGATCACCAACCTCAAAGTTTTCTGTATACTTCTTTAATCTTTCCACAGCATCATTATACATTGATTTTTCAACTAGCATTCTTGTGGGTGCATTACATGACTGGCCAGAGTTTCTAAAACATCTCAAAGCACCTCTTTCTATTGCATCTGGATCAGCATCTTTAAATATTATATTTGCACCTTTGCCACCAAGTTCTAAACTTACTCTTTTAAAATCTTTTGCAGCATTTTGGGAAATTAATGCTCCTGCTCTAGTTGATCCAGTAAATGAAATCATATTAATATCAGGATGACTTGTTAATGCATCACCAGTTGTTGCTCCATCACCATTAACTAAATTAAACACACCTGCTGGAATTTTAGTCTCATCAATAAGCTCAGCCAATATCATTGATGATAACGGAGCTAGTTCAGATGGTTTTAAAACCATAGTGCAGCCAGATGCTATTGCAGGCATTACTTTTAAACAAACCTGATTCATTGGCCAATTCCACGGTGTGATTAATGCACATACGCCTTTTGGTTCATAAATAAGTCTTTGGTTAGGCGCATGTTCTCCTAATGGTTTTTCAAATTCAAAATTTTTTAAATATCTTATAAATGATTTTAAATGTGCAGCACCTGTGCCAGCTTGAAGTTTTGTTGCAAAATCTTTTGGTGCTCCCATCTCTATTGTAATCGCATTTGCAATATCTGCCCATCTTTTCTTATAATTTTCGTAAAGTTTTTCTAATAATTTTATTCTCTCCTCTTTTGATGAAAACGCCCACGAACTGTAAGCTTTTTTGGCAGCATTTACAGCATCATTTACATCATCTTTGTTGCCTAGTGTTATAACTGCACAATTTTCTTCTGTAGCAGGATCAATTACTTTGATTTCTTCTTTGCTTTTTGGTGTTACCCATTTGCCATTAATATAAAAATTTTTTTTATTTTCCATTGGAGACTCCTAACCTTTCTTTACTTTTTTGCAAATAGATTTGTTAACTCATAAACTATAGTAGCAGCTGCAAGTGATGTTACCTCAGCATGATCATAAGCAGGTGATACCTCAACAACATCTGCAGAGATTAAATTCATACCAGACAAGCCTCTAATAACATTAACCATTTCTCTAGTGGTCATGCCAGCTATTTCTGGTGTACCAGTGCCAGGTGCAAAAGCAGGATCTAAAACATCAATATCAATTGATAAATATAATGGATTATTTCCTACTCTTTTTTTTATTCTTTCGGCAATTTTATCAGTACCTTCAGTTTGAAACTCATCACAATGAATTATCTTAAATCCAAAACTTTCATCATTTTTAAGATCTTCTCTACTATACAACGGACCTCTGATACCAACATGCATTGAGGCATCATCCATGAATAAATTTTCTTCACGTGCTCTTCTAAAGGGTGTCCCGTGTGTATATGGTGCACCGAAATAAGTATCCCAAGTATCAAGATGTGCATCAAAATGTACTAAAGCAACAGGACCATTATTAATTTTATTTACTGCTTTTAATAAAGGAAACGCAATTGTATGATCTCCACCTAAACTAATTATACCACCAGTTTTTTTAAGAAGATCCAAGGCTCCCTCCTCAATTTGCTTAATTGCTTCATCTATATTAAATGGATTGCAGGTAATATCTCCCGCATCGGCAACTTGTTGAACTTTAAAGGGCTCAACATCATAATTTGGATGATAATTTGTTCTTAAATGTCTTGAAGCTTGTCTAATACTTTGTGGACCAAATCTTGCTCCAGGTCTGTAACTCGTGCCTGCATCAAATGGTATCCCCACAATTGCAACATCACAGTACTCAACATCTCTTAATTCTGGTAGTCTAGCAAAAGTTGATGGGCCAGCAAATCTTGGAACCTTGGTACCACTTACTGGTTGAATGGGTTCTTTGCTTCTTTTTTTTTTCATCACAAAAACTCTATCACATTCTAACAAATTGGAATATCTTCAATAATACTAATTATGAAATTATTAAAGCTCATTTTATTGTATTTATTTTTAGTTTATCCAACCCAAGCAGATACAATTTACGAATTAATAAAAATTCCAAACCTGGAGATTTATAATCTTAAAACTGAAAACAAATTAAGATACTTGAATGCAAAACAAGCATTTACAATAGGTATTGATAATAATATCAATTGTTTTAAATCATCAAAGCAAGACCTAGATAAGAAATATAAGATTATTGAAAAAAATCTTAATAGATATTCTCAGAACTTTTTAAAAAAAATAAATTTAAAATACATTGTTATGTGTGAAGACTTATCAATTTCAGGTATCAATACTGCTGGGATACCTGATAATATAATGAAAACTTTAATTGTAGATATAAAATTTAACGATAGATATTTTGAAAGAGTGTTACATCACGAAGTGTTCCACATAATAAATGATAGTTTCAAAGATATATTTAATGAACAAATTTGGTCTAGTTTTAATCCTAAAGAGTTCAATTATGCAGAATGTTCGACATGCACTAAAAAAATAGGATTAGAAACATATTCTAAAACAACTGGTTTTATTACTGAATACTCGCAATCCACCGCATCTGAGGATATGGCTGAGGTATTTTCTCATTTAATGTATGGAAATTTACCTGAGACCGTAGATCCTATTCTTCAAAAAAAGATAGAATTCATCAAAAAGGGACTCTTAAAAATTGATGAAAGTTTTACTTTATGATTGAAAAGATAAAAGCATCAAAATCTGAAAAAATAATATTTATATTTGTTGTAATTTTAGGTTTATTTTCAATTACTTCTTTTGTTTTACTAAAAGATAAATGTTTGTTTGTTAAGAGTTATGATCCAAATAAAATTAATTTTGAAAATCCAAATAACATAGCAGTTCTAAACGTTGAATGTGGAAATGTAATTATAGAATTATATCCAGATATATCTCCAAATGGAGTAGAGAGATTTAAGACATTGATTAAATCTAATGCCTATGATGATGTAGCATTTCATAGGGTCATTAAAGATAAACTTGTACAAGCTGGTGATGTAGAATTTGGAAAAAAAGGAAACATTGATTATGGAAAAATTGGAACTGGAAAATCTGGTTTAGGTACAATCAAATCTGAAGTTGATAAGGATTTTAATTATACCAAAGGAAGTGTAGGATTAGCTCGATCTTTAAAATATGATACTGAAGACAGCCAATTTTTTATAATTCTTCAGGATGAACCTTTGTATGAAGGAGAATACACACCCATTGGAAAAGTAATATTTGGCTTAGAAGCTTTAAAAAAAATTAAACACTTAAATAAATCTGAATATGTTTTAAGGCCTGACTTTATTAACACTCTTAGATTATTTAATTAACCAAAGGTTTACCGGTAGCAAGAGTATGTTTAATTCTGTCTTGAGTTTGTTTAGTTTCGATTAATCTCATAAAAGCATCAAGTTCCAATTTAAACAAATCGTCTTCTGTAATAGTTTTATCTTTTGTAGTTTCACCACCACTTAAAACGTGAGCTAATTCTTTTGCTACAGTCAAACCATGATCTAATATAACTTTATCATTGTAAAGTTTTTCTAAAATTTTGTTCATATCATCAATAACTGATTTACCAGGTAAATTAAATGTAAGCTCATTTGGTGCTTTAAAGTCCTTGTTTTCATTTAAGATTTTTTTTGACACCTCAAGTAAACTATTTCTATTCATAATTCTTTTATTTTCAGGTAATAAGTATTTCAAAGGCTCTGCCTCAACTGGAGACGTAGCTGTTCTACCATAGCCAATTATATCAAATACTTTTAAAGGTGCATATTTTGGATCCTTCTTAGCCTCTTCAGTATTTAACCATCTAGCTAGCATTTCTTTACATCCGCCTCCAGCTGGAATTAATCCAACAATAGTTTCTACTAATCCGATTACAATATTTGTATGTGAGGCTACGAAATTACTTTGTACTAAAACTTCAAAACCTCCACCCAAAGTTAAACCTGATGGAGCAGATATTACCGGGTATTTAGAATACTTTAGATGTTTGCAAGTTTCTTGAAAATATTTAATAAATTTCTCTATCGATTTAAAATCATTTTTATTAGCAAATTCCATAGTATAGGTCAGGTTAACGCCAGCAGAAAATTGCATACTCTCATTAATTATTATTAAAGGTTTATCAGTTGCTTTCTTAAGTGCATCCATTGAGTCATAATCGAGTGCATTAGCTTTAGTCGTAAACTCAACAATATTAAAATCATTAAATCTATAAATCGAAGCTGAACTGTTACCATCAACACTTGAGGCAGTTTTTTTGATCTTACCTAAAGTTTCAATTGATGTGTACTTTTGTCTTTCACCATAAAAATTTTCATCTTTAGAATTAGATAAATTTTCTAAAAAATTATTACCTTTATATTCATCAACTTTATCGAAGAAATTTTTTACACCAATTTCTTCTAACATCTCAAAAGGTCCTTTCGCCCAGTTAAATCCAAGTCTCATTGCCTCGTCTATGTCATTAAATTCTTTAGTAATCCCAGGAACTAGAGATGAAGCATATTTTATTATCTTAGATAATACTGACCAAGCATAGTCTCCATACTTATCATTTCTATTAATCAGAGCCTTTAAATCTACTTTATCAGACTTAATATCTATTTTTTGACTTGTTGAATACTCGCCAGTTTCAAGATTAATAGCTTCCATAATTTTTCCACTATCAGTCTTCCTCATTCTATAGAAGCCGCCCTTGCCTTTTCTTCCCGTATATCCAGTTTCAATCAATTTTTTTACTAGAGGAATTTCTTTGGCAACCTCATGGAATTCATCAGATTTTGGAAGTTCTTTGATAAAACTTTTTAAAACATCTGCCATTAAATCTATTCCAATCAAATCATATAATCCAAAAACTCCTGTTTTAGGTATACCCATAGGTCTTCCAAAGATTGCATCTGCTTCTTCCACAGAAAGTTTCATCTTAAATGCTTCAGTCATTGCAATTTGCATTGCATACACACCTACCCTATTTCCTAAAAAACCAGGGGTATCATTACAAACAATTGCTCCTTTACCTAACTCAACTTCACAAAATTCTTTTAATTGATTGATTTTATTTAAATCATTGTCTTCATTCTTAACTATTTCAAGAAGACCCATATATCTAACTGGATTAAAAAAATGGGTAATACAAAAATCTTTTTTTTGATCTTTATTTAAATTTTGAGATAAAACTTTGATTGGAATTGAGGAAGTGTTTGATGAAACTATTGCTCCATCTTTCCTACTTTCAAAAATTTTATCATAAATTTGATGTTTAATATCAATTCTCTCAACCACTGCCTCGACAATCCAGTCAGCATCTTTTACTACATTGAAATCATCAGATATATTTCCAACTTTAATATTATCAATTTTGGTTTTATCAATTAATAGAGGCGGTCTTGATTTATGTATCCGTTCTCTAGCATTTTGACTTATTTCAGTTTTTAAATCTAAAAGTGTGACAGGGATATTGGCATTACAGAGATGTGCAGCTATACCACTACCCATTGTACCTGATCCAATAACTACTACATTCTTAATTTTCATTTGATTATTTTACTATCGATTAATCCCTCTAAGCCTCTCTGATCGTCTTCTCAAAAGCTCAGCGGTTACTAATATTAATGTTGATAGTATAATTAAACAAGTCGCAACAGCTAATATTGTTGGACTTAATTGTTCTCTTAAACCTGTCCACATTTGAATTGGAATCGTTGTATTTTCTAATCCTGCTAAAAATAAAACAACAACAACTTCATCAAATGAAGTCACAAAAGCAAATAATCCACCTGAAATAACTCCTGGTAATATTAGTGGCAACGTAATTTTCATAAAAGTATTTACTGGATCACTACCTAAACTTGCAGCAGCTCTAGTTACACTGTGATCAAATCCTGAGAGTGTAGCAGTAACCGTGATAACAACAAATGGTGTTCCTAAAATAATATGGGCAAGAACAATACCTGTATGGGTAGCTGCCAAACCAGCTTTTGCCATAAAGAAAAATATTGCAACACCTGAAATAATTAAAGGTACGATCATAGGAGAAATTAAAACAGCCATTATCAAACCTTTGTAAGGCATGTGCCTACTACTCAAACCTAAGGCAGCAACTGTTCCTAGTATTACTGAACCTATTGTTGCAAAAATTGCGATAATAAAACTATTCTTAGCAGCTAATCCCCAAGGATTTTTAGTTCCATAAATCATATCTTTATACCATCTCAAAGAAAAAGCATCTGGATCAAGCCTTTTCATCCCATCAGAGAAACTTAAAAATTCTTCTGCGTTAAAAGATAATGGAAAGATTACAAATAAAGGGGCAATTAGAAAAAAGAAAACAGCGGCACAAATTGTTAGATAAATATAATGCCAAATTCTATAATGTGGTTCAGTATATTTTGGTAATGCCATCCTAATTATCCCAATTTAATGTTATCAATTCCAACTATTTTGTTATAAAGCCAATAAATCACCAATACTCCACTCAGCAGCATTAGTCCCATTGCAGATGCAAAACTCCAGTCAAGGGTACTTTTCATATGAAAGGCGATCTGGTTACTGATTAAAGTCCCAGATGCACCACCAACTAAGGCTGGTGTAATGTAATAACCAATCGCTAAAATGAACACTAATAAGCAACCTGCTCCTATTCCAGGGATCGTCAGTGGGAAATAAACTTTCCAAAATGCTACAAACGGTGTACCGCCTAACGATTTTCCAGCTCTCATTAAGCTTGGTGAGATAGTTTTCATTACACTGTATAGCGGAAGCACCATAAATGGCAGCAGAATTTGTGTCATCGCAACATAACTTCCTGTCTTGTTGTACATCATCTCAGGCCTATTATCGTCAGCTACTAATCCTATTCCAACAAAGAAATCATTTACGATACCTTGTTGTTGTAACAAAATCATCCAGCTGGCAGTTCTTACAAGTAATGAAGTCCAGAACGGCAACAGTACGCAGATCATTAATAAATTACTATATTTCATTGGCAGAGTAGCTAACAAATGAGCTATTGGATAAGCCATCAAAAAACAAAAGACCGTCACAAAGAATGCAATCTCCAGAGTTCTTAACCATAATACTCTGTGAATTCTCCTATCTTCTTCAACGCTTACTATTTTCCCTTCCTCATTTACATACATGTCCATTCCTTTTAAATATTTTTGACCTGTAAATTCAGGGGCTCTTCTTTGGATTGCTCTCCAGTACTCAACATCAGCCCATCTTTTGTGTACTGCCATTATTTGTTCTTTATAATTTCCCTCTTCAAATTTTTTAGATGCTCTTCTTAATTTTTTGATAATGCTTTTAAAGCCGTTCTTTGTGTAATTTAATTGAGTAGATAGTTTACCTTCTCGTTTATCTTCAACAAGTTTTATAAAGTCCTCATGAAAAGCTGCGAAAACTTCCTCATCTGGCAACTCTTGTCCATCCCAATTTTCCATTGCTTTAAAAGTTTTTGGAAGCATTTGTGTTACCATTTTATCGTCGATACTTCTGAACAACATGTCACCTATTGGAAAAACATAGGTAATAATTAAAAAAAATAATAAAGGAGCAACGAGCAAGAAAGCTTTGATCTTATTCTTTTTTTCCGCTTTTTTTAGACTAACCTCTAAGGGTATTCCGTCTGTAGTTAAGATTTGTTTTGTTTCTGAGCTCATAAATAAAAAGGGCGGTTATAAATAACCGCCCTTAAATTATAATATATAATTTAGTTCTTTAAAACTTAAATTATAGACCAGCTTTCATAGCTTCCCATTTTTCACCAAGCTCTGTTCCATTATCAGCCCAGAAAATTGGATCTACTAGGAAGTAGTTTTTAGTGTTAGCCGGTGCAGTTGGCATTTGTGGTACCATGTTAGTCTTACCATCTTTATACCAAGGCTCACCTTTTTCCATAATACCAATTGAAGATTTTCTCCAAGGAGCATATGCAATGTATTTAGCACTTCCTGCTAACATTTCAGAACTAGTCATCATAGCTAAAGCTTTTTTAGCCATACCATTAGAATCGTTTGGTCCACCTTTGACTTGTACGAAATATTCGTAATCAAGACCTTGGCCGTCCCAAACTTGTTTGATTGGTGCACCTTCTCCAATTTCTGCATTGAAGAATCTACCATTCCAACCAGTAGCCATTACTACTTCACCTGATACTAACAGTTCTGGTGGTTGAGCACCTGCAGACCAAAATACACATCCACCTTGTGGATCTGTACATAATTTTTTGATCTTATTCATTGCTCTTTCAACACCTTTTTCTGTTTCTAAAGCTTTGTAGATTTTTGCTCCGCCTTTACCTGGCTTAATACCATCTGCAGCTAAAGCGATCTCTAAATTAGTTAAAGCGCTTTTGTAGATAGCTCTTTTTCCAGGGAATTTCTTTGTGTTAAAGAAATCTTTGATAGTCTTTGGAGTACCTTTAACGTTTTCAGTGTTATAAGCGTAGTTCCAAGAATATAAAATATTTCCTACAGCACATTTACTTGGCATTGCAGTAAAGAAATCTTTACTTGCTGGAGTTCCATCTGGAGCTGGTGGGAAGTCTTTGTCAAAATCAAATTCAACAAATAATCCTTCATCACATCCAGTGATAGTATCCATTGCGAACACGTCCATTATATCCCACGTGATCTTTCCAGCTTCTTTTTGTGCTTTGATTTCTGATAAACCACCTGAATAATCAACCCAAGCAATGTTAATGCCTAGTTTTTTAGCAGTCGGATCACCATAACCTAACTTTTGAGACTCAGTATAAGCCCCACCCCAAGACACTGCAGTTACTGTTGTTGCAAATGCTGAAGTAGTTAGTGAAAGTACAAAAGAAATAGCTAGTAATATTTTACTTAGTTTTTTCATTTTTCCTCCGTTTAAACGTTTAAAAAACTAATTAAAACAACTTAAGGGAAGAGAGTCAACAACCCTTTTTATCTACTTATTCAATAATTGTGGAATGTCTATTTTGGGTCAAGTGCCCGAGCGTCATCACTGTTCCATCCGATATTAATCTCGTTACCAAGTTTAATATCTAAGTTAGATGAACTATTTGGAACTTTTAAAATAAACTCTGGGTTGCCTAAAAGATTTATTCTTACTCTTGTATGGTCCCCATGATAAATTACTTCTTCTATTTTTCCTTTGTGAAGATTGTCCATTTTTGTACTTGGATTAATCAAAGCTCGTTCTGGTCTTAAAGAAACAGTAGTCCGCTCTCCTTTACCTTTGACTGAGATTGGATTAGCCAGTATTTCTGCATTTGCTAATTTTACTTTACACTTTCCTCCAGAAATATCTGAAACTTCACCACCAAAAGTATTATTCTCTCCGATAAACTCAGCGACAAATGAATTTACAGGTTTCTCATATAATTCATCAGGACTTGAAAGTTGTTGAACTTTACCATCATTAAATACTGCAATACGATTGGACATCGTCAAAGCTTCACTTTGATCATGTGTGACGTAAACAACTGTCACACCAATACTTTCATGAATATGTTTAATCTCATATTGCATACTTTCTCTTAGATTTTTATCCAGAGCACCCAAAGGTTCATCCATTAAAACTAGTTGTGGATCAAACACCAATGATCTTGCAACAGCTACCCTTTGTTGTTGTCCACCTGACAATTGACCTGGCATCCTTGCAGCGAAACCTTGTAGGGATACCATTGATAAAGCTTTATCAATTTTTTTATCGGCTTCATCTTTTGGAATTTTCCTCACTCTTAATGGGAAAGCTAAGTTTTCATACACGGTCATGTGTGGGAATAATGCATAATTTTGAAATACCATTCCAATACCTCTTTTATGAGGAGGTATACTGGATATTGCTTTACCATCTAAATAAATTTCACCGTTAGTTGGAGTTTCAAAACCTGCTAACATCATTAAGCAAGTTGTTTTACCAGAACCAGAGGGTCCCAACATAGTAATGAATTCTCCCTCAGCTATATCTAATTGAAGGTCTTTGACGACTAAGACTTTACCGTCATAGCTTTTATCGACTTTATCAAATTTAACGAAATCTTTTTTTGATGCCATAATTTAAGGAACTTTAAAACATTTGTGAGAATAAATATCAACCTCTAATAATTAGCTTTTAACGTGAAGTTCTCTTGAGAAATTACAAAATAATTCTGAACCTTTATCAGTTACTCTAATTGCTTCTGACGCCTCTACTCCCCAATTTCCAAATTGCATTACTGCAATCATATGAAAGGTAACGTTGGGCTGTAATAATGTTTTGTCACCTTTTGATATATTTAAAGTATGTTCACCCCAGTCAGGAGGATAGCCTATCCCAATTGAATAGCCAGTTCTTGAAGTTTTCTCAATCTTATATTTATCTAATATCTTCCAAAAAGCTTGTGCAACATCATCAGCCGTGTTTCCTGCTTTAACTTTATCTATACCTGCTTGAAGTGCCTCATTGGTTTTTTTCATTGTATCAATTTTTTTTTGGTCGGGTTTTCCAAGTAAAACTGTTCTGGCCATTGGACAATGATACTTTTTATTTACGCCAGATAATTCTATGATTGTGGCCTCTCCTTCAACAAACTTATCCTCAGACCAAGTTAAATGGGATGCTGAGGTTCCTTTTCCAGTTGGAAGCATTGGCACTATTGAAGCATAATCCCCTCCAAATTCTGAGGTTCCTTTGACTAAAGTTGACCATATTTCTGAAACAGCATCACATTGCCTTACACCTGGATTAATAGCCTCAAATGCTTTTTTCATACCAAGTTGAGTGATCTGCGCAGCTGCTTTCATATATTTGATTTCAGCGTCTGACTTAACAAGCCTAACCCAATTTACTAATCGTTTGCTATCTAACAATTTTGCATTAGGTAATCCTTGTTTTATTTTTTCATAACAATAAGCGGTGAAATAATGACTATCCATTTCAACGCCTATAGATAATTTATCCCATTTTTTTTCCTTTATTAAATCAACTAAAGCATCGTATGGATGTAACGGCCAAGTGTGAATATATTTTTCATGATACTTAACAATATTTTCATCTTTCAAATAAGTTTTTATATAAGCGCCACCAGCATCTTGATCTCTAACAAAACAAATCGGTTCATCAGCATTTGCATGAACAATCACACATTGTGCATAATAAAAAGACCATGCATCATAGCCAGTTAGATAATTCATATTTGAAGGGTCTTGTGAAATCAAAATTTCAATACCTTTATCTTGCATTGAATTTTGAACTTTTTTTAATCTAGATTTATACTCTTCAATTGAAAAATTCATCAACTAATTATTAAACAACACCCCATAACCATCAACCTTATTTTGATTATTCACTTGTTTAAGTGTATCCCAAATTAAAGTTTGATTACTAGATAAAATAACCTTACCTAATTTTTTCTCTATTTCATCGATAATTGATAATACAGGGAGTGCTGTGCAAGACACAAACAACGCATCGCTATTTGACAAATCTTGTTTAACTAACACATCAAATAAATGCTGTGGATCAACTTTGCCTATATCTAAATCAGAGGTTATATCAAAATAAGATAGTTCAGAAATTTCTATTTTTTCATTTTTGAAATAATTAATAACAGATTGATTAATCTCATCAGTATATGGAGTAAATATTGAAACTTTATTTATCTTTAATGTTTTAAGAGCATTTATGGCAGAAGTAATAGGTGTCGTGACTTTTGTATTGGGTTTAGCTAAATTTACTTTTTCATAAATTGATTGATAACCTGCAGCAATAGTTCCTGACGTACATCCGTACGCAACACAATCTAATTTTTGATCTGGTAAAATATTTTTGGTTACTTCAGGAATATCATCTGCCATTTTTTTCAAAGTTTCATTAGTAAGAGGATTGTAGCAATTTATTCTATTTGAATATAAATCTATATCTTTACCATAAATTATATCGTTAAAATCTTTTTCAATTCTAAAATCACTAGCTAAAGTTATTAAACCTATTCTTGGATTATTTTTTTTTATAAATTTTGGCTCTATTTTATTCAGTTTCATTTTGAAAAAGAATGTTTAGCTTTAGGAAATTGTTTTTTTAATACTTCAGATTTAAATTTTTTCACACCATTTTCGATCAACTTTGTTATATCAACAAATTTTTTAACAAATTTTAATTTACTTTGACTTAATCCTGTTAAGTCATCAATTACTAAAACTTGACCATCACAATTGACTGAAGAACCAATTCCTATTGTTGGAATCTTTATATGGTTGGAAATTTTCTTTGATAATTTTGTTTCCACACATTCTAATACAATCGAAAAAACTCCAGCATTTTCTAAAAGTTTAGTGTCTTTAAGTAATCTCTCACTTTCCTTTAGTTTTTTCCCCTTGAAGGTAAATTTTTTATCTGTCTGAGGTAATATTCCAACATGTCCCATAACTGGTATTTTATTTTTAATTAATCTTTTAACGATAGGAATTATCTTTTTTCCCCCTTCTAACTTAACAGCATCACATTTGGTTTCTTTCATAACCAATCTTGAATTCTTCAAAGCTTCGCTTGGATTTCGATATGTATTATAAGGCATATCAACAACCATTAATGATTTCTTAATACCAAGTCTGACACTTTTAGAATGATTAATCATGGTTTCTAAAGTCACTTGCTTAGTGGACTTAAAGTTATACAAAACTGACCCTAATGAGTCCCCAACCAATACTAAATCGCAATGTTTATCAAGGATTGTGGCAACATTTTTGGAGTATGCCGTAAGACAAATAATTTTTGATTTATTCTTTTTATTAAGAATTTTTTTAATCTTTTTATTCATTTACTCTAATTCGATTGTACTCGGTGGTTTCGAAGTTATATCGTAAACTACTCTATTAATCCCTCTAATACTATTCACTATTTTATTTGAAATTTCTTGTATAAATGATTTTTTAAATTCATAAAAATCTGCTGTCATACCATCTTCAGATGTTATTGCTCTAAGCAAACACAAATACTCATAAGTTCTATTATCACCCATTACGCCGACTGTTTTAACTGGAAGTAGAGCTGCATAAGCTTGCCAAATTTTATCATATAGGTTGTGATCTCTCAAAGCTTGAATAAAATAATGATCAGCCTCTTTTAAAATATTTATTTTTTCTTTAGTTATTATTCCTGGCATTCGTATTGCCAGCCCAGGTCCTGGAAAAGGATGACGAGAAATAATTTCTCTGCTTAAATTGAGTTCTAATCCGAGTTTCCTAACTTCGTCCTTGAATAAAAATTTTAATGGCTCTACTAGTTTAAGTTTCATTTTTTTGGGTAGACCTCCAACATTATGGTGAGATTTAATTTTCGATGTTTGACTACCTGTAACTGATTTACTTTCTATTAAGTCAGGATAAAGAGTTCCTTGAGCCAAAAATTTTACATTTTTAATTTTTTTGGCATAACGCTCAAATATTTTTATAAATAAGTTTCCAATTATCTTTCTTTTCTTTTCAGGATCTGAAATATTTGATAATTTTCTTAAAAATTCTCTCTCAGCATTCACGTATGTAAGATTAATCTTTAATTTTTTTTTAAATGTTGCAACAACTTGTTTTTCCTCATCTTTTCTTAAAAGCCCAGTGTTAACAAAAATACAGTGTAAATTTTTACCAATGGCTTTATTTAATAATTGTGCAACTACGCTACTATCTACTCCACCGGATAAAGCACAAATGACTTTATTATTCCCTACCATTTGTCTTGCATCTTTTATTAATTTTATTTTTTGATCTTTAGAAGACCAATTTTTTCTCATTTTACATATTAAAAATATAAAATTACTTATCAGTTTTTTTCCATTTTCTGTGTGGGTCACCTCTGGATGAAATTGGACTCCATAATAATTTTTAAATTTATTTTCAACCACTGCAAATTTAGAATTCTGGCTTGAGGCAATTACCTTAAAATTTTTGGGTAATTTTGAAACTTGATCAGCGTGGCTCATCCAAACTTTAATTGACTTTTTTTTCTTAAATAAATTTTTAATTAAAAGACTATTATTTTTTTTTGTAATATTAGCTAAACCAAACTCTCTATGTTTAGATTGTTTCACTTTTCCGCCATTTAATTTAGATATTATTTGATGCCCAAAACAAATACCTAAAACTGGAACGCCTTTTTGAATTATCTTTTTGTCGAAGGAGTATTTATTAATTTGATAAACATTTAAAGGACCACCAGATAAAATAATGCCTTTGATTGTGTGATTGATATTTTTACTTTTAATTTTTTTATGACTTACTATCTCAGAAAAAATTCCTAATTCTCTAACTCGTCTTGCTATTAACTGTGTAAATTGTGAACCAAAATCAACAATTAAAATCTTATTCAAATTTTGATCAAGACTCATTTTTGGGTTCTAAGTTTGCTAAAGAATCTAAGATACTTTTATTTTCATCACATAAATTTTTGCAAACTTTGACAAAGTCTTCTGAGAGACTTTTTACTTTAGAGTAGTTTGATTTTTCTAATGCTATTTTCATCAACATTAACATTGCTTCTTCATTATTTGGTTCAATCAATAAAGTTGCCTCTAAATTTTTTTCCTCTTTCTTTTGATTTTTTTCCTGATTGTAAATTTTAGCTAAATATAAATATGAATTAGAGTGTTTTGGATTAAATACAATACTTCTCTCAAACATAAATCGAGCATCTTCAAATTTTTTTTTATTATATAGTTCTAAACCTTTATTAAAAAAATTTTCACTACCTAAAGAAAAATTAAAAACATTGATTAAGAAATAAAAAAGAACGGTTATTTTAAAGATTTTTCTCATTAGTATTTATTATCACTTTTGACTATATCAACATTATGGACCATACTTTCGTAAAAACCAGCTTTTGTTATTTTAACAAATTGTGGTTTATCTCTTAGATATTTAATTTGTCTTGATCCTAAGTATCCCATAGATGATCTTAATCCACCAATTAATTTAAAAATTATATTATCAACTTTGCCTTTATATTTTGCAAATCCTTCTACTCCTTCTGGCACATATTTAGACGAGTCCTTTTGTTTTGATTGAAAGTATCGATCTGCAGATCCTTTATTCATAGCACCAACTGAACCCATGCCTCTAAAATTTTTAAATAATTTACCATTTCTCCTAATTAATTTTCCTGGTGCTTCATCTGTCCCAGCAAACAATGAGCCAATCATAACTGCATCTGCTCCAGCAGCGAATGCTTTTGCCAAATCACCTGAATATTTTATCCCACCATCAGAAATAATTTTTACATTCTTATTTTTTATTCCATTTCTAACTTCTAGTATTGCACTAAGTTGTGGGACTCCAATACCTGCAACTAATCTTGTTGTGCATATTGATCCAGGTCCTATCCCAACTTTTATGACGTCAACCCCAAGCTTTAATAAAAATTTTGCTGCAGCAGGTGTAGCAATATTTCCAGCACAAAGAGCAGTTTTTTTGTCTTTTGTTTTTTTGATAAACTTAATTATTTCTGAGACCTTTTTTGTATGTCCATGAGCAGTATCAACAACAATCATATCAATTTTTTCTCTAAGTATTGCCTCTGCTCTTTTAAATTCGCTCGGTCCAGCCCCAACGGCTGCGCCTACTAAAAGTTTTTGTTTTTTTACTTTTTTAATTTCAAGAATTTGTTTTTTTATATCTAAATTTCTATGAATAATGCCTATCCCACCTGCTTTCGCTATCGCGATAGCCATTTTGCTTTCAGTAACAGTATCCATAGCTGAGGATAATAGAGGAATTTTTAATTTTAAATAATTTGTAAGTTTAATGCTAGTATCAACATCTGAGGGTAAGATCTCAGAGTACTTAGGCATCAGAGTTACATCATCAAAGGTGAGTGCTTCTTTTATAGGAACCATAATCATTTATATACGATTCCTTTAAAATTTAAAGAAACTATCTAAGATTTTTACAAATTATAAAACTTTCTTTAGAATCTTTTCTACTAGATTTTGGTTTAAAAACCTTTACTTCCTTAAAAAGTTTTTTTCCCAGTGCGACAATTTCATTAAAGGTACTACCCATAAATATTTTTGAAATAAAAAAACCCTTTTCTGAAATCACATCCTTTGAAAAAACCATCGCCTCTTTACACAATTCACCAGTTTGAATTGAATCGATATTTTTTATCCCAGTGGTGTTTACGGCCATATCAGACATGACTACATCTGGTTTTTTTTTAAGATATTCTTTAATTTGGTTTTGAGTATCAACTAAAGTAAAGTCACCCTGAATTTGTAAAGTATTTTCTATATTTTCCATCTCTTTTAGATCTATAGAGATTATCTTTCCGCTCTTAACTACTTTTGCAACATACTGTGACCAGCTGCCGGGAGCAGCTCCAATGTCTACGACTGACATTCCACCTTTAAATATTTTAAATTTTTCATCTATCTCTTTTAGTTTATATGCAGACCTAGCTCGATAACCGTCAACTTTTGATTGACGCACATAAGTATCCCGTCTTTGTTTATTTACCCAATTTTTTGAAATCTTATTTTTTTTCAATTAAGTATTATATCTTAAACTTTTAAGTATCTTATTTTTATCTAAAGTTTCTAATTCAATTTTAATAGTTTTATCCACTCGCATATCTTTACCATCTTTCCAAATACCTGCTGCAAGATGCATTATGCCAATTTTATAATTTGGTAAGTATGGTTCAACAAATGTACTTTGTTTCTGATCATATTTTGGAAGTAAATTACTTGTGATCCAATTACAATTTAAAGGAAGAAACTCTGTTTCTAAATTATCAATATAAACGGACATGTTAATTGCTAAACCTTCAGATCCAAAGATATTACCTGCTTTTAGAGTTTTCTCTAAATTATTTTGCCAAGTACTCCATCCTTTAGAGTCTTTTTCTAAGGAAAAAACTCCAATATTAATATGTGGGGCAAAAGCTAATTTCCTAGCATCTGCATAACTAATTTTTGACTTTACAGCGTGTTTAAAATTTTGAGATTTGATTAACGCCAGCTTTCCAAAAAGCCAGTTTACTTTTGATGTAATCTTATATCCTGGGCCAATTGTTTGAGTAATTCCAAGCTTTCCATCATCACAAGCCTTAAAATATAATTCTACGCAACTCCAATCATTCACCCATGCATCACAATCAATCCACAGATATTTTTCATAGTTAGGAAAGTATTTAGGTAAAAAGGCTCTTGAGACCTGACTTTTCAACCACTCTTTACCTTTAACCTTATAACCAGGCACTTCAATATCCCATTCGGCATTTTTAATTTCATCAACTTTTTTAGATAAACTATCTCTCTGATCTTGTTTTAATCCCGCATCCAAAATGCAAATAGCAACATCTTCACTCTGTTTAAATCTTTTAATTGAATCTACTAGTTCATCTAGTAAAGGAAAATAATTAGCATCGGCTAAAGAAACGATTACATTTTTTTTCATTAAAGTACGTCTTCAAGGTCATCTTCGTCTTGAATTTTGTCATTTTCGTGTTGTTTCTTAATTTTTTGAAAATGGAAAAAGCTTATTGGTAATAAAAGTACATAAATTGCAGTGCTTATCGCAATTACATTAAAAGTATAAATCAATAAAAGACCAAAAAATAAAACTATTCCAAATAAAAGAAATATTGTTGTCTTTCTTGGGATCACTATCTTTTTAAAAGAATAACTAGGGAATTTACTAATTAGTAAAAAAGAAGTCGCAATAAAAAAAATCGGTACCATTAAATCATAATTTAATTGAACAAAGTTAAAACCGCTTAAACTAATAATCAAAGGTGTTAAAACTAAAATTCCTCCAGCTGGTGACGGAACTCCCTCAAAAAAATTATCTCTCCATGAAGGTTCTTGATTTGAATTGATATTAAACCGCGCTAAACGTAATGCAACGCAAATTACATATACTAAACAAAGCAACCAACCAAATCTTCCTAGAGTATTGAGCTTCCAGAAATACATTATAAACGCTGGCGCTACTCCAAAACTTATCATATCTGTAAGCGAGTCTAATTCTTTTCCAACTTTAGAAGTACCTCTGATTAATCTTGCTATTCTTCCATCAAGACCATCTATTAAAGCAGCAAAAAGAATTGCTATAATTGCAAGTTCAAACCTTCCATCAAGAGCAAATCGTATCGAAGTTAAACCAATACAAACCCCTATTAATGTAAGCATATTTGGCAAGATCATTCTTGCTCTTTTTTTATCTGCTACAATCTTCAAATTATTTTTTGGTTGTTCCATTTTATTTTTTAGCTAAGAGTGTTTCGCCCGAAATAGCTTTTTGACCTACTTTTACTAAAGGTTGATAATTCTCATAATAAACATCTGCTCTGCTGCCAAATCTTATCATTCCAATTCTATCACCTTGTTTTAACTCTTGATCTTTATTAGATTCACAAACTATTCTTCTCGCTACCAGACCTGCTATTTGAACTACAATAATATCGTTATTATCTGTGTCCTTAATTTTAAAATAATTTCTCTCGTTATCTTCACTTGCTTTATCAAGAGAAGCATTAACAAATGTTCCAGGCTTATATAAAATTTCCTCAATTTTTCCAGCGCATGGAGTTCTATTAACATGGCAATCAAATACGTTCATAAAAACACTGATTTTATTAAATTTTTTATTTTCTAAACCTAGCTCTTTTGGACCATCAACTTCTTCAACTTTTATGATTTCTCCATCAGCAGGACTAACCAGATAATTATTGTCATCAATGATTACTCTATCAGGATCTCTAAAAAAATAATAAACCCAGATTGTTAATACCAAACCAATTAAACCTAAAAAATTACTGAAACTATAAAATACGATTGTAATAATTCCAGAGATAACTAGGAACTTGTATCCCTCAGCGTGAATTTTTGGAAATATCTTACTAAACATGTTCTTCTATTTGATAATTTTTCATTAATATGTATATAAAATTACGAAATTCAATTATTAAGATATAAATAAAGTGAGCAAAATTACTGTAAAAAACCCCATTGTAGAGTTAGATGGTGATGAAATGACCAGAATAATCTGGGAATTTATTAAAAAAAAATTAATCCTTCCTTATCTTGATATCGGTATTGAATATTACGATTTAGGCATGAAAAGCAGAGATGATACTGATGACCAGATCACAATAGACTCTGCTAATGCAATTAAGAAAATTGGCGTAGGTATTAAGTGTGCAACCATTACTCCTGATGAATCACGAGTTGAGGAATTTAATTTAAAAAAAATGTGGAGATCACCAAATGGAACAATAAGAAATATTATTGGTGGAACTGTTTTTAGAGAGCCCATAATTTGCTCTAATATTCCAAAATTAGTACCTTCATGGTCAGATCCAGTGGTAATTGGCAGACATGCTTTTGGCGATCAATACAGAGCAACTGATTTTAAAGTTCCAGGTAAAGGAAAGATGGAAGTTAAGTGGACATCAGAAGACGGTAAAGATGAAATTAAATACGAAGTATTTAATTTTACTGGACCAGGAGTAGCCCTTTCTATGTATAACTTAGATAAATCCATCGAAGACTTTGCTAGATCTTGCTTTAGCTACGGTCTTATAAAAAAGTGGCCAGTCTATCTTTCAACAAAAAATACAATCCTTAAGAAGTACGATGGACGTTTTAAAGATATATTTGAAGATGTGTTTAATAAAGAATTTAAAGCAAAATTTGATAAGGAAAAAATTACTTATGAACATAGACTAATTGACGACATGGTTGCATGTGCAATGAAATGGAGTGGAAAATATATTTGGGCTTGTAAAAACTACGATGGTGATGTTCAGTCTGATACAATGGCACAGGGTTATGGCTCTTTAGGTTTAATGACAAGTACACTCTTAACTCCTGATGGAAAAATTATGGAGGCTGAGGCAGCTCATGGAACAGTTACAAGACATTATAGAATGCATCAGCAAGGAAAAGAAACTTCAACTAATCCTATCGCCTCAATTTTTGCCTGGACGAGAGGTTTAGCTCACCGAGGTAAATTAGACGGAAATGATGATCTTATAAAATTTGCTACTACCATTGAGCAAGTTTGTATTGATTGTGTCGAAAGCGGTTCTATGACCAAAGATTTAGCGATATTAGTTGGGCCATCAAGTAAGTACTTAACTACAAATCAATTTCTAGATGAAATTGATAATAATTTAAAAAAAAAATTAAATTAAAGACTTAATTTTTTCAAAAGCTTCATCAATTTTGTTCTTATCTTGACCTCCTGCTTGAGCAAAATCTTTTCTACCACCGCCGCCTTTTCCACCAATTGTCTCTGATCCTAATTTTGCAAATTTTACTGCATCATATTTATCAACTAATTTTTCAGTAATTCCAACAGCCAAGCCAACTTTACCTTCACTGCTTGCAAATACAATCACAATGCCATCACCTAATTCTTTTTTACCATTATCAACTAATTTTCTTAAATCTTTAGGAGGTAAATCTTGCACTTTTTGAAATCTAACTTTTATATTATTTATCTTATCATCTTTAATAATGTTTTTAGTTTTATCTTGAAGAACTGAACTGACATTTAGTTGTTCAAGTTGTCGTGAAAGATTTTTTATAATTTCTTTTAAATCTTTATTATCAACATTTGGTTTGCCTCCAAGTTTAATAATTTGCGATGACAAATCTTTAATGGTTTCTTCATCTTTTTGAGTAGATAAAGTTGATAATTTTTCTTTATTCTTAATAAAATCCTCAAGTTGTTTATCTCTTAACGCTTCAACTCTTCTAACACCCGCAGCGATAGACGATTGGCTTACAGTTTTAAATTTTCCAATATCACCGGTATTTTTAACATGTGTACCTCCACATAATTCTGTTGAAAAGTATGCTTCTTTTTCCTTTCCCATAGATACAACACGGACTTCTTCTCCATATTTTTCACCAAAAAAAGCTAGCGCTCCTTTTTCGATTGCAGCCTTTGGTGTCATAATTCTTGTTGTTACCTCAGAACTATTTGAAACATATTCATTAACTAGCTTATCAATAGTTACTAGCTCTTCATCAGTAATTGGTTTCATATGACTAAAGTCAAATCTTAATCTATCTGGAGCAACTAATGATCCTTTTTGCATAACATGTTTACCTAGAGTTCTTCTTAATGACTCGTGGAGTAAGTGTGTAGCAGAATGGTAAGCTTTTAGATTATCTCTTCGCTCTACATCAATTTTCATTTCCACAACATCATTGATTTTTATTTCTCCAGTTTTCAAAGATCCGTAATGAACAAATAAGTCTCCAAGTTTTTTTTGTGTATCTTCTACTTCAAAAACAGAATTACCAGAAACAATTGTACCTTTGTCTCCAAGTTGTCCTCCTGACTCTCCATAAAAAGGGGTTTGATTGGTAATGATCATTCCCTCTTCACCAGAAGATAAAGATTTTGTTTCTTTGTTATCTTTAATTAGGTTTAACACAACACCCTCAGACTGATTAGACTCGTAACCTAAAAATTCTGTTGGACCAGTTTTATCTTTTATTGAAAACCAAATGGCTTCCTCAGAACTATCTCCAGAACCTTTCCAATTCTTCTTAGCAAGCTCTTTGCTTTTTTTCATTAATTCATCGAATTTCTGATGATCAACTTTTAAAGATTTATTCTTTAAAATGTCTTCAGTAAGATCTAATGGAAAACCATAGGTGTCATATAATTTGAAAGCGACATCCCCAGGTAAAACTTTGTCTATTTTTGAAATTTCATCATTTAAAATTTTGATACCTCTATCTAGTAAAACTAAAAATTTTTCTTCCTCCATCCTTAAAGTTTCTTGGATTAAAGATTGAGATCTTTCAAGCTCTGGATAATTTCCTGACATTTCATTTTTTAACGAGTCAAAAATTTTATAAAAGATTGGCTCTTTAGATCCTAACAAATGAGAATGCCTCATTCCTCTTCTCATAATTCTTCTTAAAACATATCCACGACCTTCATTTGAAGGTAAAACTCCTTCAGCCAAAAGAAATGAGCTTGCTCTTAAGTGATCAGCAATTACTCTAAAACTTGATATATTTTTATCTTCTTGTTTGACTTTTGTTGCATCAGATATTGAGCTAATTAATTTCTTAAAATGATCAGTTTGATAGTTATCATGTGTGCCTTGTAAAAGAGCTGCAATTCTCTCTAATCCCATCCCTGTATCAACAGATGGTTTTGGCAAATCTATTCTTTTTTCTTTTGAGACTTGCTCATACTGCATAAAAACTAAGTTCCAAATTTCAATAAAACGATCTCCATCTTGATCTTTGGTTCCGGGCAGTCCACCTTTTAAGTGATCACCGTGATCATAAAATATTTCTGAGCAAGGGCCACAAGGGCCAGTTTCACCCATTGACCAGAAGTTATCCGATGTTGCAATTCTAATTATTCTGTCATCACCAAAACCCGCTATTTTTTTCCAGAAATTAAAAGCCTCATCATCTTCATTAAAAACAGTTACATAAAGCCTATTTTTATCTAAACCAAAATCTTTGGTGATTAAATTCCATGCAAGTTCAATTCCTCTTTCTTTAAAATAATCTCCAAAAGAAAAGTTTCCCAACATTTCAAAGAAGGTATGATGTCTTGGAGTGTAACCAACATTTTCTAAATCATTATGTTTACCACCTGCTCTAACACATTTTTGAGAGGTAGTAGCTCTTTGATAATCTCTTTTTTCTAAACCAGTAAACACATTTTTAAACTGAACCATTCCTGAATTGGCAAACATTAAGGTTGGATCATTATTTGGAACTAAATTGCTAGACTCAACAATTTTATGATCATTTTTTTCGAAGTATTTAAGAAACGTACTTCTTATTTCATTTAATGATTTGTCCGCCATATTTTTAAAATACAGCTTTTTTGTTCTATGTCTAGATAACGATAAGGGGGAAAGGCGCTTATAATAAGCGCCTTTATAATTTAAAGATGACCTTTAATTCTAGTTCTTTTTTGTAGGAGCAGTTTCTTTTGCAGCCTCTTCTTTTTCAGCTACTTTCTTCTCCTTTTCAATTTTTTCAGGACTTAATGGATTTCCTTCAATTTTCTTTGAAATCACACCAGCTTTTTCTCTAATTGCCATTTCTATTTCTGCAGCAACTTTAGGGTTTTGTGCAAGATAAGTTTTTGCATTTTCTCTACCTTGTCCAATTTTCTCACCTTTATAAGCATACCAAGCTCCTGATTTTTCAATGATATCAGCTTTAGCACCTAGGTCGACTAACTCACCCATTTTGCTAATACCTCTTCCATACATCAAATCAAACTCGACAACTTTAAATGGTGGCGCAACTTTATTTTTAACCACTTTAACTCTTGTAGTATTTCCAATAATTTCATCTTTGTCTTTGATGGCACCAATTCTTCTAATGTCCATTCTTACAGATGAGTAGAACTTAAGTGCGTTACCACCTGATGTTGTTTCTGGACTTCCAAACATAACTCCAATTTTCATTCTGATTTGGTTAATGAAAATCATCATTGTGTTTGTGTTTGAAATTGAACCAGTTAATTTTCTTAAAGCTTGACTCATTAATCTTGACTGAAGACCAACATGATGATCTCCCATTTCTCCTTCAATTTCAGCTTTTGGAGTTAAAGCTGCAACTGAGTCAATTACGATAACTGAAATAGAGCCTGATTTAACTAGCGTATCTGCTATTTCTAAAGCCTGTTCACCAGCGTCTGGTTGTGAAATTAAAAGCTCCTCAGTATTTACACCTAATTTTTTTGCATAGACTGGATCTAAAGCATGCTCTGCATCAACGAATGCACAAATTCCACCTGCTTTTTGTGCTTCAGCAACAACTTGTAATGCTAATGTAGTTTTTCCAGAAGACTCTGGTCCATAAACTTCAATAATTCTTCCTTTAGGTAAACCGCCTATTCCTAAAGCTAAATCTAAACTTAAAGAACCTGTTGATATCGACTCGATATCCATTGCTCTTTTTTCACCAAGCTTCATCACAGAACCTTTTCCAAAATTATCTGTGATTTGGCTGATTGCTGCGTCTAAAGCTTTATTTTTCTCTTTATTATCCAATTCTTGATCTTTAGTAGATTTAACTACTTTTAAGTTATTTTTAGTCATTTTTTGCCTCTTTTTTTAATATTTTTGTCACTCGAATCATGCTTATAAATGTACACATTTTGTTCTCATTAGCAAGATTTATTTATTTAAGCCTAAAAAAGCTAATTTTATCTCAATTTAAGATATTCGCTATTGAGCAATCCGATAGATTTTAAAAGATTAAACTGCGAAAGAATATAGTTTCTCTCTGAATCTGCCAACGAAATCTGAGCATTCAATAATAAAGAGTTAGACTGAATAACTTCTAAAGTGGTTCTATCCGATCCACTATTATATTCAGCTACAATTCCCTCATTTGCGATTTCTGCAGCATTCACCTGAGCTCTTACTGAATCAAGTAAACTTTTGTTTGATTGATAATTTGACCAGGCACTAGCAACATCCGTTTGATTTTTTTTGATCATATTATTTAAAAGAAGATTTTTTTGTGTCTCCAGACTTTTGTTTTTTTTCAAATTTGCATAATTCTTTCCACCTGAAAAAAAGGGCCATGTGACAGTTGCTTTTAAAGTATCCTGCTCTTTCTCATCATAGGTAGAACTTAGATCATCTGTTTTTGATCTATCAAAAGATAAGGTTGCTGTTGGAGCTAAATCAGATCTTGCACTTGTTGTATCTTTTTTTGATTGTTCATATTCAAGTTGAGCTATAATTAAATCTGGATTACCTTTTTTTGATATCTCTATTGCAGAGTTTAATTCATTGGGTAAATTAACTATTACGATAGATGATTTGTCGAGTGCCTCTGTATCATTAATAGTGCCAATCACATTTTCATAATTTAGCTTACTGGTTAAAAAATCGTTTTCAGCTTGGATTAATTTTGCTTGTGCTCCAGCTAAAGAGGACTCTGATTGAGCAACATCCGATAAAGATATATTACCTCGCTCAAGCCTAATTCTATCTGTTTCGACCTGTCGATCTAATAGGTTAACATTGGATTTATTAATCTTAAGTTTTTCGTTTGCTGAAATTAACCCCGTATAAGCTTCAATTGATTTATATAGAATTTCTTGCTCTTTTTTTAAAAGCTTTGCTTTAGCTAATTCAATGCCAATTTTACTTTTACTTAACTCAGCACCTCTTCCAAAATCTATTAATGTTTGGGTAATTGTCAATGATTGCACAGTTGGGTCTATATCTGAAATCGTTGCATCTGTTCCATTCTGATTGGTTAATTTATTGGTGTCCTCTGAGCTTTTACTTCCACTTAAAGTTACAGAGGGAAGATATGAGCTCATCGAAATTTTAAGCTCTTGTTCAGAAATGTTTAGGCTTTCTCTTTCCGCATTTAATTCATTGTTATCATTATAAGCTTTTTTTAACGCTGCAGAAAAAGTTTCAGCATTTGCATTATTTAACAAAAATATAAAACTTGTAATTATAAATAAAATCCTAATCATTTCTTTTTATATACAGCAGATTTAATTTGATGGTTACTATTTAAATTGAATATAACTGATGCATATTTGGGCATATTTCTAAACATGTTTTGAGTAATTCTTTGATAAGTTTGCATAAAATTTAATACATCGCCTCTACTCATTATTTTTGATTTTACTTTGCTTTGAACCCAAAGTTTCCTCTCTTGTTTTAATCTCCATTTTTGTAACAAGTTAAAATTTTTTGCTTTTAGATAAACCAAACAATTTAATTGTGAATATAAGTTTTTATATTTTGATTTTAATTGATTGTTAACATATTTTCTCCAAATCTGTTTTTGATCTTTTGCTTTTTCCAATGAATTAATTGTTTTCTTTAAAGTATTATTTTTTTCTGATTTTGCTCCAACACACCATCCTTCAAAAATGATAACATCTGGTCTCTTTTTTAAATCGTACCATTTCTTTTTATTATACCTGTCATCGATAGCTTTATTAAATGTTGGTAATTTTAATCTATTGAATTTTTTACTTTTTGACTTTTTAAAAAAATTTAACATCATATTAATGTCATGTGTTCCGGGCACGCCTCTAGTTAAAAGCATAGGATGAACTCTTTTTGATAAATTTATTCTCTCTTTTCTTGTTTTATAGAAGTCATCTATTGAAATTCTAAAAACATTTAATTTAAAGTATTTTGTTAATATAATTCTGATTAAAGAACTAATTGTGGTTTTACCAGTTCCTTGTCCTCCTGCTAATCCTACAAAATACGGTTTTTTTTTATCAGCTTTTTCACTGATCCAAAAACATAGAGGAATTAAGAAAGATTTAATCATCCTTTCTTTATTTTTGAATTTATCAGCTTTTGTCTCTTGAGATTTAATGAACTTTAAACAGTCTTTTTTTACCCTACCAAAGCATAAACTAAATTGTTGCATGAAAATTATTTTTTATCTAAAGGATGATTTTGACCATCATTTACTGGAACATCTTTGATATCAAAAGTATTTATTTCATCAATACACCCGACATTAAATCCTGTCATCGCTGGATTTATTCTTGGGTTGTGATGGGTATAAATTCCACAATCTGAGCAAAAGTAATGTTTGGCAACTTTTGAATGAAATTGATAAAGTTTTAATTTTTCTTCACCTTTAACAATTTTAAAATCTTCATTTTTTACCATAGACATAATTGCTCCTTTTCTTTTACAAATAGAACAATTGCATTTTATTACTTTGGCTAAGTCTCCTTCTAAATTTATTTCAGCTTCTATAGCACCACAATGACACGATAGTTTTTTCACTATTCTCCCCATTTTCCATGAAACTCATAAACTACTGCAGGTTTGTCACCTACTACCCAACCATCATGACCTGGTTCTATTGAATATGCATCACCAGCCTTATAAGTTAATTCAGTTCCATCATCATGTTTTGCGCAAACTGCTCCTGAAACAATTACACCTAGATGTTTTGCTTTACAGCTATCTGTGCCAACTGTTGGCTTAATGTCTTGTGACCATTTCCAACCTGGTTGTAAAACTAATCTCATAACTCTTTGATCTCCTACTTTCACAATATCTATTTTAGCATTTTTAAAATTCGTGTTACTTTCGTCTGGATTGTCAAAAGTTTTGACTTCAATTGAACTCATTATTTTTCTCCTTTTATAATTAAATTAGAATTTAAAACTATCCTTGGTTGAAGTTATCCACAAGCATACAAAATATAGTTTTGATGTTCACGTTTTGATTCACTTTTGATTCAATTACGGACTCAAAATACAACCTCTTGCGTGCATTGTATAAATGGGCTATAAATTAGAACAAAACAAGAACATGAAACTAACTATTCCCTATTATCTACATAAAGCTGGTGCTGGTTTCCCATCACCTGCCACTGATTATATCGAAGAAGATATCGATCTGAACATGCATTTAATCAAAAATGTTCCGGCTACTTTTATTATCAGAGTTCAGGGTAAATCCATGGTCGATGTTGGGATTAATGATGGAGACTTATTAGTTGTCGATAAAAGTTTAAAACCAAAAAATTTTTCAACGGTTATTGCAAATGTTCATGATGAGCTTGTAGTTAAAACTTTAGTTCAAGAAAGAGATAAAAAATTTCTATCCTCTGGGTCTAAAGATTTTTCTAATAGAATTTTAATTAATGAAGAAGAAGATGTTTTTATTTGGGGGGTTGTGACTTATGTCATCCATTCTACGTACTAAAAAAATAGGCTTAGTTGATTGTAATTCTTTCTATGTTTCATGTGAAAGATTATTTAATCCAAAAATAAGAAAAAAACCTGTGGTTGTTTTATCCAATAATGATGGTTGTATCATTTCTAGATCCAATGAAGCAAAAGCATTAGGGATCAAAATGGGTGAACCTTATTTTAAGACAAAAGATATTATTGTTAAAAATAAAGTTGAAGTTTTTTCATCAAATTACTCTTTGTATGGAGATTTATCTAGAAGGGTAATGAGAACTTTGAAAAGGTTTAATACTGAAATAGAAGTGTATTCAATTGATGAAGCATTTATAGATTTATCCAATTTTCCAGACTCAGAGGTTGAAAAAGTCGGAAGAGAAATTAGAGAGACAGTTTTACAATGGACTGGTATTCCAACTAGTATTGGTATCGCTAAAACCAAAACTTTAAGTAAAGTTGCAAATCACATTGCAAAGAAAAAACAATCAGGAGTAACAAGCTTAATTGGTATTGAGAATTTAGATCCTATTTTAGAGAAAGTTGAAATTAATGATGTGTGGGGCGTTGGTAGACAACTTACGAAGTTTTACCAAAAGAATGGAATTTACAATGCAAAACAGCTTAAGAACAAATCTAATACTTGGATCAAAAAATGTTCCAACGTTTTAAGTTCTAGAACTGCAATGGAACTTAGAGGAGTACCATGTA
>CACJVT010000006.1 GCA_902596925.1 uncultured Pelagibacteraceae bacterium | reverse complement strand
TCGATCTTTTTGAATATGATATGAGCTGTCATTGCAAAAAAAGAATTTTTTCTTTTGAAAGGAAAAAAATCATTTTTTATTAAGTAATCTAAATTTTTATTAATTACGGGTGTAAAATGGTGACTATCAACTTTTGCTAAACCATGTCCTGGTATATGTTTAATAACAGTTCCTACGCCATTATTATGGTGATAGTTAATGCAATAATCACCAATTTTTGAAACTATTTTGGGATTACTAGAGAAAGATCTGTCTCCAATAATTGATGATGAACCTTTCTTTCTAAGATCTAAAACAGGACAAGTATTAATATTAACTCCTATCAATTTTAATAAATATGAAGTTTTATCAATAAATAGTTTATAGAAAAAATTAAATTCCTTAGGTTTTTTTATAAACTTTTTGCCAAAAAATTCAGAAGTTAGATTTTCAAAAGATATAATATTTTTAAGTCGGTTTACTCTACCACCTTCTTGATCAATTAAGATTGGATATTTATCGTCATTAAAGATCGTGCGTATAGACGTAGTTAATTGTTTTGCCTGTTTAATATCTTTTATGTTCCTAGTAAATAAAATTACTCCCCATGGCTTATATTTTCTAATAAAATTCTTTTCTCTAGGGTTAAGTTTTGTCGATTTAATTCCGATAATAAAAGATCTTCGATTATTCATTAATCAAGAAGTTTCCAAAAATTAAATTTTTTCTTTTTATCTTTATTAGATTTTTCTACATATTGAATGATGTCTTTAGTATCATTTTCTAAAACTGGCAATTTTTCAGAATAAATATCAATTTTTTTGTCAATATTACTCAAAGATCTAAAAGAATTTTTTTTATTATCATCTGAAAAATAATACTTACCTGTAAAAAAAATAAAAAAACTGATGAGTAATAAAAATATTAAATATTTAATCTCTTTTAGCATCACATTTTATCTGGCGTAGACACTCCAACTATATTCATCCCAGATTTTACTACATTGGAAATAGCTTTTAGAAAAATCAATTTATCATCGGTTATTTTTTTTTGATCATTGATAAATCTTTTGTCTGGATTTTCCTTACCTAAATTCCAATATGAATGAAATAAAGAGGCTAATTCATATAAATAAGTCGGTATTCTATGCGGCTCAAGCTTATTACAAGATACATCAATACACTTGGGCCATTCAGATAATTTTTTTAAGATTTTTATTTCATCCTTCGAATATTCAAAATCGTACTTAGTAATATCTAGATCTGATTTTAAATCTTTATCAAGATGTCTGTATACTGAACATATTCTCGCATAACAATATTGAACGTAATAAAGTGGGTTATCTTTTGATTTTTCTATAACGTTATCAAAATCAAAATCGAGTTCAACATCACTACTTCGATTTAACATTATAAATCTTGTTGCATCTTTTCCTACCTCATTAATTAAATCATCTATAGTTATATAGTCCCCTTTTCTTTTAGACATTTTAAAGGGTTTCTTATCTTTAATAAGTTTAACAAGTTGGCTAACTTTACAAATTAATCTATCTTTAGAGTTTGATAGAGCTTCGACAGATGATGAAATTCTTTTTATATAACCAGCATGATCTGCACCTAAAATATTAATAAGCCTATCAAATTTTCTGTCTAATTTATTTTTGTGGTATGCAACATCACTTGCAAAATAAGTCCAAGCGCCATCAGATTTTTGCAATGCTCTATCTTTGTCATCTCCAAAATCAGTCGATCGAAAAAGCAACTGCTCACGCTCAACCCAATTACTATCATCTTCACCTGCCGGTGCCTTTATTTTTCCTTTATAAACAAATTTATTTTTTTGAAGAAATTCAACAACTTTTTCCACTTCTTGATTTTCAACTATTTTCTTTTCACTGACAAAGTTATCATGATTAATACCAAGACTTTTAAGATTACTTTTGATTAACTTTAATGCCTCGTTAATAGCTAAAGAAGTCAATTCTTGAGATATTTTGTCAAAATTATTAAAATCAATATTTTTATTTGAGTTTAAAATGTTTTGAGCAAAGTCAATTAAATAGTCTCCAGGATATAAATCTTCATTATCTATTGGAAAAGGTTCATTAAAAGAAATCTCTCTTATTCTATAATAAACTGACTTTGTAAAATTTATAATCTGATTACCGTAGTCGTTTATATAATACTCTTTTGTAACTTTATTATTATTAAATAATAAAAGATTAGCCATCACATCGCCTAATATTGCTCCTCTACAATGGCCAACATGTAAAGGGCCTGTTGGATTAGCAGATACAAATTCTATTAGGTAATTTCTTTTTATATTTTTATTTGTTCCAAAAGATTTAGAATTTTTAATCACCTCTTTAATAAAATTTGTCCAAAAAATAGGTTTAAATTTAATGTTGATAAAACCAGGTTTTACAACTGATATCTCTTCAATAAATTTATCCTCTTTTTTGATTTTTTCTGCCAAAATTGAAGCCAGATCTGATGGAGATTTATTATTAATCTTAGAAAGGACCATGGCTACATTGGTAGAAATATCACTATCAAATTTTGAAGGTGGAATTTCAGCAGTTATCCCGTTTAATGAATCTGGTAAAATTAAATCTCCATTTGAAGATAGTGTTGAAAGGATTTCTTTTATTTTATCTAAATACTGTTCAAAAATATTCATTTAAAGTTTTTGTGAAGGTTGATTGCATATCTGTCTGTCATTCCTGATATAAAATCTGAAATTGCTCTATATTTATCCTTTGAGAGATGATCTTTTGAAATAAATTTTTTAGGGTTTTTTTGTATTTTATTAAACAGTTTTTTAATTATTAATTTGCCATTATCGTTTTTTTTCAGAACTGCATTATTATTATACATCTTTGTTTTTAAAAAAAATCTTATTTCATCCACAGAATCTTTGACTTTTTCAGAAAAATCTACCATTGTTAAATTTGCTTTAGTAATATCTTTATAATTTTTTATTTTATTAATCTTCAAATTAGTTTTGGTATTTTTAATTAAATCTCTAATCATTTGATCAATAGAATCTCTTATAATCTGATATGTTGCAATTTTATAGTTATGTTTGTTTATCTTTTTTTTATATTTTTTATAAATATCTTTAAAAAAGTTAATTTCAATTAACTCATCTAGTTTAAATAAATTTGCATTTATACCATCTTGAATATCATGATTGTTATAAGCTATATCATCTGAAATAGCTGAAACTTGAGCCTCTAATGATGGATAAGTCTCAAAATTAATCTTATGATTGAATTTTTTTACCCCAATAAGACTATCAACTAAATCTAATTCATAAACAGGACCATTATGCTTAAGCAATCCCTCTAAGGTTTCAATTGAAAGATTTAATCCACTATACTTAAGATATTTATTCTCCAAAAACATAACCACACGAAGAGTTTGTAAATTATGATCAAAGCCTCCATAATCTTCCATACATTCATTAAGAGAGTCCTCGCCAGCATGACCAAAAGGTGGGTGGCCCAAATCATGTGCCAAACTTAAGGTTTCAGCTAGATCTTCATTCAATTCAAGATATCTTGCAATAGATCGCGCAATTTGAGCAACTTCCATTGAATGGGTTAATCTTGTTCTGTAATGATCACCTTCTGTGTTTACAAATACTTGTGTCTTGTGTTTGAGCCTTCGAAATGAGGCGCTGTGAACTATTCGATCTCTATCTCTTTGAAATGGCGATCTATATTTTGATACAGATTCTTTGAATATTCTTCCTTTGCTTTTAGTAAGAGCAATCTTTGAGTATTTTTTCATCCTTTAAAATTAAAATTTAAGTATTATATTAGTAATACCAGTGATCAATAATGATTAAAGAAATTAAATTTACTGATAAGGCTCTAAAACAGATCAATGTTTTGCTGTCTAAAAAAGACAAAGGGTCGTTTTTTAGAATCGCTATCAAAGGTGGTGGTTGCTCAGGTTTTCAATATGAATTTACTTTTGACAAAGAAAAAGCAGCCGATGATTTAAATTATGAAAATATATTGATAGATAAAACCTCTGCAGATTTATTAAAAGGATCAGAAATAGACTATGTTTCTGAATTAATTGGTGAACAATTCAAAATAACTAATCCGCAAACCAAATCTTCTTGTGGTTGTGGTGTTTCGTTTTCTCTTTAATGATTATTTCCTCGTGGAATGTAAATTCTGTGCGAGCACGTATTGAAAATATCAAAAGTTATCTACTAAAATACAAACCTGATGTTGTGATGATGCAAGAAATTAAAACTGAAGATGTAAACTTTCCTTATGATGATTTTTCCTCAATGGACTATGAAAGTCATGTATTTGGTCAAAAAAGTTACAATGGTGTTGCTATTATTTCAAAAGGAAAATTAAAAAATGTTAAAACAGACTTAATCAAAGATAAACTAAAACAATCAAGAATAATCTCAGCTGAACTTGAACACAAAAAGAAAAATATTCAATTAATTAATATCTATACACCAAATGGTAATCCTGTTGATACTGAAAAATATGATTACAAAAAAAAATGGCTCGATGATTTAATTAAACAATTAAAAGCTTTAACTAAAAAAAATCAAAATATAATTCTTGGTGGTGATTTTAATATTATTCCTGCAGCTGAGGATGTCTATAATCCAAAAAGCTTTGAAGATGATGCTCTATTTAGATTAGAAATAAGAAAAAAATTAAGAGAAATGATTAATCTAGGATTTAATGATGTTTATAGACATTTTAATGAAACTAAAGAAGGATATACTTTTTGGGATTACATGAGAGGTGCATGGCAAAAAAACAATGGAATGAGAATAGATCATTTTTTAGTATCAAATTCTTTAATAGACCAAGTTAAAGGAATTAATATTAATAAAGATCCAAGAGGCCGTGAAAAACCATCAGACCATACCCCAATAGAAATTACTTTAGCTTAAAGATTTTATTTTATTAACCAGCTCTTCGTTAATATTACGAGGGCCCTTATCTAATCTATTTTTATGTCTTCTTTCCCCTGGAAGTCTAACTCCTTCAAATGATTTCATTTTATTAAAAAATTCTTCAGCGTGTTTCTGCCAATTAGTTCCTGAAGTTTTATCAGGTGAGATTGCGAGAATAAATTCTCCACCACTGGGAGGCCCGCCGTCATTATTATCTTTTGCAGCTGTCTCAAAGCTAAAATTATCACCAACTAATGCACCAGCCATTAATTCTACCATCATTGCTATTGCGGAACCTTTATATCCACCAAAAGGAAGTAGTACACCACCATCAGCTATTGCTCCTGGATCAGTTGTTTCTTTACCATCTTTAGTTAAACCAGTTCCAAGTGGAACTTTATGCCCTTCTCTTTTAGCAACTTGAACTTCACCCATGGCCATTGATGCAGTTGCCATATCGTAAACTACAGGAGTTTTTCCTGGTCGTGGCCATGCAAAAGAAATTGGATTTGTTCCAAACAAGGGTTTGATAGCTCCAGCGGGTGCTACAGCAGGCTTGTAGGATGTGCAAGCGAAGGCAACTAAACCTTCCTCTGCTAATTTTTCTGTTTCAGGCCACATCGCAGCCATATGATGAGAGTTATTTATAGCAAGTACGGCCACTCCATTTTCTTTTGCAGCTTTTGCTAATTCAGGTAATCCTTTATTTAAAACTACAGGGGCTAAACAATTATTCCCTTGAACTTTTATTACTGATGCTGAAATTTTTTTTACTTCAGGTTTTCCTTTACCATTAATTTTTCCGCTTTTTAAACCACTTACATATGCGGGCAACCTAAACAAACCATGAGATAAAGATCCATCTCTTTCAGCATTTCTTATCAAATCAGAGAGAATAGATGCTGTTTCATCATCACAGCCATTAGTTAGTAAAGTCTTTTTAGCTAAATCAAAAATTTCATCTAATGTTAGGGAAACTGTACTCATCCCAATATTAGATATTATTAATGGTTAAAGATCAATTTTTATTTAACAACCTTTAAAAGATTTAGACATATTACCAATTAAATCGAAGTATAAATCTTTGCCAGGGTTAAGAGTAGCTCCTAATGGATCGATAACCCCTGTTGCAACATTAGTATCTTTTGCTACAGCTTTAATGATATCAGGATTAAATTGAGGCTCTGAAAATATACAGCTTACTTTATCATGCTCAATTACTTCTCTAATTTCTGCTAATTGCTCAGCACCAGGCATTACGTCTGTATTAACTGTAAAAGCACCTAAAACATTAATGTCAAACCTTTTTTCAAAGTATTGATAAGCATCATGAAAAACTATCGATTTAAAATCTTTATTTAATTCAGATTTTACTTTTTTAGTAAGCTTATCTAAATCTTTATGAGCTTTTTTTAAATTAGCCTTATATTTAGCCTCATTTTTTGAGTCATTCTCAATTAAATGCTCTGCCATTTCACTTAAAATTACTTTTGCATTCATTGGATCTAACCAAATATGTGGATCATGTTCACCATGTGCATGTCCTTCATGACCATGCTCATCGTGACCATCTTCTTTATGCTCATCGTCATGTCCGTGCTCATCATGACCATGTTGTTTCTCTTTTTTGTCATGATCGTGATCATCATGATCGTCCTCTTTCTTTGCATGATCATCGTGATCATCTTCTTTATGACCATGGTCGTGTTCCTCGAAAATATTTCTCTCTCTAAATTTAAGTTTTGTTAACCCTTTAATTTCCATTAATTCAATTTTTTCAGCTTTTTTGGCAATCGATTTTAATGGTTTTTCTAAAAAATTTTCTAAGTCCTCACCAACCCAAAATACTAAATCAGCTTCTTGCAACATTTTCGCATGAGTTGGCTTAAGTGCAAATCCATGAGGAGAAGCATAACCGTCCACTATCAAATCTGGTTTTGCCACCCCATCCATTAAATAACTAGCTAGTGAATGTATTGGTTTAATTGATGTAACTACTTTAATTTCTGCATTTGCAGGTACAAAAATAGTTAAGAATGATAATATTGTTAAGATTAATGGTAATTTTTTTATGTTTTTCATATGTTGTATAATTTAAATGTTATAATATAACACTATGTAATAATATAACATTTATATGTCAAGGAATAATATGAACTCAAATCAGAATATACTTGTGAAGTTAAATGGAGCTGGTTTTAGTTTAAATAATAAATGGCTTGTCAAAGGAGTATCACTACAAGTTGAAAAAGGAAAAATAGTTACTCTAATTGGTCCTAATGGATCAGGTAAAAGCACAACAGCTAAGATTGCACTAGGTATTTATAAAAAGATTGATGGTTCTGTAGAAAAATACACTAGTAAAGTTGGATACGTACCGCAAAAAATCTCAATTGATTGGACACTACCATTAAGAGTAAATGATTTCATGGTATTAACTGAAAGTATTAGTAATGAATTAATTGATGAGGCCTTGTCTTTAACTGGTGTTATTCATCTAAAAGATAAAAATTTAGGTGATTTGTCTGGCGGAGAGTTTCAAAGAGTATTACTTGCAAGAGCCATTTCAAAGAAACCTGAGTTATTAGTACTCGATGAACCAGTCCAAGGTGTAGATTTTACTGGTGAAATTGCTTTATACGAATTAATTAAAAAAATTTCTGATGAGTTAAATTGTGGTATTTTATTAATTTCTCATGACTTGCATACGGTAATGAGTGCTACAGATCATGTTGTTTGTTTGAATGGTCATGTCTGTTGTTCAGGATCACCAATGGATGTAGCGAAAAATAATGAATACAAAGCTTTGTTTGGTGAACAGGCTTCTCAAATTTTATCTAGATATGAGCATAGACATGATCATGTTCATACAAGTGAAGGTGAAATAAAGAAAAATTAAATGCTAGATGATTTTTTTATTAGAGCTTTAATAGCAGGTGTTGGGGTTGCCATAGTTACTGGACCTCTTGGATGTTTCGTTGTCTGGAGAAGATTATCCTATTTTGGAGATACTTTAGCCCACTCTGCATTACTTGGAGTAACACTAGCTTACTCAATGGAATTCAATATAGCATTTTCAGTATTTATAATTTCATCTTTAATAGCTTTAACTTTAATACAACTTCAAAAAAGAACTAATCTTCCAGGTGATGCTTTGCTTGGTCTTTTAGCTCACTCATCACTCGCAATAGGTCTTGTGGTCATTGGTTTTTTATCATTTATTAGATTCGATATTATGGGATTATTATTTGGAGATATATTAGCTGTTACAGTTAATGATCTATTGATAATATGGATTGGAGGAGCATTAATCCTCTTAGTTCTAAAATTAATTTGGAAACCTTTGTTTGCATCAACAGTTAATTATGAATTGGCTGAAGCAGAAGGTTTAAATCCTGATCGTGCAAAAGCTATTTTTACTATTCTGATGGCAGCGATTATTGCTATTTCAATAAAGATGGTTGGTTTATTACTAATTACAGGAATGTTGATCATACCAGCCGCAATGGCTAGAAATATTTCTTCAAGCCCTCAGAAAATGGTAATGTATTCAATTATAGGTGGTTTGTTGTCTGTGATTTTGGGATTATTTTCTTCACTAGAATTTAATACTGCATCTGGACCTTCAATTATAGCAGCATCTTTATTGTTATTTATTTTATCATTATTAAACATTAAACAGTCGATTAAATTGAAAAATTAATGAGGAATCGGTAAACTAAACAAAATGCATACTCTTTCAAAAAATCAGCAAATTATTTTTGATATAATTGATAAATCACCTGAACCAATGAAAGCCTATTCAATTCTTTTCAATGTTCAAAAAAAAGGAATTAAAGCTCCTCTTCAAGTTTATAGAGCACTAGATAAGTTAGTTGAAATTGGAAAAATTCATAAAATTGAAAGTAGAAACGCTTTTATTGCATGTCAAAATTCAAGTTGTCAAGTGTCAAAAGCTACTGCTTTTTCTATATGTGAAAGTTGTGAAAAAGTAACAGAAATTAATAATTCTAGTCTTTCAAAATATCTATCAAATTTTAAAGACAAAGCTGGTATGAAATATAGTAAATATAATCTTGAATTTTTTGGTTTATGCAAAAAATGTATAACCAAATAAATTTGAATTATTAATGATATTTTTTACCTTAAAGATTTTACTTGCAGCAATAATAATAGCATTCGCCAGTTGGCTTTCAGGACAAAATCCAAAACTTGCAGGTTTTATTATTGCTTTGCCTCTTGTATCACTCATAGCTATAGCTTTTTCCTACTATGAGCATAATGATATAGAAAAAACAATTCTTTTTACTAAGAGCATACTAGTAGCGGTACCTGTGAGTTATTTATTTTTTTTACCCTTCTTTTTTGCAAAATCATTTAACATGAATTTCTTCCTAATTTATGGGACAGGCTTAGGATTTATAGTTGTTGGTTTTTTTATTCATAAATATATAACTAATTTTCTCTAATACTGTTACATCTTAATAAATTTGTAACATTAGTGTAATAATTAATAAGAAGGAGAAAATATGTTTATAAAAAAATATCTAAAGTGGATCAGTACTTTTTTAGTTTTAGTAGGAATACTTCTTACAAACTTAAATATATATCCTTTAAATATATATTTTCATGGATTAGGAGTTATTGGATGGACTATAGCTGGATTTATTAGCAAAGATAAAGCAATACTAACTAATTTTGGATTACAAATACCATTATTTTTAATAGGAATTTATAAAATTATTATCTAATGAAAAATACTAACAAAATATTTCTAGGTGAATTTATTGGAAGTAGCTTTTTAGTAATGGTTATTGTTGGATCTGGAATAATGGCTGAAAATCTCACAAATGATAATGCTTTGAGATTAACGGCTAATACACTCGCAACTGGTGCTGGCCTATTTGTCTTAATAACTGCTTTTGCAAATATTTCAGGTGCACATTTCAATCCTTTTGTGAGTTTAGCGATGTTTTTAAGAAAAAAAATCAATGGAAAACTTCTCATCATATATATTCCTGCCCAAATACTTGGTTGTTTGCTAGGTGTTATGTTGGCTAATGTTTTTTTTGAACACGATATTCTTGAGTTATCGACAAAAAATAGAGATGGCTTTCATATTTTCTTATCTGAAATAATTGCTACTTTTGGTTTAATTTTTATTATTTTTGCTACTCAAAAAGATGGCAAAATAACAATAGCTGCTAGTGTTGCAACATATATTATGGCTGGTTATTGGTTTACATCATCAACATCTTTTGCAAATCCAGCTGTTGCTATAGCAAGAACTTTTACTGATTCTTTTACAGGAATAAATTACATGAATACACCAACATATATTCTAGCTGAATTTTTGGGAGCCCTTATAGCTGTATATTTTATTAAGAAATTAATTAAATAAATACAACTTTATTAAGAAATAAAATATATTTAAAAGTAGACATCAATATTAAATAGTTTACTAGTTAGCGAATCCACCCCTTGATTCTCAAATTAGTTTATTCTTTGTATAGAATTTTTTTTACTCTCACATTACATAGATCTTAAGTCATGAATCGATAGGAACCGAAAACAATAATATAAAGGAGATAAAAAATGGAAATGACTTTAGTTTATACGGTTATAGGGTTTGCCCTTGCCGGTTATAGCGTTATTGCTAACGACTCAATTCAAACACTGGGTACATTTATAGCTTCGAAAAAGAAGTGGTTTAAATGGTATACTCTCGCAGGATCTGCGTCAGCTGTTATGATTATTGCGTTAGCATGGGGATGGTATTCGTATGATGGTGATATTTCTTATGGAAGATTAACTAGAATACCTTATCAAGAAATTCAATGGTATCACGCAGTAGCACCTGCAATACTATTATTATTAACAAGAATTGGAATACCTGTTTCAACCACCTTTTTAGTTCTTTCAGCATTTGCCTCAACGGTTGTGCTTGAAAAAATGCTTATGAAAAGCGTCGTTGGGTATGGTTTAGCAGCAATGGTTGCTTATATTGCCTGGATAGCTGTCTCTAAATTTATTAATGAAAAATTTGATGAAGTAGATGAAAAATGGGTAGGCTTCTGGAGAAATAGTGTTTGGATTTCTTCTGGTTGGTTATGGTGGGTGTGGTTGTCTCACGATGTGGCTAATATTGCCGTGTATCTACCTAGACAATTAGATTTAACATTGCTTTTAATAGTAATGGGTTACTTTACAGCACTGTTATTCTATATTTTCTACATTCAAGGTGGACCAATTCAAAAAGTTGTTCTTGAAAAAACAGGAACAAGGTACGCAAGATCAGCAACAATTATTAATGTAATTTATGCTGGTGTCTTATTCTACTTTAAAGAACTAAACGATTTACCTATGTCTACGACATGGGTTTTTGTTGGTTTATTATGTGGAAGAGAACTTGCTATAGCTAGCATGAACAAAGAATATAAGTTGGGTTACGTCTTTCCATTAATTGGAAAAGATTTCCTAAAAATGGTATTCGGTTTAACTGTTTCAGTAGGTATAGTGCTTGCAATACATTATATAATAATACCAAACAATTGGTTTTAAATATATTTTTGTGGTCGTGTTAATTATTTAACACGGCCATAAACGTCCTGGTATCGAACAATATCTGTTTCTTTTAAAATTGAGCCTACTTGAGCTTCAATAATTTTCACTGGTTTTTTATATGGGTTTTCTATTCTATGGATTGCACCTAATGGAATAAAAATAGTTTCATCAGGTTTCATAGTAAAATATTTCTTATTTAATGTAATTTTAGGTTTACCATGAGTAACTACCCAGTGCTCAGCTCTATGATGGTGTTTTTGAAGACTTAATATACCTTTTGGTTTTACATATAATTCTTTAATTAAAAATTCCTTACCATTAAATAGATTTACATAACTGCCCCAAGGTCTATGAAATACATTCTTCTTTTTATAATAATGTCTTTTATTTCTTCCATACATCTTACAGATTTCTTTCCAAGAACCTAAATCAGACCATGGAATATCTAATTTGATCGCATTTATATCTTTAGTTTTTTCTAATATTGCATAGTCAAAGGACTTAGTTGTTGCTTTGGTGAATGCTTGTTTATTTAAATAATACACATTACTTTTATATTTTGCTTTTGTTACAGCTTTGTTACAATTTCGGTAAATATTTGGTTGGTATTTCTTAAAATTATTAATTATTGAATCTTTTCTCAAATAAAACATTCCAGAATTCCAATAACCTTTTTTACTAATTATTTGTTTAGCTTTAGCCTCTTTTGGTTTTTCTATAAATCTAGTTACTTTAGTATTTTTTGTTAAAAAATAGCCAAACTCACTTGAAGGGATTGTAGGCTTAATTCCAAAGATAAAGATATTATTATGAGTAAGTTTTTTTTGATTTTTTTTGATAGCTTTATTAAATAATGCAACCTTCTCTATCAAATGATCAGCAGCTAAAAACATTAATGGTTGTTTGTTAGGTATATCTTTTATTAATGCAGTACTTAAAATAGCTGGTGCTGTATTTCTTTTAGCTGGCTCTAAAACTATTTTGAATTTTCTTATCTTATGTTTTTTTAAGTGTTGTTTTACTTGTTTTAAATATTTTGCATTAGTGCTTATAATTGGAGTATCATATATCGATGCTTTAACTCTCTCTAAAGTTTTACCTAATAAAGTCCAATTACCAAAATCTATAAATTGTTTAGCTTGATGTTTTTTAGCTTTTGGCCAAAGTCTTGTTCCAGCGCCACCACATAAAATAATCGGGCGAATTTTCATCAAATTTTTGAATAATCCTTAACTTCGTTTTTCTTACCTGGATGTGTTGGTGCTCCTAAATACGCAGGTCCAACAGTTTGTGCATATTTCCAAAGAGTTCCTGATCCAAAATCAGATTTTCTAGCTTTCCATTTTCGTCTTCTTGAAGCTAATTGTGCTCTAGTTAATCGAACATTAATAGTCCCTTTCTTAGCATCAATATCGATAACATCTCCATTACGTAAAAGAGCAATAGGACCACCTAAAGCAGCCTCAGGTCCTACATGACCTACACAAAATCCCCGAGTTGCTCCAGAGAAACGTCCATCAGTTATTAAAGCAACTTTTTCTCCTTTACCTTGACCATAAATTGCACCTGTTGTTGAAAGCATTTCTCTCATACCTGGTCCACCAACGGGTCCTTCATATCTAATAATAATTACATCACCGTCTTTATATTTTCTGCTTTGAACCGCTTTCATTGCATTTTCTTCATTATCAAAACATCTTGCTCTTCCAGTAAATTGTAATTTTTTAAGTCCAGCAATTTTAACAATTCCTCCTTCAGGAGCTAAGTTACCCTTTAAACCAACTACACCACCCGTTGGAGATAATGGATTTTTAAAAGATCTCATTACTTTTTGTTTAGGATTAAATTTAATACCCTTTAAATTTTCTTTCATTGTTTTACCTGTTACAGTCATACAATCTCCATGAATATATCCACCTTCATAAAGAGTTTTTAAAAGCATTGGTACTCCACCTGCTAACCACATATCTTTAGCAACATATTTTCCACCTGGTTTTAAGTCGGCAAGATATGGAGTTCTTTTAAATATCTTTGCAACATCCATTAAATCAAATTTAATACCAGCTTCATTTGCTATTGCCGGAAGATGTAAACCTGCATTTGTAGATCCTCCTGTTGCAGCAACAATTGTTGCAGCATTTTCTAAAGCTTTTCTTGTAACTATATCTCTTGGTTTAATTTTTTTAGCTAACAATTCCATAACCATTCGCCCACTTGCTTTTGCATATTTATCTCTTTCTTCGTATGGCGCTGGTGTTCCAGCAGAGTAAGGTAATGCTAAACCTATTGCTTCAGATACGCAGGCCATAGTGTTTGCAGTAAATTGTCCCCCACAAGCTCCCGCTGTTGGACATGCAACTAATTCTAATTTTCTTAATTCTTTTGCAGACATTTGTCCTGATGAATGTTTTCCAACCGCTTCAAAAACATCTACAACAGTCACATCTTTACCTTTGTATTTACCTGGTAGTATTGAACCACCATATATAAATACGCTTGGAACATTTAATCTAACCATCGACATCATCAAACCTGGTAAAGACTTATCACAACCTGCAATACCTACTAATGCATCATAACAATGACCTCTTACAGTTAATTCAGCACTATCAGCAATAACTTCTCTTGATATTAATGAGGATTTCATTCCCTCATGACCCATAGCAATACCGTCTGTTACGGTAATTGTACAAAACTCTCGTGGTGTTCCACCTGATGCTCTTACACCCTTTTTAACAGACTGGGCTTGTCTCATTAAGGCTATATTACAAGGTGCAGCCTCATTCCATGTTGATACAACTCCAATAAAAGGTTTGGCAACATCTTTTTCTGTTTCTCCCATTGCATAGTAAAAAGATCTATGAGGAGCTCTATCAGGTCCTAAAGATGTATGTCGACTTGGCAATTTTTTCTTATTAAATTTCCGCATTATAAACTTTCAATTGTTAAAGATATTTTTTTGATATCATTTTTTAAGTTACTATAGTTAGTTTTTTCTTGTTCAACAATATTTTTTGGTGCTTTATCGACAAATCCTTTATTTGATAATCGTTGTGAAATCTTATCTAATTCATCTTGGTATTTTGTTTGTCTTTTTAGTAAATTTTCTTTGATTAAATTTAAATCGACATTTTCATCAAAATAAATCTTGAATATATCACCTGAAATTACAAGAGTTGCAGAAGGTCTATCTTGATCTTTTTCAAAAAAATTATTGATACGACCAAGTTTTTTTAAGATTATTTCATTATTATCCATCAAAGATCGATTTTTTTTAGCTATCTTATTCATAGAAAGATCTACAAAAGAACCTGGACTGACATTTAATTCATTTTTAAACGATCTTAGTTCTGAGATGATATTGATGATTTTCTCTACATCCCTTTGGGATTTATCTTTTTTGACTTTTCCTGATGGCCAGTTTTTATACATTAGGAAATTCTTATTAGATTTATCAAACTTATTTTTTAACCATATTTCTTCAGTAACAAACGGGATAAATGGATGAAGCATAATAAGTATTTGTTTAAAAACATAAGCTGATACCTCTTTTACCTCTTTTTTTGATTTTTCATCATCTGAATAAAGGATTGTTTTTGAAAGTTCGATATACCAGTCACAATATGAATGCCAAGCAAATTGATAAGCATTTTTGGCTGCCTCATCAAATCGATAGTCTTTAATATTCTTTTGAATTTTATCTTTTATTTCGATCAATTCAGAATAAATCCATTTATTGATATTTAAGCTAGTTTTAGGAGCTTTATCAGTCTTATTAAAATCACAATTGTTTGTGATTAAAAAATTATTTGCATTCCACAATTTATTTAAAAAATTTCTATAACCTTTAACTCTATCCTCTGAAAGTTTTACATCAGTTCCAGGTGAAGCCATTGAAAGTAAAGTAAATCGTAATGCATCTGCACTATATTTTTTAATTAAGTCTAATGGATCAATTACATTGCCTTTAGATTTAGACATTTTTTGTCCTTTTTCATCTCTTACTAAAGCGTGAACATAGATGTCTTTAAAAGGTTCTTTATTAAGAAATTCCATTCCAAACATAATCATTCTTGCAACCCAGAAAAAAATGATATCAAAGCCAGTTACTAAAACTGTGGTTGGATAAAATTTCTTTACGAAATCTTTTTTATCTGGCCATCCTAAAGTTGCAAACGGCCATAAACCGGAAGAAAACCAAGTATCTAATACGTCAGGATCTCTTGCTAATTTTACATCTTTTTTATAATATTTCTTAGCTTGCTTGCTTGCTTCTTTTTCATTTAAAGCAACAAATATTTTATTGTCGGGTCCATACCACGCTGGGATTTGATGACCCCACCACAACTGTCTAGAAACACACCAAGGCTCAATATTATTCATCCATTGAAAATAAGTTTTAGACCAGTTATTTGGAAAAAAATTTGTTTTTTTTGTTTTAACAATTTTTTTTGCTTTGATAGCTAATTTTTTTGCATCAACAAACCATTGTTCAGTTAAAAAAGGTTCGATAACAGAGTTGGATCTATCTCCATAAGGAACTTTATTTTTTATATTTTCCTCTTTAACAAAATAATCTTTTTCTTTAAGTTCATTTAATATTTTTTTTCGTGCATCAAATCTATCTAAGCCTACATAATCTTTCGGTGCGTTTTCATTTATTTTACCTTCCTCAGTAAAAACATTTATTATTTCGAGTTTATTTCTTTGTCCTACATCATAATCATTAAAATCATGAGCTGGGGTAATTTTTAATGCTCCTGTTCCCTGTTCTGGGTCTGCATAATTGTCTTTTATTATTTTAATTTTTCTACCTACAATAGGTATCGTAACTGTTTTACCGACAAAACTTTTGTATCTTTTATCTTTTGGATTAACTGCAATCGCTGTATCCCCAAGCATAGTTTCAGGCCTGGTTGTGGCTATAGTGATAAATTCTGATGATTTATCTATTGGGTACCTAATGTAGTAAATTTTAGAGTTCATTTCTCTTTGATCTACCTCTAAATCCGAAATCGCAGTTTTTAAAACTGTATCCCAATTTACTAATTTTTCTGCTTTATAGATCAATTTCTTTTTATGCAACTCGACAAAAACTTTAATTACAGATTTTGATAAGTTTTCATCCATGGTGAATGCGTTTCTGGACCAATCACATGAACAGCCAAGTTTTTTTAATTGATTGATAATTATATCTCCGTATTGATTTTTCCAATCCCAAACCTTTTCGATGAATTTTTCTCGTCCAAGAGTATTTTTATCCAGATTTTCATTTTCAAGTTTTCTCTCAACAAGTGCTTGGGTAGCAATACCGGCATGATCTGTACCTGGTTGCCATAAGGTTTCATAATTATTCATTCGATAATATCGAACCAGCATGTCTTGAATTGAATTATTTAAAGCGTGTCCCATATGTAAACTTCCTGTTACATTGGGTGGTGGAATTACAACTGAAAATTTTTTAGAGTTTTTTTGAGGTTTAAATAATTTGTTTTTTTCCCAATATGAATAAATCTTATCTTCTACATTGGAATGTATATATTTATCACTCATCTTGGATATAGTTAGTTTATAATTTATTAATCTAAATTAACAATAATCAAATTAAAACGTTATTTGATAGACTAATCCTAAAAATTTTATATAAAACTGATGTAGCTATCATCTAAAACATAAGGCAACGTGGCGGAATGGTTACGCAGAGGATTGCAAATCCTTGTATCCCGGTTCGATTCCGGGCGTTGCCTCCAAAAAAAATCTTGTTTTAGCTAGAAAAAAAAGTAAGTTTGCTTTTTACATTCCTCGGTAGCTCAGTTGGTAGAGCAGTTGACTGTTAATCAATTGGTCGCAGGTTCGAGTCCTGCCCGAGGAGCCAAATTTTACCCAACTTTTGATATATTATTTGAAACTTGTAATGATTTATTAAATTTCAATTTTTGATCAGCGTTAAGTTCAGAATATAATTTAACTAAAAAATTATAATTCACATTCATATGTCCCTCTTGAGATTTTTCTAAATTAACTAAGTATTCTGGAAAATCTTCAAAGAAATAGTTTATTGGAACTTTAAGATAATTTGATAACTGTAATAATCTTATTGAACTAACTCCGTTAGTACCTTTTTCATATTTTTGTATTTGTTGAAATGTGACGTTTATTGCTTTTGCTACTTTTGTTTGTGTTAAACCTAAAGCTAACCTTCTAAGCTTAAGCTTATTGCCTAAGTGCTTATTAAAATTATCTTCCATTAAGACCCCTCTTAATTTTTATTAAAAACAGATTGAACAAGTTTTTATTCTTTACTGCAACAATATTATTTTTTTATTTTTTTGGAAAATCCTGGTATTCCAAAAATATGTCAAGCAATTCTTGGGGTATAATTTGAGAAAAATTCCTTGAAATTACTGGTATCTATAGTATCTGGCTCAGAAAAAGTTTAGTCCTATCGCTCTTAGGATTAGCAAAAAATTCCTTAGTATCCGCTTTTTCTACTATCATTCCCTCATCCATGAATATCATTTGATCAGCTACTTCTTTAGCAAAACCCATTTCATGTGTCACAACAATCATAGTCATACCTTGTTTTGCAAGATTTACCATTACATCAAGCACTTCTTTAATCATTTCTGGGTCTAAAGCAGATGTAGGTTCATCAAAAAGCATTATTTTTGGCTCCATACATAAAGCTCTCGCTATTGCAGCTCTTTGTTGTTGTCCTCCAGATAATTGGCCTGGATATTTTTGTGCTTGATCAAGAATTTGTACTCTTTCTAAATGTTTTAATGCTAATTCTTCTGCTTCTTTCTTTGGCATTTTTTTTACCCAAATAGGAGCTAATGTACAATTATCTAGAATTGATAAATGAGGAAATAAATTAAATTGTTGGAATACCATACCAACTTCAGCTCTTATTTGCTCAATATTTTTTGTATCCTCTGTTAATTCAGTTCCATCAACAATAATATTTCCCTCTTGATGTTCTTCTAATCTATTGATGCATCTAATCAAAGTTGATTTTCCTGACCCAGATGGTCCACATACTACAATTTTTTCTTTTGGTTTAACCTCTAAATTAATCTTTTTTAAAACTTGAAAGTCACCAAACCATTTGTTCATGTTATTAATTTGGATAATGCTGTCTGACATAAATTTTTATCTATCTGTTTTGTATTTTTGTTCTAAATTATAACTATATTTACTCATTGCATAACAAATAATCCAGAAAATTATTGCTGCAAAAACATAACCTTCCATTGCAAAACCTAACCATTTTGGATTAGTTTTTGCTAGATTTAACATTCCAACTATTTCTAGTAGACCTACTACAAATATTAAAGGTGTATCTTTAACCAAAGCTAAAAAAGTATTTGCAATTCCTGGAATTACTAGTTTTAGTGCTTGGGGAAGAATTACGAATATATGCATTTTCCAATATCCCATACCTAAAGATTTTGCTGCCTCGTATTGACCTCTTGGCAAAGCTTGTAAACCACCACGTATAACTTCTGCTACATAAGCAGCTTCAAATAATGAAATTGCAATAATTGCTCTTACTAATTTATCAATGAAGAAATCCTCTGGTAAAAACATCGGAAACATTACTGCTGACATAAACAGAACAGTTATTAAAGGCACACCTCTCCAAAATTCAATAAAACCAACTGAGATATATCTAATTAGAGGAAAATTTGATCTTCTACCTAAAGCAAAAGCCATTCCTATTGGAAAACAGAAAATTAAGCAGAAAAAAGATATTATAAAGGTTAAAGACAATCCTCCCCATGCTCCAGTTTCAACCCAATTTAAACCATCTAATTTACCTAACTCAATGTATTCCTCAAAAAATATAAAATACTTTAAAGTTATATAAAGAGCTAAAGGTACAATTAAAAAATAATAGAATTTATATTTTGCAGGTATAAAAAACCCTAAAATAATAGATAAAATAGCTGCAATAATTCCATATGAAAAATCAAAAAATACTGGACCACCAGATATAAAGAAAAAGATAAATAAGAATGCAATCAGAGGATAAATAACAACATAGTAAAGTGTTAAATATTTCTTAAATCTGTCAGTTGCAAAATAACCAACCGAACCCATTAATACTAAGGCTATAAATGATAAATTTATTCTCCATTGCTCAGCATTTGGGTACATCCCGTACATAAATCTTCTCATCCAAACTTTAATGTATGTCCAACAAGCTCCTGAACCAGTGCAAACATCTTTGGTATCACCGGCGAAACTAGCATCTATTACAAACCAACTAAGAATAGGTGGAAGAGATTTGATAATAACAAATATAATTAGTAATGACAGAACTGCATTAAAGTTGTTGGTATTTATATGTTTATTTAAAAGATCTAATTGTTTTATTCCGCTAAATTCTATCCTTATAAAATAAAGTCCAATAAAACCTAGTATTAATGGAAATAAAAAACTTAAAAAACCAGGTAAAAAACCAGTTAAATTTAAGCTAAAAAATGAATTTAAAAAAACATCCAATACACTAATTAAAAATAAAAAAGAACCTAAATATAAGAAAGTATTTAAATTATTTTTATCAGGTCTTAGAAAATTTATTTTTGACATCATTTTTCCTGTATTGCAATTTTTTTGTTATACCAATTCATTAAAAGTGAAATTGAAATACTTAAGGTTAAATAGGTAAACATAGTTATTGAAACTATTTCAATAGCTTTGCCGGTTTGCATTAATGCAGTCCCTGCAAACACTAAAACCAAATCTGGATAAGCAATAGCTGCTGCTAATGAAGAGTTTTTTGTTAAATTTAAATATTGGTTTGTTGTTGGTGGAATTATTATTCTTAAAGCTTGAGGCATAATTACAAGTTTAAGCACCTGATTTGGAGTTAATCCTATAGATGCAGCAGCCTCTTTTTGTCCTTTACCTACACCTTGAATTCCTGCTCTTACACATTCTGCAATAAAAGTAGCTGTGTAAAGAGATAAAGATAAAGTAAGGGCTATCAATTCTGGAGGTAAACTTACACCTCCTTCATATATGAAAGAAGTTGTAGCTAACTGTTTTAAAACAGGGACTTCAAATGAAATACCTACTCCACCAATCAAAAAACTTAAAAGAGGTAAAATAAATATTAATCCAATTGATATTAAAAATACTGGTATTTGTTTTCCTTGATTTTCTTGTACCCTCTTAGCATGAATTCGAATAACAATTATTGCAATTATTGCTGCAATAATTGAATAAAAGAAAACACTAAAATTTTGCCAAATAAAAGCTGGAACATATAAACCTTTAATAGTTAAGAAAAAAACACCAAAAATTGCCTCTGCATCTTGTGGAAGCGGTAAAGCTCTTAACGCAGCAAAATACCAAAAAAATATTTGAAGCAGTAATGGAATATTTCTAAAAAATTCAACATAAAAAGCTGCGAATTTATTTATTAGGTAATTAGGAGATAACCTTGCTACACCAACTATTACACCAAGAATAGTAGCAATTATAATCCCAATAACTGAAACTAGAATTGTATTTAATAGCCCGACTAAATAAGCTCTAAAATATGAATGTGAGCCATCGTACTCTATTAATGAAAATTGTACATCGAAAGAAGATTCTTGTGATAAAAACCCATAACCAAAATCAATACCTCTATTTTCCATATTAATCTGAGCGTTGTAGGTAAAAAAACCAAATACTAATACAACAGCAGTAACTGTAATTAATTGTGGAACGATATCTTTAAGTTTAAAATTCACGATGGAAATAATATAGAAGCTTATAAAAAAAAGGGCTAGAAAAATCTAGCCCTTTTTAATCATTTAAATATGCAATTATCTTGCAGGTGGTACGTAAAGAATTCCACCCTTAGTCCATAATTCATTTGGACCTCTATCAGGTAAAATTCCAGTGTCAGCTATATTTCTTTTATAGCTTTCACCATAATTACCAACTTGCTTAATAATTCTTAGACTCCAGTCGTTATCTAGACCAAAAGCAGCACCTAATTCACCTTCTGCTCCAACTAATCTTTTGATAGCTGGGTTATCAGAAGTTTTCATCATATCTGCATTTGCTGATGTAATACCGTATTCCTCTGCTTCGATCATAGTATTTAATGACCATCTTACGATATCTTCCCACACAGAATCACCTTGTCTTACAACAGGACCTAATGGCTCCTTTGAAACAGTTTCAGGTAACACAATGTGTTCATCTGGATTAGACATTTTTGTTCTCTGTGCAGCAAGTCCAGATTTATCAGTAGTGTAAGTATCACATCTACCTGCATCATAGGCAGCTACAACTTCATCAGCTTTTTCAAAAGCAACTGGTTCATATTTGATCCCTTTAGAATTAAAGAAGTCTCTCATATTTAACTCAGTCGTTGTACCAATGTTAGTACAAGCTGAGATACCATCTTTGAATTGGCTTGTTGAAGTAATACCAGAACTTTTTCTAACCATAAAACCTTGGCCATCGTAAAAGTTTACTCCAACGAATGTAAGTCCGATATCAGCATCTCTAGAAAGAGTCCAAGTTGTGTTTCTTGATAAGATATCAATCTCACCAGAAGTTAGAGCTGTAAATCTTTCTTTAGCACTTAGTGGTGTAAACTTAACTTTGTTTGCATCACCTAATACTGCAGCAGCTACTGCTCTACATACATCAACGTCAATACCAGTCCAATTTCCTGCAGCATCAGCGTTAGAAAATCCTGGAAGACCTTGAGATACTCCACATCTTACAAAACCCTTCTTTTGAGTGTTTTTAAGTGTTTTAGATTTTTTAGCAGCCATAGACTCTGTTGTAAAAGTGAACAACACAGCTACCATAGCAACTAAAGAAGTTAATTGTTTTAAGTATTTAAACATATTTCTTCCTATTGTTTATTTATTTGTTAACAAATAATTCAAAATTACTTTTGAATATTCATAATTTAAGCATGTTCAAAAATACTCTTCAAGAGGTATTTATTGGGATTTTGGACCCAGTGAAATTCTAGTCAAGATAATAATTATATTAAAATTACTGATAAAATTGATGTCTGGCGCGCCCTGAAGGATTCGAACCTACGACCCTCGGTTTAGAAAACCGATGCTCTATCCAGCTGAGCTAAGGGCGCATCAAAATTAATCTTACATATACAATAATAAATTAATTTTTAAAAAGGAATTTTTTTATTAAAAGTAAAATTGTTAATAACTCAATCCTGCCTACAATCATAAAGAAAATAAGACAATATTTACTAAATAATTGAAGGTTGTTAAAATCAAATTCTTCTAAACCATAGATTGAGGAATTAACAGTATTCATCAAAGTTAAAATCGACAATTTAAATGAATTTACAAATGTTATTCCACTTAAACTTAACAATGAAGTTAATATAAACAAAGATAAAATGAAGATTATTATTGTTAAAAAATATTTATTTATCTCGTCAAGATTAAAATTAATTTTTGTAAAAATTAATCTATTCATAAACACATTTTTTGGTCTACTAAAAGACAAAATTTGGTTTAAAGAGAACTTAAAAAGCGAATAAATCTTTATAAATCTTAAACCAGAGCTTGTTGAAAAAAAAGATCCACCTATTATTACTAAGATCAAATATATGAAGTTTAAATTTTCTTGACCTGAACTAAGAGAAAAACCAATATTAGTCATACTGCTAACTATTGCAAAAAGATTTACTAAAAAATCGTAATTAAAACTAAAAAAAAGAAAAAAAATAGTTACAACGACTAATAAGTAAACAAATAAATGTAGATCTTCATAAAAAAAATTAAAATTTTTTTTTCTTAAAAATATTAAATTATAAGAGAAAAAAAGACTAAAAAAAGAAAATAGCATCAACAATGAAAATATAATTATTTGAACATTTTCTTTGATTATCATTGATAGCTCATTGACTGGTAAGAATCCACCTGATGAAATTATTGTAAAAGCCAAGTTTAATGAGTCAAAAGTTCTTAATGAAAAAATATTTAAAATTATAAATATAAATATTGTCAATGATGAATACAAAATGAAAATTTTAAGTGCTTGTTTTAAAATTTCTGAACTATTGAAAGATATAAAATTTGTTAAAGTTTTCTTAAAACTATCATCATAAATATCTATCAGATAAATTATAGAAAATAAAAAATAAAGACCACCTATCCATTGAGTGGAAGATCTCCAGATAATGAGACTTTGATCAACTAACTTTATATTATCGAAAACTGTAAAACCAGTAGATGTAAATCCTGATATTGCTTCAAAAAAAGAATTAGAAAAAGTTAAATTGTAAATACTAAAATAAAATGGAATTGATAAAACTAAAGGTATTAATAGATAACCTAAAAAAATCGTTAATATTCTCTGAAAAATGTTTGATTTTAAATCATACTTTCCAAATCTAAATAAAACTATAAATAAAATGAATGATGTGACTAAGGTATAATAATAAGTATCTAGATTTAAATATAAATTAAAATAGTAAGAGTAAAGGATATTAAAAAAAGAAAGTATTGAAACAATACCAAAAAAAAAACTTAAATATTTGATCTGTAATTTGAACATTTGATTAAACAGAGCTTAGTCTGAAAAGATTTTCGACAACTCCAACTGTGTCTTTTTTCACAATTAATACAATTTGATCATCTTTTTGAAAAACAAAATCAGATTTTGGTATAATTACTTTCTTATTTCGAAGGACTGCTCCAATTCTTATTTCTTCTGGTAAATTTGAATTTTTTAATTCTTTATTTATAAGTTCTGAAGACTCAATTATTTCTGCTTCTATTACCTCATACTCACCATTTGATATTGTATAAGCATTTTCAATGGTTCCTTTGTGTATATGTTTTAGAATACTTGAAACTGTATTCATTCTAGGATCGATTAAATCATCAATTTTCAAAGATGATTGTAAAAGAGAATAGTTAGGTTTATTAATTAAAGCCATTGTTCTTTTATCGTCAATATCTTTTTGGTCTTTAGCAAATTTTTCAACAAGAACACTAACCATTAAATTATCTTCATCATCATTTGTAAGAGCTAGAACAGTTTCTGCCTCATCTAAATTTGCCTCAGATAAAACTTCTTCATCTAATCCATTTCCATTTATTACAATTGTGTTATTTAATTCATTTGCTAAGTACTCAGATCGTAATTTGTCTTTTTCTACAATTTTTACTCTCACACCTTCTAGTGTATCTTCAATATTTTTAGCGAGGTTAAAACCAATATTTCCACCTCCAATAATCAAAATTTTTTTAGATATTTTTTCTGAATGCCCAAATGCCTCTAAAGTTTCTGCCATTTGTGAAGAATTAATTATTACATAAATTTTGTCATTTTCTTTCACTTGATCAGTTTTCTTTGGAATAAAAGATTTATCCTCTCTAATTATCGCAATTATATTTGCATCCAAATTTGGAAATTTGTTTGTTAATTCATTAAGTTTTAAACCAATTAATTTACAATTACCTTTTATTAATATTTCTAAAAGCCTGATTTGATTTTCTGCAAATGGGACGCTATCTAAAGCTCCTGGGGCCTCCAATTTTCTTTGTATTGATCTTGCGATTTCAATTTCTGGTGAAATTATTACGTCAATTGGTAAATTTTCTTTATTGTACACTCTAGTAAATCTTGGATTTAAATAATCTTGAGATCTTATTCTAGCGATTTTTTTTGGAATGTTAAAAATAGAGAAAGCTATTTGACAAATTAACATATTAATTTCATCATTTCTAGTAACAGCTATTATCATATCAGTTTCAGCAGCATTAGCTTTCTCAAGTATTGATGGATAGGTTGCTTTACCAACTATTGCTTTTACATCAAGTGAGTCATTAATTTTTTGTATATCCTCGCTTGATTGATCAATTACAGTAATAGAATGACCCTGTTCACTGAGTAGTTTAGCAATAGTGAAACCTACCCTTCCAGCACCACAAATTATAATATTCATTTTAGTTAAATTCTTTTATTCCTAGACCCTTAAGTTTTCTATGAAGGGCACTTCTTTCCATGCCAACAAAAGTAGCTGTTTTTGATATATTCCCATTAAACTTTTTCAACTGAAGACTTAAATACTCTTTTTCAAATTTTTCTCTAGCCTCTTTTAGAGGTACGGACAAACTATTTTCACTAAATTTACTATTAATAACTCCAGATTTTAAAGACTCCTTAATAATGTTAGAAATTTTTTCCTGTGTATCAGGTTGTAATATTGCAATTCTCTCAATTAAATTTCTTAACTCTCTTACATTACCATGCCAATTATGATTTAAAATATAACTATTATTTTCATCAATTTCTAAATTTTTGATATTATAACTTTTGGAAATTTTATTTGAGAAATACTTTATAAGTAATGGTATATCTGAAATTCTCTCACTTAAAGGTTTAATATTAATTTCAAATACATTTAATCTATGAAATAAATCTTCTCTAAAATTTCCTAATTCAATCTCTTGTTTTAAATCTTTACTAGATGAGCAAATTAACCTAACATCAACATTAATATCATTATTACCATTTACTCTTTTAAATTTCTGATCTGTTAAAACCCTCAAAATTTTTGATTGAATTGATAGAGGTATTTCAGACACTTGATCTACCAGAAGAGTTCCATTATTTGCTTTTTCTAATGCTCCATAAGATATAGAACCATCACTCTTTTCTTCGCCAAATAACTCTAAATCATATTTATTATTATCAAGTAAAGCACCATTAATAATAACAAAAGGTTTATTTTTTCTTTTTGAATTTTTATGTATTTTTCGAGCAATCAATTCTTTACCAGAACCTGAGGGGCCATTAATGAAAATTCTACTTTCAGTAACAGAAATTTTATCAATTTGATCTTTTATATTAACAATATTCTTACTTTCACCAATCAATTCATAAGAAGAAAAAAGTTTATTTTCGTATTCTTTATTTTGTGTCTTTAAGTTTAAATTCTCAACAGCTCTACTTATAAAATTTAATAATCTGTTTTTATCAAAAGGTTTTTCAACAAATTCAAATGCTCCATGTTTTAATGAATTTACTGCCATTTCAATATTTGCGTGTCCTGAAATCATAATTACAGGCACATCTGTATTCTTAGATTTTATGTGTGTCAAAAGTTGAATACCGTCATTATCACCTTTATCTAATTTAACATCAAGTATTGCAACATCCGGCATCTTTTTGTCAATTTCATTTAACGCTTGATTATAGTTTGCTGCTAATCTCGTTTGATATCCTGCATCAGTAATCAGATCATTTAGAATATTTCTTATATCTGAATTATCATCAACAATTAATATTTCTATACTCATTTAATTAAATCTAATTTCTATTTTTGCTCCATTTGGAATTGAGACAAAATTTATTTCACCATTATGATCATTAATAATTTTATTTACTATCGAAAGACCTAATCCTGTACCCTTTTTTTTTGTAGTAAAGTAAGGGTTTAAAATATCTTTAATGTTATTTTTTATATTTTCAAAGCCTAACCCACTATCGATAATTATAATATAAATTTGGTTATTTCTCTCAAAAATTTCAATAGTAATAATTTTATCGAAATTACTTGTATTTTCAGCTTTTTGTTGGATACTTTCAATAGAGTTTTTGATTAAATTAAATATCACTCTACTTATTTGTTCCTTATCGCATTCTAATAAAATTGAAGATTTATTATTCATTAAATCAATTTTTATTGTTGGATCTATTTCTGTTAATAATTTAATATTTTCATTAATTATTTTTATTAAATCATTATTTTTTAAAATTGGTTTCGGCATTCTGGCAAAATCAGAAAATTCGTTTACCAAATTACCAATTTGTTTAATTTGATTGTTTATAATTTTTAAATTTTCCTCGAAATTATCTTTCTCATTTTCATCAACTTGTTGAATATATTTTTCTTTAATTCTATCAATTGATAATTGAATTGGGGTAAGAGGGTTTTTAATTTCATGAGCTAATTTTCTTGCAAGATTACCCCAAGCTTCATATCTCTCATTAATAATCAATTTGTCCTGCTGATTTTTTAGTCTGACAATCATTGAGTTAAAATTTTTATTTAAAATTTCCAAATCTTTGTCTGTTTTTATTTCAGGAACTTTTGTGGTTAAATCACCCTCTCCTATCGCTGTAGATGCATAAATTAGATTATTTATAGACCTAAAAAATCTTGAAGAAAATCTAATGGCAATAGTAATTGATATAAATAGTAAAAGAGTAACAATAATAATATATATTATTGCAAAAGAAATTTTTATACCTGTGCTTCTTTCCTCAACTGTATAATAAAAATTGATTGCCTCTTGAGATTCATTCAAATATTTTGATATGTCTTTATCAAGGTATTTTACAACATATAAAAATCTATTTTCAAAAGCTTGAAGTCTCATTATTGCAGCCGAGATATTTTCAGGAGCATTAATAATTTTAAGTGGTCTATCATCATCTAATACAAGTTTAAGTGTTTTATCTATCGGAGGAATATATTTTGTACGATCATTTAAGTTGGTGAATAATAATTTTTTATTTTGATCAATAATATGTATTTCATCTATGTCCCTAATCAATTTTTGAGTTTTTAAAAATCTTATATATTCTTTATTGTTATCATTTAAAAATTTGGAACTTTTGTTGGTGTCAAAAGCAATTAATATAATATCAGACTCAATCTTATTTCTTACTTCCTCTACATAACTTTTTGCAAGTTCATAAGAATTATTTACAACTGTGGTAACTTTTTTATCAAAATATTTTTCAAGCGCAAAAGAAAACAAAAAAAGTGAAAAAATTGAAATCAATGTTGAAGGAATTAAAGTGAAGAGTGAAAAATAAGTAATATATTTTTTATTTGATTTTAAACCATCTTTATCAATATCATTTCGAATTGATTTTTTTACCTCTAAAAAAATGAATACAAATAATGATAAAAGTAATAAAATATTTACAATTAATAAATATTGTAAATTATTTTGGTTTAATTCAATAAAACTTCTATCTATGAATGTTAAAAAAGTTAAAAATCCTAAAAATAATGTGATACTAGATAGAATAATTATGAAAATATTTTTTTTCAAAAATTCAAACATATTTAAGAATTATAGCATTTAAAGGAATGAACAACTATTTTGTAATATTAGCTGCTGGAAAAAGTAAGAGATTTCATAATAAATTACCTAAACAATTCTTTAATTATAAAAATAAAGAAATTATAGATCACTCAATTGAAAAATCAGTCAATTCAAAGCTTTTTAAAAAGATTTTAGTTGTCACTAATAATATTAATCATTTTAAAAAAAAGAAGACCCACAATTCAGTCAAAGTAATAAGGGGAGGTAAAGAAAGATCTGACTCCTCTTTAATAGCATTAAAATATTTAAAAAAGTATAAACCAAATAATATTCTTATACATGATGCTGCTAGACCCGATTTTTCAATCAAAATTTTAAAAAAATTATTAGGTCATTTAAAAAGAAATATAGCTGTAATTCCATATATTAACTCTAAAGATACAATAAAATATAGAGTCAAAAATGAATTATACAATCTCAATAGAGAAAATACTTATCTTACTCAAACACCACAAGCATTTAAGTTTAAAAGTTTATACGAACTTGCAATTAATGAAAAAAATAAAATTACAGATGAGGCAACTTTATTCGTCAATAAAAATCTAAAAATTAAATTTATAAAAGGAGAAAATACTAATAATAAAATCACTTTTAGAAGTGATATAAAATTAGCAAAAACTTACTTTGGAATTGGTTTTGACATTCATAGATTAATTAAAAAAAAGAAACTTTATTTAGGTGGTGCTAAAATACCATTTCACTCGGGATTGAAAGGACATTCAGATGGAGACGTAATTTTGCATTCAATCATAGATTCGATCTTAGGTGCAATGAGAAATAAAGATATTGGATCTTTTTTTCCAAACACAAAAAAATATAAAAATATTAGGTCTCCAAAAATATTGAAACCAGTTGTTGAAAGTCTTTATAAATCAAATTTTTTTATAAATAATTTAGATATTAATTTGATTTGTGAACAACCAAAAGTATCAAAATACAGAGATCTAATAATTAATTCTGTCTCTAAACTAATGATGTTGAGAAAAGATCTTATAAATTTAAAGGGTAAAACAGTTGAAAAACTTGGTTTGATTGGAAAAGAAAAAGCCATTGCATGTGAAGTTATAATTTCAATAACAAAATATGATTAAAACTATTAATACTTTGTTTGTAACAATGTTAGGTTTAGGTAAAATTCCAAAAATTCCAGGTACTTTTGGATCATTAGCTACAGTAATTATTCTTTATCTTTTTTTCCACGTATTTAATTTATCTTCAAACTTAATATTAATATTATTAGTAGTTATTTTCATTTTATCTTTTTCTGCTGTGGCACATCATATCAAAGATAATGAAAATAAAGATCCCAAAGAAGTAATTATCGATGAATTTATTGGTCAATCAATACCGATTTATCTTTATGAAATTTCACATGGTACAGAAAAATCACCAAATGAAGCATTAATTTTTTATGGTATTTGTTTTGCCTTATTCAGATTTTTTGATATTGCAAAACCATTTCCCGTAAATTTTTTTGACAAAAACTTTAAAAATAGTTTTGGCGTAATTATGGATGATGTAATTGCAGGAATTTATGTTGTTTTATCTTTAATTTGTTTTATGGTTTTAAGTAGTTATTTTGTGAGATGAAATTATTAATCAAGCAATTAATTAGAAAAAAAGTTAAAATATCAGTAGCTGAGTCTTGCACAGGAGGATTATTAGCTTCTGCTATCACTTCAATTAGTGGTGCATCTAAAATATTCAATCTAGGTTTGGTCACCTACTCTAATCAAGCAAAAATAAAGATTTTAAAAGTAAATAAAAAAATTATCAAAAAATATGGTGCTGTTAGCTATGAATGTTGCTATGCAATGGTTAATAATTTATCTAAAATCTCAAAAGCCAATATTAATGTTTCGATTACCGGAATTGCGGGACCCAGAGGTGGCACCAAAAAAAAGCCTGTTGGCTTAGTTTATATTGGAGTTAAAAAAGGAGCTAAAATCGAGATAAATAAATTTTTATTCAAAAGTAAAAAAAGATCCTCAATCCGAAAAGCTACTGTAAAAACAGCCCTAAATCTACTTCTTAGAGCTGCTAAATAACTGCTCAGCCCTGTTTTGAAATGCATCAGCTATTTTCTCTAATCCAAATTGAAAAGATACAATCATTAATGAATTTAAAAATTTATTTTTAATTTCAAAATCAATATCAAAAGTTACTTCAGTAATTCCATTCTCTTTATCAACAAAAATCCAATTGTTGGATAAATGATTTAAAGGTCCTTCTATATTCTTAACAAAAATTGAGTCTTTCTTTCTATCAAAAACTACATCACTTTTATAAGTGTCTTTAAACGGTCCTTTTCCTATTGTTAAGTCTGCAATTATTTTTGTTAAATCACCTTCATTTTTATTTTCATATATTTTTGCGCCGAAACAGAATGGAACAAATTCTGGATATTTTTCAATATCCAAAACTAAATCAATTAAATCTTTTTTTTTACATTCAATTAATCGCTTAACTGAAGCTTTTGGCATTAATGACTGTTTAATCTATTTTGTTGAAGTTTAGCGAAGTCTTCATCAGCATGATATGAAGATCTTGTTAAAGGAGATGAAGAAACTAATAAAAAACCCTTTGCTTTTGCAATATCACCCAATTCTTTAAACTCCTCAGGTTTATAATATCGATCTAATGGAAAATGTTTTACAGATGGTTGTAAGTATTGTCCAATTGTTAAAAAATCTACATCAGCAGATTTTAAATCATCCATTACTTGTAAAATTTCGTCTCTCGTCTCACCTAAACCAACCATTATTCCAGATTTAGTAAAAACCTTCTTGTTCATTTTTTTTGCATTTTTTAAAAGCTCAAGAGATGCAAAATATCTTGAACCTGGTCTAACTTTTAAATATAGACTAGGTACAGTCTCAATATTGTGATTAAAAACATCAGGATTAGCTTCTAATACTCTTTTGTAAGCATCACCTTTTCTTAAAAAATCAGGCGTTAAAACTTCTATAGTTGTATTTGGATTAGTTTTTCTTGTTTGGTTTATAACCTCGTAAAAATGATTTGAACCACCATCGTCTAAATCATCTCTATCAACTGATGTGATTACAACGTGTTTTAAATCTAATTTTTTAACAGCTTGCGATATTTTAATTGGTTCTAGCTTATCTAATTTTTCTGGTTTACCAGTTTTTACATCACAAAAAGCACATGCTCTTGTACACGTATCACCCATTATCATAAAAGTTGCATGTCTTTTACTCCAACACTCAGTTATATTTGGGCAATTTGCTTCCTGACAAACAGTTACAAGATTATTTTTATTTACAATTGTTTTTGTTAAAAAAAATTCTTTACTATTATTCAGTTTAGATCTAATCCAATCAGGTTTTTTTTTAATTGGATTAATTGGATTGTTTATTTTTTCAGGGTGCCTAGGTTTAATTTTTTGCGTCATGTTTTTTTATAATATAAATTTTTTCATTTTTTTTTCCAAATAAGAACCTCTCTCTAATTAATGTCTCAATATAATCAAGATCTAGATTGTCACTTAATAACGAATTCTTAAAATCCAAGTCATTTATCTGATTTTTTAATGATAATTCCTTAATTTTTAAATCGTTTAGGATTTGTTTTTTTTCATAATATGAAATTAATCCTCTTTCACCCGACAAGAGATTAAAGAAAAAATATATGATCAGAAAAACTGATATAAGTAGAAAATAATTTTTTTTTAATCTTTGAAGCATTAATGAATCTTATTCATTCTGGCTTTTTTTCCAAGTTCTTCTTCTATTCTTAATAATTGATTATATTTAGCAACTCTTTCTGATCTTGCTAAAGATCCAGTTTTTATTTGATTAGAATTAGTACCTACTGCAAGATCTGCAATAAATGTATCCTCACTATCTCCAGATCTATGAGAAATGATTGTTTGAAATCCAATGGCTTGAGCAAATCGAATTACATCTAAGGTTTCTGAAACTGTGCCGATTTGATTTAATTTAACTAAAATTGCGTTAGATGATAAATTTAAAAAACCTTTTTTGAGTCGCTCAAGATTAGTAACATAAAGATCGTCACCTACAATCTGAACTTTTTTAAGTGATTTCATTAATTTATTCCATGATATCCAATCATTTTCTGCAAATGGGTCTTCTATTGATTTAATCTTATATTTACTAATTATTTTTTTATATTCTTGAATAGATCTTTTTACAGAAATATAGCTTTTTGAATGAATAGAATATTTATTTCTTTTATATAATTCATTTGCAGCCACATCCAAACAAATTGAAACATCTTTACCGTTAACAAATCCTGACTTCCTAATAGCTGAAACAATTAAATCTAATGCCTGATTATTATTGCTAATCATTGGTGCAAATCCACCTTCATCACCAACAGATGTTGAAAGTCCTTTATTCTTAATAATTTTACTTAAATTTTTAATCACTAAAAAACAAATTCTCATCGCATCAGTGAAATTTTTTGCGCGGTCTGGCCTGATCATAAATTCTTGAATTCTCAAACCATTATTAGCATGTGCTCCACCATTAATTATATTCATAAGTGGAAAAGGTAATTTAAAATTATTTTTAATTAAAAAAGTTTTATATAATGGTTTTTTTCTAATTTTTGCTGAAAGTTTTTTTACAGCCATAGACACAGCTAATATAGAATTTGCCCCTAGTTTTGTTTTTTGTCTTGTACCATCCAGGTTAATCATTAAAGCATCTATCCTTTCTTGATGATGAATATTTTGTCCTTTAAGTTTTTTTGAAACCTTAGAATTAACTAAACTAATTGCATTAAGAACACTTTTTCCTAAATATTTTTTATTATTTTTATCTCTTTTTTCAAAAGCTTCATAAGTTCCTGTTGATGCTCCAGAGGGACAAATTGCTATTGCACTTTTGTTTTTTGTAAAAACCTCAGCTTCGATTGTTGGATTACCTCTGCTGTCAAAAACTTGTCGGGCTTTTACTTTTGTAATTTTACTCACTAATTTTTGATTAAACTATCTATATCAGTTAATTGTTTTAATAGACTTTCTAATTTATCTAAAGGAACCATATTTGGACCATCAGAAGGAGCATTGTCAGGATCTTGATGTGTTTCAATGAAAACTCCTGCTACTCCTACTGCAACAGCTGCTCTTGCTAAATGTTCTACAAACTCTCTCTGTCCCCCACTTTTTTCACCAAGACCACCTGGCTGTTGAACTGAATGGGTTGCATCAAAAATTACTGGGTAACCATTTTTTGCCATGATGGGTAATGCTCTCATATCTGAGACTAAAGTATTGTAACCAAAACTAGCACCTCTTTCAGTGACTAGAATATTTTTATTACCAGAGTCTGAAATTTTTTTTGTTACATTGACCATATCCCATGGCGCTAAGAATTGACCTTTTTTAACATTAATAATTTTATTAGTTTTAGCTGCGGCTACTAAAAGATCAGTTTGACGACATAAAAAAGCAGGTATTTGTAAAACGTCCACATGTTTTGCAACAATTGAACATTGTTCGATATTATGTATGTCTGTTAAAATCGGAACATTTAGTTCTTTCTTTATTTTATCAAAAATTGGAAGGGATGTATCTAGTCCAGCTCCTCTTTTGCCTTTAAGACTTGTTCTATTTGCTTTGTCAAATGAAGTTTTATAAATAAATCCTACTCCAAATTTCTTAGTAATATCTTGGATTTTACCTGCCATATCCATTGCATGTTGCTCAGTTTCAAGCTGACAAGGGCCTGCAATAATACATATTTTATTATCATTAGAGATTTCTATTTTACTACAATTTACCTTTATATTACTCATTTATGATTTTTTGATGCCTTAATGAATGAAGAGAATAAAGGATGAGGAGCCAAAGGTCTAGATTTAAATTCTGGATGAAATTGAACACCTATAAACCATGGATGATTTTTAAGCTCTATTATCTCTGGCAATTTATTATCTGGTGACATTCCTGAAAAAATTAATCCTTTGTTTTCAAATTCAGCTTTAAGGCTATTATTAACTTCATATCTATGTCTATGTCTTTCTCTTATATTTTTGGATTTATATATTTTATTTATGGCAGAATTATTTCTCAATTTAGCCTCATATAACCCTAATCTCATTGTTCCGCCTAAATTTTTGTCTGTGCCTTTAATAATTTTTCCATTTTTGTCCCATTCATTAATTAAACCAATGACTGGATAGCATTTTTTATCTAATTCACTTGACCCAGCATTTTTAATTTTTAGTTTATTTCGTGCAAATTCAACTATAGCCATTTGCATTCCAAAACAAATACCTAGAAATGGTATCTTTTTTTCTCTAGCATATTTAATTGCTGAAATTTTTCCCTCTGTTCCTCTTTTACCGAAACCTCCTGGTATCAATAATCCTGAAACATTTTTTAGTTTTGTTTTGATTTCACTATTTTTTAAGTTATCAGACTCTATTCTTATTAAATTTACTTTTACATTGTTTGCAATTCCACCATGAACTAAGGCTTCATCTAGAGATTTGTAAGCATCTTTTAAATTTACATATTTTCCAATTATCGCAATATTTACTGATTTTTTTGTATTTAAAACAATTTTAGTTATTTTTTTCCATGGGCTTAAGTTAGCTCTTTTTTTTGGTTTAAGTTTAAAGAATTTTAAAACTTGTTTATCAAGTTTTTGATTATAAAAACTAATTGGTGCCTCATAAATAGTTCTTACATCCACTGTTTCAATAACGTTTTCAATTGGAACATTGCAAAATAATGATATTTTTTTTCTTTGGTCTAATGGTATAGATTGTTGAGATCTACAAATAATGATATCTGGTTGAACACCTATACTTCTTAATTCTTTTACCGAATGTTGAGTTGGTTTAGTCTTTATTTCATCCGATGATTTCAAAAACGGAACAAAAGTTAAATGAATAAACAATGTTTTTGATTTACCATATTCATTTGAAAATTGTCTTATAGCTTCAACAAATGGTAAACTTTCAATATCTCCAACTGTTCCACCAATTTCACATATTACAAAATCTTCATTTGTAATATCTTTTTTTATAAATTCTTTTATTCGGTTTGTGATATGAGGTATAACTTGAACAGTTTTTCCAAGATATCCTCCCTTTCTTTCTTTTTTAATAACATCACTATAAATACGACCAGTTGTAATGTTATCTGACTGTTTAGATGAAATATTAGTAAATCTCTCATAATGACCTAGATCTAAATCAGTTTCAGCACCATCGTCGGTGACGAAAACTTCTCCATGTTGAAATGGACTCATTGTTCCAGGATCTACATTTAAATACGGATCCATTTTTCTTAACCTAACTTTGTAACCCTGTGATTTTAATAAATAGGCAAGTGATGCCGATGAAAGACCTTTTCCTAATGATGAGACCACGCCGCCAGTGACAAATATATATCGCGCCATGGAAGTATCTTATAGCTAATAAAAAAGTAAATTAAAAGTATTAATTATTATTTTCTGGGATTGATGGTGTATCCTCTTCGACTTGATCTAAAACTGAGCTAGATGGTGTCAAATCACCCCTAGATACTATCGTTAGAGCTAAACTACATATGATAAACAGAGTTGCAACAACACCAGTTGCTTTTGTCATAAAATTTCCTGCTGACTTTGAAAACATCATATTTTCCTGGGAAACTCCGATTCCAAGTGCTCCACCCTCAGATTTTTGCATTAAAACTAATAAAACTAAAATTAATGCAAGAATGATATTTAGTACTAACAATATATTTTCCATGCAGGTTAATTATACGTTTTTTTGATTATATCAATAAATTTTTTGGGATCTTGAGAGGCACCTCCAATTAGAAATCCATCAATATTTTTTATTAACTTTAATTTATTTATATTTTTTGGATTTACCGAACCCCCGTATAAAACTTTAATATTTCTAGCTTTTTTTTTTATAAAATTAATAGTGTTAAATAAGTCATCTGCCTTAGGAATTAGACCTGTTCCAATTGACCACACAGGTTCATAAGCAATTACAATATTTTTTCTTTTCTTAATTTTTTGTAAGCCTACAATAATCTGTTTAGATAAAATTTTTTTAGTAATTTTTTTTCGTTTTTGACCTAAGGTTTCACCAATACAAAAAATAACCTTTAAACCTGCTTGAGTTGCTGCTTTAATCTTAGCATTAATTAATTTATCCGTTTCACCAGTGTCACGATTTTCTGAATGACCTAAAATAACATATTTTGCCCCAACATTTTTTAGCATCGTAGGATTTATGGAACCAGTTGAAGCGCCATAAGCAAGGCTTTCATGGCAATTCTGAGCACCAACTTGAATTTTAGAATTTATAACTTTTTTAGACATTGAACGGATTAATGTATTGGGCGGACAATAAATAATTTTAATTTTTTTTGATTTTTTAAAAATTTTTAGAAATTTGATTACTTTTTTTAGTGAATTTAATGTACTCAATCCACCAAACATTTTCCAATTAGCAATAAAATACATATATTTATTTGTCTTATACTAAAATTTAATCTATAGGTTTGTTTTTTATAGATCAATAAATTTATATAGTAATGATAGGTGCATTTAGAAATTTTGCCAAAACAAAGTTCGCTGGGATATTAGTTTTTATAATGATTATTCCATTTGTATTTTGGGGTATGGGGAGCATGTTCAGTAGCGGAAATACAAATTCAATTGTAAAAATAAATGAGACTAATATTTCTACAGAAGAATTTATTGATTACTTAAATAATTCTGGAATTCCTCAGGATACAATAAGAGAAAATTTAAATGATAATATTATTGAAGAATTATTATCTGGATTGATTTCGACAAAAATTTTAGATTTAGAAATTGAGGAATACAATTTAATTATTTCAAAAGAAACACTACTCGAAATGATAAAAAAAAATAAAAATTTTTTAGACGAACAAGGACGTTTTCAACGACTTAAATACGAAAAATTTTTACTTGAAAATAATCAATCTGCACCTCAGTTTGAATTACGATTAAAAAATCGTGAATTACAAAAAAACTTGTTCAGCTTTGTGGGTGCTGGAACTGTTTCTCCAAAATTTTTAGTTAAAAAGCTCTATCAGGATGAAAATAGAAAATTAGAGATAGATTATATAAATTTAAATCAATTTTATAAAAAGAAAGATAGTTTTACAGATAACGATATAAAAAAATTTCTAGATGAAAATAAGAATGACTTAAAAGTAGAATATATTGATTTTGATTATTCCATAATAAACCCCAAAAATTTAGTTGGTGTAGATGAATTTAATCAGACCTTTTTTGATAAAATTGACCAAATAGAAATTGATATCTCGAATGAACTTCCTTTTGGAAACATAGTTACAAACTTTAATTTAAAGTCTAAGAAAATCAAAGATTTCAGATTTACTTATGATAAAAGCGATATAGAAAAAAAGATATTTGAAGCAAGAAATAATGAATTTGATATCATTGAATTTAAAGATGATTATATTCTTTACAAAATAATTAAGTCAGAACAACGTTCTCCTAATGTAAATGATCCTGTCCTCAGAGAAGAGATCTTAGGACTTATGTTTGAAAAAAATAAGTATGAATATAACAAGAATTTAATAAAAAAAATTGATGAAAAAAATTTCAACAATGAAAACTTTGTAGAGATGGGAAATAAGAAAATTGAAAATTTATTATTAAATTCAATCAAAGATAACAAAAAATTTGATATTAAAGCTGTTGAACTTCTTTACTCATTACCCATAAATTCTTTTACCCTTATAAATGATGAGATGAGCAATATTTACTTAGCTAAAATAAAGAACTTTCAAAATCAGACAATGGAAAATGATGATAAGATAAATGAATATATGAGTAAACAAAATTCAAATCAAAAAAATAATATGTTAAAATCATATGATCTATATCTAAACAGCAGATATGATGTTAATTTAAATCAAAAAACAATAGAACGAGTTAAAAATTTCTTTCAATGAACATAAATCGAAGCTTCAAAGATTTTAAGTTTCGACATAGAAGCAATAAAAATCAAATTATATATACTTCAAAAAAAATCCAAGAAGATGAAGAGATTTTAAATTTAATAGATAATTTTTTAAGTGAAAAAAATAGCTTTATATTTGAGTCGGTAGAGAAAGGAAAAATCAAAGGAAGATACACTATATTTGGCAAAAATCCTGACAAGATATGGGAATTCAAAAATAAAACTTCTTATTTAATTCAAAATAAAAAAAAAATTAAACTGAAAGATAAACCTGAAAACTTGATTGAGAAAATTATTGAAGAATTTAAATTTGAAACTCCCAAAAATTTACCAAAACTATGTTCTTTAATTTCAGGATATTTCTCATATGACTCTATAAGATATATAGAGAAAATCCCTAATAATTGTAAGGATGATCTAAATATACCTGATGTAAGACTTCTGAGACCAAGAACACTAATTATTCACGATAATTTAAAAAAAGAGATTTTTTATATTAGAAATATCTATAAAGACGAAAAGATTAGAGATTATAAAAAAAAATTTGATGAGGTAAAATCAGATCTTTTTAGATTACTTATTCAATCATCAATTAAAAATATAAATAATAGGACTCCATTAAAATCAAAAAATATTAAAGTTAAATCTAATACTTCTAAAAATAGATTCTTGCAAATGATCAATACAGCCAAAAAATATATAAAATTAGGAGATATATTCCAGGTAGTTTTAAGTCAAAGATTTGAAGCTAAATTAACAAAAAAACCGATTGATATTTATAAAAAACTTAGAGTGACTAACCCATCACCTTTTATGTTTTTTTTTAATTTCAATGACTTCCAAATTATTGGTGCGAGTCCAGAAATTTTAGTGAGACTAAGAGATAATAAAATTACTGTAAGACCAATAGCTGGAACGAGACCAAGAGGAAAAACATTAAAAGAGGATCTTTTTTATGAAAAAGATCTTCTTAATGACAAAAAGGAGCTTTCAGAGCACTTAATGTTATTAGATTTAGGAAGAAATGATGCTGGTAAAGTTTCAAAAATTAATACGGTAAAAGTAACTGAAAGTTTTATTATTGAGAGATATTCTCATGTAATGCACATAGTATCAAATGTCATCGGTGTGTATAATAAGAAATTTTCTAAGTTTAAATCACTTCTAGCTGGTTTTCCTGCAGGAACTGTCTCAGGAGCACCGAAAATTAGAGCTATGGAAATAATTGATGAATTAGAAAAAACTAAGAGAAAAGTTTATGCTGGTGGTATTGGCTATTTTTCAGCTAACGGAGAATTTGATACATGTATAGCTTTAAGAACAGCAGTCGCTAAAAATAATAAATTTTATGTTCAAGCTGGTGCTGGAATTGTTGCTGATAGTAAACCTTTAAAAGAGTACGAGGAAACTGTTAATAAAGCAAAAGCTTTAATTAATGCTTTAAAATGAAAAAAATAATTCTTATAGATAATTACGATAGTTTCACTTTTAATCTTTATCATTACCTATCTTCATTTAAAGTTAAGGTAGATGTGATAAGAAATGATCACATTACATCTAATGAGATATTAAAAAGAAAATATAATAAAATTGTAATCTCACCAGGCCCAGGTAACCCTGATCAATCAGGTAATTGTTTAAAAATAGTAAAGTCTTTATATAAAAAAATTCCAATTCTTGGTGTTTGTCTTGGTCATCAAATTATTGGACAGGTATTTGGCTCTAAAATTGTTCAGGCTAAAAAACTAATGCATGGTAAAACAAGCAAAATTGTTTCAAAAAAGTTGGGAATTTTAAAGAATCTTCCAAAATCATTTGAGGCAACACGTTATCACAGCTTAATTATTGATAAAAAAACACTATCAAAACATCTTGAAATCACTGCTGAGAGCAAAGATGGTTTAGTAATGGGTATTCAGCATAAAAAATATAATGTTCATGGAGTGCAATTTCACCCTGAAAGTATTAAAACTAAACAAGGTATTAAAATTTTAAAAAATTTTATAAGACTTTAAAATTTATGAAACAATTCATAGACAAAATTAAAAATAAAGATGATCTCTCCTTTGAGGAAAGTAAGGCAGCGTTCGAATTATTAATGGAAGGTAAGGCAAATGAACAGGAAATATTTGATTTTTTAACACTTTTATCTGCTAAAGGTGAAGTTTCAAATGAGATTGCTGGAGGAGTATACGTTCTAAGAAATAAATCAAAAAGAGTAAATGTACAAAATTGTATCGATACATGTGGTACGGGCGGTGATGGAATGAACACACTCAATATTTCAACAGCTTCTGCATTATTGCTTGCTAGTATGGGTGTTAAAGTAGCAAAACATGGAAATAAAGCAGTATCTTCAAAATGTGGATCTGGCGATGTTTTAGAGGCATTAAATATAGAAATTAATTTAGAACCAAATGATATTGAGTCACAAATTGAAAAAAATAATTTTGGTTTTATGTTTGCACCGAATTACCATAGTGCAATGAAATACGTTGGACCTACAAGAAAAAAAATTGGTAAGAGAACAATTTTTAATATGATTGGTCCTTTGAGTAGTCCAGCTTTAGTTAAAAGACAGGTAGTTGGTGTCTTTGAAAAAAAGTTGTTAAAAATATTTGCTAATGCTTTAAAAAGTTTAGATATTAAATTTGCATGGATCGTCAATAGTGAAGATGGTTTAGATGAAATTTCACCCTATGCTAAAACAAATGTTATTCAATTAAAAAATAATGTCATATCAGAAATCGTAATTGATCCAAAAAAATTAAATATAAATGCAGACAAATTTAAAAATCTTGTTGGTGACGATGCAAAATTTAATGCAAATAAGATTCTTGAAATATTTAAAGGTGAAGATAATGATTTTTCTAAAGCAATATGTTTAAATGCTGCAGCAGGATTGATTGTTAATGAAACTCATGAAGAGTTTAGTGAAGCATATAAAAATGCAAGAGATCATATTTTATCAAACAAAGTTATCAAACATTTAGAAAAAATTCAAAATGCCTGAAAATGTTCTCGAAAAAATAATTAAAAAGAAAAAAGAAAAAATAGAAGATTCTAAAAAAAATATTTCAATAGGGTCATTAAATGAATTAATTGGGAAAAATAAAATATTTATTAATTTTAAAGAAAATATTGAAAAAAATATTAAGGAAAATAAATTTTCAATTATTGCTGAGATCAAAAAAGCTAGTCCTTCTGCAGGTGTAATCATAAATGATTATAACCCTGTTAAAATAGCTGGTATATATAATGATAACAAAGCAACTTGTTTGTCTGTTTTGACTGAAGAAAATTTTTTTTTAGGAGATTTGAGACATATAAGTGAAATTAAACAAAATATTAATTTGCCAATTCTTTGTAAGGACTTTTTTGTAGATAAATTTCAAATTCCATTAGCAAAGAGTTATGGAGCAGATGCAATATTAATTATATTAGCTGGTGTAAGTGAAAGCCTTGCAAATGAATTATATGAGGAAGCTTTAAAATTTAATATGTCTGTTATAGTTGAGGTGCATACAGTTGAGGAAGCAAAACAAGCTTTAAAATTTAAAGATGCATTGATTGGTATCAATAATAGGAACCTAAAAACTCTTCAAACTGATATAAATACAACTTTTGATATTCATGATGTTTTGGTTAATCATAAAGGCCCATTAATTTCTGAAAGTGGAATAAAAACAAAAGATGAACTATTAGAACTCTCAAATAAAACATCTATTAAAACTTTTCTAATCGGTGAATCACTTTTGAAAAATTTGGAAAATAATTCTATTTTCTCAGTGCTTTAGTCAAATAGTTCCCTATTTTATTGGGTTTTTTACTATTGTGAATTGAAAAGAACTTTTGTAGAACAGATTTTGTACGATATTTGTTCTTATGCTAACAAAAAAACAAAAAAACCTGCTTTTATTTATCAACAAGAAGTTGAGAAGCTCTGGTGTTTCTCCTTCTTATGAGGAGATGAAAGCTTCGTTAAACCTTAAGTCTAAGTCTGGAATTCATAGACTTATAAGTGCATTAGAAGAGAGAGGTTTTATTAAAAGACTTGCTCATAAAGCAAGAGCATTAGAAGTAATTAAATTGCCAGAAACGGCCTCTGCAAACGACATTTACAACAGTTTTTCACCAAGTGTTATTAAAGGTGGTTTAGATGAAGAAAATTTATCATCAGATGATGCCGAGGTACCAGTTTTAGGAAAAATTGCTGCTGGAACACCTGTTGAAGCTATTCAAAATGAGGTTTCGAGAATACCTTTGCCAAGTAATTTAGAGAAAAATGGAGATTATTTTGGTTTAAAAGTTCAAGGAGACTCGATGATTGAAGCTGGAATTCATGAAGGTGATACAGTAATTATTAAAAGAACAGATACAGCTGATAATGGAAAAATTGTTGTTGCTCTGATTGATGAGCATGAAGCAATGTTAAAAAGAATTAGGAAAAAAGGTAAAGTTGTTGCTTTAGAAAGTGCCAACAAAAATTACGAAACTAAAATATTTGGACCTGATAGAGTAAAAGTTCAGGGTGTATTAGTATCTTTATATAGAAACTTCTAAAAAAATAGTCTAAACCATTTTAATGAAAAAAGTAGCAACTAGATTTGCTCCCTCACCTACTGGTGCATTGCATATTGGAGGTGTTAGAACAGCATTGTTTAATTGGTTATACTCCAAAAATCACAATGGTAAATTTTATTTAAGGGTGGAAGATACAGATAAAGAAAGATCTAGAGATGAATTCAAAGATCAAATAATACAATCGCTTAAATGGATCGGTATCAATTATGATGGTGAAGAATATATTCAATCAAAAAAAGTAGATGATCACATAAAAGTTGCAAATGAGCTACTTAAAAATGGTAATGCATATAAATGTTATTGCTCAAGCGAAGAAATAGAAGAACAAAAAAAAAGATCAAGACAAAAAAAAATTCCCTATATTTATGATAGAAAATGGAGGAATAAAAATGAAAATGATGCTCCCAAAGGTATTAAACCTGTTATAAGATTTAAAAGTAAGATTGATGGAACATCAATATTGAAAGATTTGGTTCAAGGTAATGTCGAAATAGAAAATAATACTATTGAAGATTTTATTATCTTAAGAAATGATGGGACTCCCACATATAATTTATCAGCATCCGTAGATGATCATCAAATGAATATGACACATATTATAAGAGGTGACGATCATAAAATAAACACCTTCAAACAAATTCAAATTTATCAAGCCATGAAATGGGAATTACCCTCATTTGCTCACATACCATTGATACATACAATTGAAGGAAAGAAATTATCAAAGCGAGATCAGGCCTCTACATTAGATGATTATTCTAAAATTGGTATTATCCCTGATGCTTTAAGAAATTATCTTCTAAGATTAGGATGGTCTTATAAAGATAAAGAAATATTTACTTTAGATGAAAGTATTAAATATTTTAATCTTGAAGGAATTGGTAAATCACCATCAAAGCTTGATATGAGTAGAATTTTATCAATGAACGAACATTATATTAAAAATATTAATGAAAATGATTTATTCAATCAATTAATTGAATATTGCAAATTATATAAAAGTGAAATTCAATCAGATAAAAAAGATAAGATTAAAAAATCTCTTACATTCTTGAAAAATAAAGCAAAAACTTTGGAAGATATATTTAATAATGCTCAATATATTATAAAAGATGAGGTTGATTTTAATAATGATGATCTTAAATTAATTGACGATAAAGCAAGAAAAGTAATTTCTGATTTTAAAAATCAATTTGAAAAAATAGACCTGCCTTCAAGAGAAATTTTAGAACCAATAGTAAACGAGCTTATAAAATCGCACGGCACAAATTTTAAGGGTGTTGGACAACCATTAAGGATTGCGCTTACTGGTTCAAAGTTTGGACCTGGTATATATGATATTATTTTATCATTAGGAAAAGAAGAAGTTCAAAAACGGTTAAGTGCTAAGATAGCTTGAAACTACTGCTGAAGCTTCTGAAGATGAAGAAGTTTTAGATTTAATCTCATTTAAAGTATTGTTCACATCAAGGACTTGTTTTTTCATAAGCTCGGGGTTTTTTAAAAAATATACTACAGATCTAAAAATTTCTTTTGAATTACATTCTTTTTGAATTAATTCTGGAATTATTTCTTTTTTGTTAATTATATTAATTATATTTGCATATTTTGTTTTTACTAAAAATTTTACAATAAAAAAATTAATAAAATTCATTTTATAAATAATGATAGATGGAACTTTTGCATTACAAATTTCAAGAGATACAGTTCCAGATTTCACTACAGCGAATACAGAGTTTGATAGTATTTTAAATTTTATATTCTCATCAGATATGACCTCAACATTTTTGTAATTTGTTTTTTTAATCTCATCTTTTATTAAATCTTTGTTTTGATCAGTTGCATGAAAAACAAAATTGTATGTATTGAATTTTTCATTCATTAATTTAATGAAGTTTAACAAAATTGGTAAAAGAATATTGATTTCAGATGTACGGCTCCCAGCGAATAAAGATATAATTTTTTTATTGTCATCAATTATATTTGATAAATCTGTTTTAACATTTTCTTTATTTTCAAGTAATGGATGGCCAACGAAAGTATTCTTAATATTTTCTTTATCAAAGTATTTCTTTTCAAAATTGAATAATAATAAAACATGGTCTAAAAATTTTTTAAATTTTTTTACCCTACCCTCTCTCCATACCCATACTTGTGGTGCAACATAATGTATTGTTTTAATATTAGGATTTATACTTTTTACTTTTTCAGCAACTCTTAGTGTAAAATCTGGACTATCTACACTAAATAGAATATCAGGATTAAATTCAATTATTTTATTTACAGTTTCATTTATTTTGTTTCTGATTTTAAATAAATTTAGAATAACACTAGTAAAGCCAATGTAAGTTATTTCTTTAAGATCATATATCGATTTAACTCTAAGATTATTTAAATGGAATCCTCCAACACTTAAATATTCTATATCTGAATAATTTTGTTGAAGTTTTGAAACTACAGTTGATGCCAGTTTATCTCCTGAAGGTTCCCCTGTTAATATAAAAATTTTTTTCATTTCACTGAGATAAACATCTTATTTTTATTAGCAAAACTAATACATTTATTTTTATCTAAAAATATATGTTGTTTACCTTTTACAACAATGCCTTTTAATCCAGCTGTCTTACTTTGTTTCAACGTTTTGAAACCAATGGTAGGTAAATCAACTCTAAGATCCTGTTTCTTTTTTGGAAACTTAACTAAAACACCGTGGTTTCGAAATTTTTTACTTTTGCTTTTTTCAAGCATTTTTGTAGTCCCACCTTTTCCCTCTATTGAAATTACTTTTTTATTTCTAACTACTACAGCTTGGCTGTAATTATATTCTCTTAAATTATTTAGTGTTTTAATACCTTTTTTAATATCTAATTGATCATTATTATTTGGTTTAATTTTTGAATAATTTCCCTTTTTTAGAGTAAGTTCTGGATTAAATTTAAGAGAACTTTCAGTTTTTATTTTATTTTGAGCTAATATTTTTATAATTTCTTTTAAAATTGCAGCATCGCCAAGCTTTGAAGCTTTGATAATTCTTGGAATATAATAGATTCCTTTCAAATCTAACTTTAATTTAGAAAAGTTTGGCCTATTGACTTTCCCAGCAAATAAGACTTTTTTACAGTTGTTTTCCTTAAGAATATTAATTATTTTACCAAATTGACCTATAGAAACTAAATGAGATTTATTCTCTTTTTTAAATTTCTTTGATGTAGATAAATCTATTATTAGGTACTTTATTTTTCTTTTCTTTATTGTTTTTAGTATTTTATTTGGAAAATCTGTATCACCAAAAATTAATCCTATCATCTTATGAAAATGGAGTGCAAATAGATCTTTTTTTATCCTTAGTAATAAATTCTATTACCTCTTTAACTAATGGATTTTCCTGAAATGAGCCATTTAATTTACTTATATTTTCATTAATATTTTTGCTAGCAAAAATCTCCTTATAGGCCTCGCTCAAACCTAAAATATCCTTATTTTCAAATTTTGCTCTTCTCAACCCTATTAAATTTAATCCTTGTAATGAATTTCTATTTCCTGTTGATAATCCATATGGAATAACATCATGCAATACTCCTGTCATACCTCCGATCATTGCCATTTTACCAATTCTTGTAAACTGTTGAACAGCAGAATTTCCACCTATCACTACGTTATCTTCAATGATAGCATGACCTCCTAAAGGTACATTGTTCGCTATAATGACATTATTGCCTACCTGACAATCATGGGCTATGTGAGATGAAATCATAAATAAACAATTATTTCCAACTGTAGTTTTACCTCCACCACCAATTGTTCCAGGATTTATAGTTACATACTCTCTAATTTTATTATTATCGCCAATGACTAAACTTGTTTCTTCACCGTCATATTTTAAATCTTGAGGATCATTAATTGAGACAAATGGATAAATCTTATTTCCTTTTCCTATTTTAGTGTTTCCAGTAATGCTTACGTGTGATTGGATCTCAGTATTCTCTCCAATTTCTACATTAGGACCGATAACGGCATATGGTCCAATCTTGACACTAGAATGAATTTTTGCATTTTTATTTATAATAGCAGTTTTATCTATCATTTATTTTCTCTTATAAAATTTTTTAAATCTTTCGCTGGATAACCCATTACTTTAGAATTATCGGGAATACTCTTTATAACTCCACTCCCACCACCTATTTGTACATTGCTGCCGATCTTGAGATGACCTGAAATACCTGCCTGACCTCCAATCATAACGTTGTTACCCAAAATAGAACTTCCAGCAAAACCTACTTGTCCAGCAATAATACAATTTTCACCAATTTTAACATTGTGAGCTATATGTATTTGATTATCTAAATATGTATTTTTTCCTATAATTGTATTTGAAAGAGATCCTCTATCTATTGTAGATCCACAACCTATCTCAACATTATCTTCAATTATCACAATACCTATTTGAGGGTATCTAAAATTATTATCTTTATTAGGAAAAAAACCAAATCCTTTTTTTCCAATCACACAACCGTCTAAAATGTGAACATTGTTATTTATTAATGAATTTCTAATAATTACATTTGATCCAATAGAACAATTATCACCTATCTTCACATTTTTTTCTATTATTGAATTATGACCAATTAAACAATTACTACCAATTTTTACGTTTTCACCAATGAGAACATTTTTTCCAAATTTAACTTTTTTTTTAAGTTCTGTATCGTTTATATCTTTAACAGTGTTATCATAATTATCAGTAATAGAATCTGGATAAAAAATTTTTGTTATTTGAGCGGTATGTAATAAAACTTTATCAGTAATTATCGCCTTACAGTTGTTTGGCAAAAATGATTTAAAATTTTCAGATGTTAGACAATAAGATGCTTTAGTTTTTTTTGCTAAATCAGAATATTTTCTCGAATGCAAAAAAGTTATTTCATTTTTTTTTGATGAGTTAAGATCTTTTATATCATTAATCTTATCCTCAAGATAATTATTATCTTTTAAATCAATAGCTTTCAGCAAATAGTTTAAGTTATAAGGTCCAGTATTTTTAAAAAAAGGATTAATCATTAATAAGTTTAATATCAAAACTTATTTTAAAAGCTTATCAAGATTTATTGCTAATTATTTCCTGTCAACTATCGTAGCTGACCACTGAGCATCAGACATTTTTTTTCCGTCAACAAATGCTTCACCTTTATATTTCCAAACTCTCCCATGAGATCTAATAGCCTCTATTTTTAATTCCAATATACAATCTGGTATAACAGGATTTCTAAATCTTGCTTTTTCTACACTCATTAAGAAAACAAGTTTATTATCATATTCTTTTTTATCTATGCCATGGGCTGTAAGAGCAGCTGCAGCTTGACCGAAAGCTTCTACAATTAAAACTCCTGGCAAAACAGGATTTCCCGGGAAATGTCCGTTAACATAAAAAGCATCTTTTTTAACATTCATTATTGCTGTAGCTGAATGAAGATGTTTGATATCTATTAACTTATCTATTAGCAACATAGGTTCTCTATGAGGAAGCAATTCTATTATTTCTTTTTTTGATAGACTATTTTTGGCCATTTGATTTTAAATTTACTCAAATTTTATACTTTTGTATTTGCTATTAAAAGTAGCTAAAATCTCTTTTGTAATATCAAGTTTTTCATCACCAAATATGATTTTTTCTTTTTGGAGAAGTATCTGAATAGACTCTTTTTGTAAATAATCTTTTATGAGAGGATTCAATAAATCAAGCATTTTTTTTTTTGAGTTGGCGTTAAAATTACTTAATTCATTAGTTTTTTTTTTTCTTGTTTCATTAAAATTTTTTACATCTACATCATATTCTTTTATTAATTTTTCAAATTCTTCCTTTTTTAAAATATTTTTTTGTGAGATAATTTTATTTTTCTTTTCTTCCAGAGATTTACCAATTTTATTCAATTCATCAGTAAATTTATTATTTTTTTTTTTGATAAGATTATTTAATATTTTGCCTGCATCAGAATTATTAATTATATAATTAATATTAATAAATCTAATATTTTCATTAGCTTGAGAAATATTGACTATTAAAAAAAAAAAAATTATTTTTGAAATTAAAAACTTCATTAAAATTGAGTTCCTAAATTAAATCTAAATGTTTCTGTTTTATCTGATGTGGCTTTTGTGATGGCATTTGCGAAAGAAAAGCTTAATGGTCCAATTGGTGTCATTAAGTTCAATGCAACTCCAGTTGATGATCTTATTTTACTTTTGTCATCTAATGAACTGTCATAATCAACACCCCAAACATTAGCAGCATCAAAGAAAATACCAATATCCAAATTATCCAAACCCTCTACAACAGTTGGTAAAGTTGCAGATAAATTAAATGTTGATACATGGTTACCACCAATATAGTCATTATTTTCTACTGGGCCAACTTTTCCTCTTTCAAAACCTCTCAATCTTGAGGATGGTACATTTAATCTTTTTGAAATTCTTACGTCATCACTTAAACCAGTTATTGTTTTGCCGAAGAAGCTTATTTTTCCTACCATGTCTGATGTGGATGATAATTTTTGAAATTTAGTTACCTCAAATGAGTTAGCAAATTCTGAATTATCTGACAAAATTGGTACTTCTTGAGAAAATGTAGTTATATAACCGTCTTCTGTCCTAAATTTCTTATCTCTTAAATCCTGATTTATCGAATAATTAAAATATAAATCTGTATATGAACCTTCTTGTTTTTTTAGATTGCTTGAGGCTTTATCTGAAGTCTCCAAATCCTCAAGTAGGAAGTCAATTTCTGGACTTAGAAAAATATTTTGAAATTGTTCAAATTTAGTACCTAGCGCAAATCCAATCTCAGAAGTTTTATAGCCTGAGTCAGTCATAAAATCTGAAGTTGAGCTTTTTAGAGATGTAAATAATGTATTATCACTATAATTAAAATTGGGTTTTGCATAAATAAATTTACCTTTAATAGAATCGGCAGTTAATTCTAAACTTGTATTAAGGTTAATTCCTTTACCTAAAAAATTATTTTCTTTTAAACCAGCTCCAATCGTTTCACCTTCAGTTCCAAAACCAGCTGATATAGAAATTTCTCCTGTTGGACGTTCCTCTACATCTAAATTAATTATTTTATAAGACGGATTAGAACCTTCTTGTATATCTGTTTTAACATTTTTGAAAATACCTAAACTTTGTATTTCATTCACCGATTTATTAAATAAAATTTCATTAAAAGGATCGCCCTCGTCAATAATCAAATTATTTCTTATAACCTCTTCTAGGGTATTGAAATTTCCATTAATATTAATCTTTTCAACATAAAATTTTTCACTCTCCGAAATATTAATTTCAAAATTTATTTTATTTCCATCAACTTTTTCAATGATTTTTGCATTTATAAATTCATATTGTCCCGATAAAGCAATCTTGTCTATTTCATTTAATAATTTATTAATTTTCAATAGAGAGTAAGTGTCTCCTTTTAGCTTGGGGAATTTTTTTGTAATAGATTTAAATAAGTTTGTGTCATAATTTGACGGTAAATTTAAATTAAATTCATTAAAAAAATATTTTTTGCCAGGAATTATATTAAAAATTAAATTAAAATTCGAGTTTTTGTCAAATTCTACAAAAGAATTTTCAACTTTTACATCATAAAACCCATTGTTTTTAAAATAGCTGACTAATAATCTTTTATCAAGATTAATTAACTCTTGATTAATATAAACGTTATTGGAAATAAACTTCCAAAATTTATGTTCCTCTGATGCTATTACTTCTTTTAATCTTTTCTCTTTAAATATTTTTTCACCAAGAAAAATAATTTTTTTGATTTTAGCTTTTTCTCCCAAATCAATATTTATTCTCAAATTAATAGTATTAAGATCACTATTTATATTTTTTGAGCTTGATATTTTTGTGAAATAATAACCATTGGTTTTTAAAATATTATTAATCAAATCGAGATCTACAGCTAATAGTTCCTCATTGAATGATTTCATTTCAGCAAGTTGTATTTTGCCTTTTATGAATTCAACTAAAGATTGTTTTTTTATGCCATTAATCTCTAAATTTTCAATAATTGGGTTTTCTTCAACATTTAAAAAAAGAATTTGATTTTCAAAATTAAGACTAATGTTTCTAAAAAAATTGGTCTGGTATAAGTTTTTAATTACTTTATCTAATTTTGATTTATTTATCTGATCATTAATTTTGACTTCAGAAAAAATAATTATTGTTTCACTAGAAATTCTCTTATTACCTGTGATCTCAATTTTTTTTAAAATTTCTGATACAGCAGAAGTTGTAAAAATACAAAAAATAATAATAATTTTTGAAAAAAAATTCATCATTACAAATGGTTTATATACCTAAAGTATGTAATTTTAAACGAACATAATCTCTCAAATTATATATATCTTTAATGTTTTTGGGGTGAATTTTCTTATATTTTTGAAATTCTTTTAAATTTGAAATTTTGTAAATTAATTTTGTAAGTTTTTGAAAATTTATTTTTTTATCTAAAAATTTGTATACTAAATAGTCATTAATTGTTATCAAAACTGTTTCATATAAAGAGGGATTGTTTGGCATTTTTTTAAGTAATCTAACTAATGGAAATTTGTTTGTTTCAACTTCTTTAAGATTTAAGTTGTTCAAAATTTTAAAATCTAGAGAGTCAGTTTTAAAACTTTTACAAGACTTATAAAAAATTGAATTATAGATAGGTATTTTCATATCGGGTTTATGAACTAGAAATTTACTTAATCCATTTTTAAACTTTATAATTGCATGTACATATGACTTTGGATGAGTGAGTATAGATAATTTATTATAATTAATTTCAAAAATATTCTTTGCCTCAATTATTTCAAAAACTTTATTCATTAATGTAGCTGAATCAATTGTTATTTTTTTGCCCATTCTCCAATTGGGGTGTTTAAGTGCATCATTTAATTTTATTTTTTTAAACTCACTTTTTGGTAAATTCATAAATGGACCACCTGAGGCTGTAATATAAACTTTTTCAATATCACTTATTTCACTATTTTGTATTAATGAAAAAATTGAAAAATGTTCCGAGTCAACAGGTATAAATATTGTTTTATTTTTTTTTAATTCTTTCTTAATGAGCAACCATCCACATACAATTGACTCTTTATTAGCTATCGCAATTAATTTTGTATATTTAATTATTTCATATGTAGGTAATAATCCTTCAATTCCTGATATAGCACTCATTACATAATCGATTTTTTTTGGTAAAATCCTTTTTAGATTTTCAAAATTTTGAAATATATTTATTTTTTTCCTTTTATTATCTTTTTTTGCTTTTCTATAACTATTTGGATCAGTTATGATTATGTTTTTTACATTAAATTTTTTTGCTTGATTAATTAGGTCTTTATAATTTGTATTAGCAGTTAATAATTCTATCTTAAATTTTTTTTGGTCTTTATTAATAATATTTAGTAAAGACTTTCCGATAGAACTTGTTGAACCTAAAATAGCAACTTTTTTTTTCATTAAAAAATTTTTGAAATCAGATGAATAAAAGGAAAAACAAAAATCATTCCATCAATTCTATCCAATAATCCTCCATGGCCCGGAAAGAGATTTCCTGTATCTTTTATGTTAGATGCTCTTTTGAAGTATGAGATGATTAAATCACCTATTTGACTAACACTAGAAATTAAAAAAACCTCTAATATAAAACGTAGGTCACTAGTAAAATTTTGATTTACGATAAAATAATTATCATATTTTGCGTGAAATAAGTATGCAACAATAATGGACACCAAAAACCCTCCTACAACACCAGAGTATGTTTTATTTGGACTTATCTTAATTAACTTTGGTCCTTTGAATGTTTTTCCGAAAATATAACCACCAATATCTGTTGAAATACAAATTAATAAGATTAATAAAAATTCAAATAATCCTCTATCTCTAACTAGATATACTGAATAAAAAGAAAATAATAAAAAGACTATTCCAAAGAGTTTAAAGTCATATCTTTTTGTCATTTTAAACCACTCTAAACAAGCTATTAAAAACAAAATTGTTATAAATAAGATAAAAAACGCTGATCCCTTGATAATAAAAAAAAGAGATAAAGGTATGATTATTATCGAACTTAATATTCTTTTTTGAAGTTCCTTTTCCATTAGATATTTCCAAAATTTCTTTTGATATTCTTATATTTCTTTATTATTTTATTATAATCTTTTTCATTAAAATCAGGCCATAATTTTTTTTCAAAAAATATCTCTGAATACGCTAGTTGCCATAGTAAGAAATTACTTAACCTCTTTGTGTCTCCTGTTCTAATTAATAAGTCCGGGTCTGGAGTATTATATGTTTGTAAGTATTTATTTAAATTTTTTTCATTAATATCCTCTTTATTTTTTTTTAATTCTTTAAAAGCATTTATTAATTCTGCTTTAGACCCATAATTCAAAGCTAAATTTATTTGCAATCTTTTATTTTGGTATGTCTTTTTTTCAGAGACTCTTAGAAGATAATTTAATTTAGATGAAAAATTTTTTTTACCAATAAATTTAAGCTTAATTTTTTGTTTATTCAAATCTTCAATTTTATCTTTAAGAAAATTTTCCAATAAACTGAACAAAAAATTAATCTCATTTTTTGGTCTTTTCCAATTTTCTGTGGAAAAAGCATATAATGTTAAGAATTTAACTTTATGTTTGATAGTCTCTTTTATAATCTTTTCAACAGTATTTAAGCCTGCTCTATGACCAGCATTTCGTGAATTTTTTCTTTTTAATCCCCACCTACCATTACCATCCATGATAATGGCTACATGATTTAATGGGTTCATATGGTCATTATTTCTTTTTCTTTATTTGAAACTTTTTCATCGACAGTTGCAATATGTTTATCAGTAATATTTTGAACATTTTTTTCGAATGACTTCTCTTCATCTTCACCTATTTCTTTAGTTTTTAAAAGCTTCTTTAATTCTTCATTTGCATCTCTTCTTATATTTCTAATTGAAATTTTACATTTTTCTCCCATTGATTTGATTAATTTCTTGAGCTCTGTCCTTCTCTCCTCATTAAGCTCCGGTATTGGCAATCTAATTAGTTGACCATCTATCTGTGGATTCAGTCCTAATTCTGATTTTTTTATAGCTGAGTCTACTAAGGGCACATTATTTTGATCCCACACTTGAATATTAATCATTCTGGGTTCAGGTGTTGTAATGCTCCCAATTTGATTAATAGGCATTTGTTGACCATAAACATCTACTTTAACCAAATCTAGCATTGCAGAGTTTGCTCTTCCTGTTCTTAATGAAGATAATTCTTTGGAAAAAACTTCAATCGCTTTATCCATCTTAAGGCTATGTGATTTTTCATCGAACATTTATTCGCCTATTTTAATTCTGCTAAACTCCTTAATTTTCAGATCATTAATAGCAAGTTCCTTTAAAACGTCCTGAACTTTCTTTTTTGGTTCCATTACCCAAGCTTGGGTTAAAAGAGCATTTTCCTCTTTAAATTTATTCATTTTACCTAGACTAATTTTTTTAGCAATATCCTCAGGTTTTCCAGAATTTTTAAGTTCCTCTGTGATCAATTCTTGCTCTTTATCAATTATTGATTTTTCAATTAAACTTGAGTCTAGAGCTAATGGATTTGATGCAGCTATATGCATTGACAATTGTTTTCCAAAAGTTTTTACAGTTTCAGAATTTTCTTTAGTTTCTAAAGAAACTACAACAGCTAATTTAGCTAAATTATCTTTTACCACTGTATGAAGATATCGATAATTAACAGATGAAGAATTAGAGATCGTTTTAGTTTGTCCAATTGTGATTTTTTCGCCAATCTTAGCAATTAAAGCAACGAGTGTATCATCTACTGAAGATCCATTTTTCATTTTAGTTGATCTGAGCTTTTCAATATTTGAATTATTTTGATTATTCAGCTCACTCAATTCTTTAACAAAATTAATAAAATCATCATTTTTAGCTACAAAATCTGTTTCACAGTTGACTTCTATTATTGAAGTTTTTTTTTCATCGCCGCTTATTGCAACAACTCCTTCCTTAGCTTCTCTGGACATTTTTTTTGAAGCTTTAGAAATACCCTTTATTCTTAAAATCTCTATAGCTTTGTCCAGATCTCCATTTGACTCTTTAATTGCTGAATTACAATCCTTAAACCCGGCACCTGTCGCTTCTCTTAATTTTTTAACTTTCTCTATATCGCTCATATTAATTAATAGTTTTTTTTTCAGAAAATTTTTTTTCTAATTTATCTCTATCTATTTCTTGGATAGTTTTTGATTTATTTTCTTTGTTTTTTGTGTCCTTTTTTTCTTCAACTGGTATTGAGTCTTTCGCTGAAATAATTGTTTCTTTAATAAGATTACAATATAAATCGATTGCTCTTCTTGCATCATCATTTCCTGGAATTGGAAAATCAATCCCATCTGGATTAGAATTACTATCAAGTATTGCAACTATAGGTATTCCCAATTTGACTGACTCTTGAATAGCAAGTGACTCATAATTGGTATCAATTATAAAAACTAAATCTGGGACTTTTTTCATTTCTGAAATGCCACCTAAAGATCTTTGTAATTTGTCTTTTTTGATACTCATTTTAAGAAGCTCTTTTTTTGTAAAACCTCTATTTTCTGCAACTAAATCTAATTCTAACTTTTTTAATTTTTTTATAGAATTTGAAATAGTACCCCAATTTGTTAACATTCCACCCAACCATCTATAATTAACAAAATATTGATCAGTTTCTTTCGCTACTTCTGCAATTGCTTCAGAGGCTTGTTTTTTTGTTGATACAAATAACACTTTTCCGTTATTTGAGATTACTTGATGTATCTTTTCAAGTGCTACTTTAATCAATTCTAAAGTTTGGGTTAAATCTATTATGTGAATAGAGTCTCTTTTGCCAAAAATATACCTCTTCATTTTTGGGTTCCATCTTAAAGTTTTGTGTCCTAAGTGAACACCGGCTTCTAATAATTGTTGAATTGTAATTTCAGGTATTTTCATATTTTTTCCCGGTTAAGCCACCACAGTTATTTCCAATTAAGGACCGGAGGTATAAAACCAAAAACTGTGTGCGTTTTTGTTTAAATTAGAAATCTATTTACAAAGATTTTGTTTATTTAACAAGCTTAAAATTATCTTATAATGGCAGAAATCTCCTTATTTCTGATTATATTTAACATTTTCCTATCGATTTTTCTTTTATTTTTTAGCTTAAAGTCTAATTCATTGTTTTGGTCTCTCAATCTAATTTTAACAACTGTATTTCCATCATTAGGGATAATTTTTGAAATTTCGTTTAATTCCTTTAATGATTTTAAATTGAAAAGCACTTCCTCAATCGGCTTGTTTATCAATTCTGAAAGCGAGGCTATTTTCTGAACATTTATTCTTTTAAATCGATTCTCCTCATCTGAAATAGATTTTGCTAAAGTTAATATTATTGATGATCCCTCTTTCAATAGATCTCGATTTTTCTCTAAAACTTCAGAAAAAATAAATAATTCAAAAACACTAGTTAGATCAGTCAATTTTAAAACAGCATAAGAATTACCTTTGGCTGTTTTTCTCTCCTGTATTTTTAATAAAGTTGCGGCAATATTTGAGTTCATTTTATCATTATCACTATTAAAATTAAGGTAATCATTAATATTATAGTCTTTAAATATTTCTTTAAATTGATTTAAAGGGTGATCAGATATAAAAAAGCCTACAGATTCAAATTCTTTCGATAATCTTTCCTCAAACTTCCAATCATCTATATTCATTATTATTTCATTATCTTGAGAATTATTTTCACCAAATAAATCAATCTGATTAATAGATTTATTTTCATGAATATTTTTAGATTTAGTAATAAAATTTGGTATTGAATTAAAAAGTGATTGTCTATTTGAACTTATATTGTCAAACGCTCCTGCTTTTACCAAACCTTCTAGCTGTAATTTGTTTATATCTTTTGGATTTACTCTATTCAAAAAATTGTTTATCGAGCTAAATTTTCCATTTTTCAATCTTTCTTCAACAATATTTGAAACTGCTTCATATCCAACAGCTTTGATGGCACCTAATGCATAGTAAAATTTTTCTCCATCAGTCCTAAAATCAGCATAACATTCGTTTATATCTGGTCTAACTATTTCAATATTTAACCTTTTTAATTCTTCATAAAATTCACTTAATTTATTTTGATTAGAAATATCCATGGTCATTGATGCAGCAATAAACTCTTTAGGATAATATGTTTTAAGATAAGCTGTTTGATAAGATATAATTGCATATGCAGCTGCATGACTTTTGTTAAAACCATATTCTGCAAAAGGCTCTATTTTCAAAAATATTCCTGCAGCAACATCTTTGCTAATTCCATTGTTTACAGCACCAGAAATAAAACTTTGTTTTTGTTTTTCTAATTCCGCTCTTTTCTTTTTACCCATAGCTCTTCTTAAAATATCTGCCTGACCAGCAGTGAAACCAGAAAGCTTTTGTGCAATTTGCATTACTTGCTCTTGGTAAATTATCACTCCATAAGTAGGTCGTAAAATATCCTCAAGTAAAGGATGTAAATAATCGGGTGTTTTTTTTCCATGTTTGCAATCATTATAAACTGGTATATTGCTCATTGGACCTGGTCTATAAAGTGCAACTAAGGCAATAATATCTTCTATGTGATTCGGTTTCATTTGCATCAATGCTTCACGCATTCCAGCACTTTCAATTTGAAATAAACCAACAGTTTTGCCAGATGACAATAAATCAAAAACTTTTTGATCTTCAAAATTTATATTTTCGATATTAAATTTTTTATCTTTTTTTCTTATTAGTTTTTGAGTGTTATTTATAACTGTTAGAGTTTTTAATCCCAAAAAATCAAACTTAATTAATCCTGCATTTTCAGCTGAGTACATATCAAATTGTGTTGAAGGTAATAATAAGTCAGATGCTGCGTCCTTATATAATGGGACCATCTCAGTTAACTCTTTGTCTGCTATAACTACACCTGCAGCATGTGTTGCAACATTTCTATTTAGTCCCTCTAATTTTAATGAAAGATCTGTAAGTTTTTTTACTCTGCTATCCTCATTTATCAGTTTTTGAAGTCGTGGCTCTCCAGCTATACATTCTGTTAGATTTTGTGGCCTCGATGGATCAAACGGTATCATTTTTGATATACTATCGACAAAACCATAAGCCAATCCTAAAACACGCCCAACGTCTCTAATAACCATTCTGGCTTTTAATTTTCCAAATGTGATTATATGAGCTACACTATTTTCATATTTTCTTGTTAAATATTCAAAAACTAAATCTCTTTTTTCTTCGCAAAAATCTATATCAAAATCAGGCATTGAGATTCTGTCGGGGTTCAAAAATCTCTCAAAAATTAAATTAAATTTTATTGGATCAACATCAGTTATTGAAAGACACCAAGCGACCAAGGAACCAGCACCAGATCCTCTACCAGGTCCAACTGGTATATCATTTTCTTTTGCCCATTTAATATAGTCAGATACAATTAAAAAATAACTTGCATAATTCATTTTAATTATAATTTCTAATTCATGGTCTAATCTATCTTTATATTTCAAATAATTTTTGTCAGATAAAAAATCTTTTTCATTTAAATTTAATAGCTTTATAAATTTTTTATTAAGACCATCTAATGAGTTTTTCTTTAAAATTTCATCTGCACTGACACCTTTGTCAGAACTGATATTAGGCAATATAGGTTTAGATGATAAAGGTCTAAAATTACATCGAAATGGAAAGTTATAATTATTTTCTAATGCTACGGGTAAATCAGCAAATAAATCAACCATTTCTGAATTGGTTTTAAGATAATGCTGATTACTAAATCTAACTCTATTTTTTTCATTTACATAAGTTTTATTTTTTATACATATCAATGCATCGTGTGCCTCATGCATATCTTTATCTATGTAAAATACTTCATTAGTAGCAATTAGAGGAATATCTAATTTTTTTGAACTTGTTAAATTAAATTTTTCAAACTCTTTTTCATTTAAATCACCATGACGCTGTATTTCAATATAAAATCTATCACCATAATTATCTTTTAAATTTAAAAAAATTTCATGAATTTCAGTAAATTTACCTTTATTGAATAATTGTCCAAAAAAACCATTAACCGTTCCAGAAAATATTGCTACTCCTTTATTTTTATTTAGTAGCTCATCAAAATCTAAATGAGGTTCAGAAAGCTCGTCATTTTTTAAAAAAGATAATGAAGACAACTTTATTATTGTTTTATATCCATCTTCATTTAATGCGAATAAAGGTATAAGACCTGTAGTATCACCTAATTTAAAATTAATTTGAGTTCCAATTATTGGTTGAGATCCAGATTTAGATAATTTTTCAGCAAACTCTAATGCACCACATAGATTGGAGGTGTCACACAAACCTATTGCTTTTATTTTATTATCTTTAGAAATATCTTTTAAATCATCTAACTTGATAGCTCCTTCACAAATAGAAAATTGAGAATGTATTTTTAGATGATTAAAATTTTCAAAATTAGACTTTTGCATTAATGATTTTTATATTACCATTAACTATTTCCAACATGCAATCTGCCTTTTTAGCAAAAAATCTATTATGAGTTGCAAAGATTATCAGTCGGTTTGCATTTATTTGTTTTTTTAAAAGATCAAAAATATTCTTTGCAGTTTCTAGATCTAAACTTCCTGTTGGTTCATCAGCTAAGATAACTTGAGGGTCGTTAATTAAAGCTCTCGCTATTGATACTCTTTGTTTTTCACCTCCAGAAAGTTCTGCAGGATAATGGTAAATTCGTTTCGACAAACCAACTTTTTTTAATAATTTCTCTGATTTTATTAACGAAATTTCTTTATTTTTTTCAATCGCTAGATTAGCCAAGTATACGTTTTCTAAAGCTGTAAAATCCGGAAGCAAATTGTCTTGTTGATATATAATTCCAATTTTATTCGCTCTTAAAATATCGTTATAGTTAGAATTTTTAAAATCGATTTGTTTATTTCCATATTTCATTGTGCCAGCTGATGGTCTATCAATTAATGACAACAAGTTTAATAATGTTGATTTTCCAGAACCAGAAGGTCCCATTAAAGAATAAATTTTTCCAAGTTTAAAATTATATGTCAGTTTTTTCAAAACTCTTAGATTTTTTTGGTGAGTAAAAGACTTAGAAATATTTGAAAGTTTAATAAAATTATTCATATTTTAATGCTTTAACAGGATCTAGTTTTGCTGCTTTTAAAGCAGGGAAAATTGAAACGATGATTGTAATAGTTATTGAGCACAACGAGATTAATAAAATTGATGGTGTGTTTATCTCTGAAGGCATTGTGCTTAAAAAATATATTTCTTCTGGAAATAAACTAATATTAAATAATGTACTTAAAAATTGTCTTAAATTTTCTACATAAATTGAAAAAGTAACACCAAGAATAATACCAAAAATTGTAGCTGAGGTTCCTATGATTACTCCAACTAAAAAAAATATTTTTATGATTGATTTATTAAGTACACCAATAGATTTTAGTATAGCAATATCTTTTGTTTTGTTTTTAACTAATATCGTTAAACCAGAGATAATATTAAATGCAGCTACAATAATAATTAAAGATAATATTATAAACATTACATTTCTCTCAACCTTAAGAGCTGAAAAAAGTGCACTATTCATATCCGACCAAGAATATACAAATTCATTTTTAAAAATTTTCTGTACTATTTCTTTTTGGTCTTCAATTTTTTGAGGATTTTTAAGATAAATTTCTAAATTTCTATCATCCTTATTTAGATTAAAGAACTCCTCTAAAGTTGATAAATTTATAAAAGCTATATTGTTATCGAAATCAACAAGTCCACTTTCAAAAATTGATACAACTGTAAAGGTTTTTTGTTTAGGTATATTACCTATTATAGTCTCAATTCCACTTGAGGACATAATTGTAATATCATCACCTATATCAAGATTTAAAGTAAAACTGAGTTCTTTTCCAATTGAGATAAAATTTTTACTTAAGTTATTTCTATTGCCTAAAAAATTTTTATTCTTAACTAGTTCAAGTTTTGGGAAATCATTATTTGTATAACCTCGCAATAATATTCCTTTAGAGGTCTCGCTTTTAATCATTATAGCTTCACCTGAATTACTCAAAATCAATTCATTAGAAATAAGTTTTAAATTGTTTTGTTTTAGCTTTTCAATTTCAATTATATTTTCATATGGTTTGACAGTTATATGGGCATTAAAACCAACAATCTTATTGATTAGTTCAGTTCGAAAACCATTCATAACAGACATAACAATAATTAAAACGGCAACACCAAGACTGATACCTATAAAGGAAAAAATTGAAATAACATTTAAAAAGCCATCTTTTTTTCTAGCTTTCAAAAACCTGAACGTAATTTCTTTTTCTAAAGTAGAAATCAATTTTTCTCTTTTTGTTTTTTAATTATTTCTATTATTTGAGTTATTTTTAATTTTTGAGTGTCTTTTCCAACTTCTTTAAATTCTATTAAGTCACCCTCAGTTTGTTTACCTATTATTATTTGATACGGAGCACCTATTAAATTCATCTTCTTTATTTTTGATGAAAAATTTTCATCAGTATCATCAATTATTACATCAATGTTGTTTTTTTTTAATTCAAAATTTATCTTATTTGCTTTTTCTAAAGCTGAATTATCATTTTTATTTATCATTGGTATTATTCCAATCTCATATGGTGCAACAGATATTGGCCATTTCATGATTTGATTTTTCTCATCGTATTTTGCCTCTATAATTGCGCCTACTAACCTTGAAACCCCTATGCCGTATGAGCCCATTTTAACAAAATCTTTTTTACCACCAGGAAGATCTACTGAAGCACCCATTGGTTTTGAATATTTGTCACCAAAATAAAATATATGACCAACCTCAATACCTTTAGTTTTTAACCGATTAGTTTCTGAAACTTTTTTTTCAAACTCATTCTTGTTAAATTTTTCATCAGTAACTGAATAAAATTCTTCGTATTTTTTTCTCAGGTCTTCTAACGATTTTTTTTCTAATTTTGTGCCCTCACTTTTTAAATCAAAAATTCTCTTATCCGTGTAAATTTTACTTTCACCAGTTTCAGCTAAAATAATAAACTCATGAGAAAGGTTACCTCCTATAGGTCCAGTGTCAGCAGCCATTGGAATGGCAGTAAGATCTAATCTTTTAAAAGTTTTTAAATACGATAAGAAAAATTTATTATAAGAAAATAAAGCTTCCTCATCAGAAATATCAAATGAGTAAGCATCTTTCATATAAAACTCTCTGCATCTCATTATTCCAAATCGTGGTCTAATCTCGTCTCTAAATTTCCATTGAATATGATATAAAAGTTGTGGAAGTGATTTATAAGATTTCACTGAAGCTCTGAATATATCTGTTACAAGTTCCTCATTAGTTGGTCCATAAAGCATTTCACGATTTTGACGGTCTTTTATTCTTAGCATTTCCTCACCATAGTCCTCATATCGACCACTCTCTTTCCATATCTCACTTGATTGTATTGTTGGCATTAAAATTTCTTGAGCTCCAATTTTGTTTTGCTCTTCTCTAACAATATCTTCAATTTTTTTCATGACTTTGAAACCTAATGGTAACCACGAGTAAATCCCTGCAGATGATTGTTTGATCATCCCTACACGTAACATTAATTGATGTGATTTTATTTTTGCTTCTGAAGGATTATTTTTTAAAATTGGAATAAATGATTGTGAAATATACATTTTAAGTGATTATATTTCTTAAATTTAAATATTCAAATTTCATAAGTAAATAAATGATTATAAATAAAACTGTTGTAATTACAGTACAATAAACAAATTTCTTAAACATTTTTGGATTTTCTGGGGAACCTGGATCTTCTCCTTCAATTTTAATCACTTTATTTCTCTCTACATCTATTGGTAGAATTGCAAAGAAAATTATCCACCAAATAATTATATAGATTATTGCTAAACCTGTAAGGCTCATTAAATCTTAACCAGGTTAATATTAGCGAAAGGTTTTTTTCCAGTTTTTTCTTTAGTAAATTTACGACAAGCAATTTTTAGCGCATCTATTAAATTGTGCTCTTGCTGTTTATTACCAAGTTTAAATGTTCTTGTTGTTTTTTCAATTTCATCTTCTAATCCATATAAAAACTCCTCTTTCTCATAAATAGGTAAACCTCTGAAGGTTATTATAGGGGTGTTGTGGATATTTCCTTTTGGAGTAATTAAAATTGTAATTTCTAGATAACCATTACTACTTAGGTTTCTTCTGTCTTTTATAGACTGAGAATCCTCTTCCACACTTACATTGCCATCCAAATACAATCTTCCGCTTGGTGCTTTATCGTAAACTTCTGGTTTATCACCAGGAGATAATTTTACAATATCTCCATTTTCAACTTGAACAGGATGGGGAACCTGCATTTCTTTTGCAAAATTAATATGTTCTATCATATGTCGGTGCTCTCCGTGGACTGGGATAACACATTGTGGTTTAACCCATTGATACATATCTTTAAGATCTTCTCGATTTGGATGCCCTGATACATGAATGAACTCAGTCTCCTCAGAGATGACCTCTATACCATCTTTCACTAATTGATTATGAAGTTTATAAAGTTTTTTTTCATTTCCAGGGATAATTTTTGATGAAAAAATAACAGCGTCACCTTTCTCAATAAATACATCTGGATGGATATAATTTGCAATTCTCATCATTGCACCCATTGGCTCACCTTGGCTACCTGTGCATAGATAAAGAATTTTTTCTCTAGAAAAATTTTTTGCATCTCTAGGATCAATGGGTTCAATTGTATTTTTTAAATATCCGCATTGTCTTGCAGCCTTATAAATTCTATGCATCGATCTTCCAACTAATGATATCTGTCTTCCAGATTTTTCAGCACAGTAAAAGGCTGTTTCCATTCTTGCTACATTGGACGCGAAAGAAGTAATGATAATTTTTTTCTTTAATCGATTAACTATGTTCAGCAAATTTTTTCTGACATCTAATTCTGATCCTGATCTTCCAGCACTAAAAACATTTGTTGAGTCACAAATCATAGCTAAAACACCTTCATCACCTATTTCTTTTAACCTTTTAGAATTAATTTCATCTCCGATTAATGGATTTGGATCAACTTTCCAATCTCCAGTATGTAGAATTACGCCTGCTGGAGTTTTAATTCTCAAACCATTTGGTTCTAAAATTGAATGAGTCAAAGTAATGTATTCAATATCAAATTTTTCTAATGAGATATTTCCATTAAGTTCAACAATTTGTAGATCTTTAGTAATATCAATATTTTTTTCTTTGAATTTTTCCTTTATCAAAACAGCTGTAAAAGGTGTTGCGTATATCTTGCATTGAAGTTTTGGCCATAAATGTGCGATTGCTCCAATGTGATCTTCATGGGCATGAGTAAGAACTATACCTAATAAATTATCTTTCTTTTCAACAATAAATCCTGGATCTGGATAAATTAAATCTATTCCAGGATATGTATCATCTGCAAAAGTAACCCCTATATCAACCATAATCCATTTGTGCTCACCTGGTAAACCATAGCCGAACAAATTCATGTTCATCCCAATTTCACCAGATCCACCTAATGGACAAAATAATAACTCTTCTTTCATTTATTAAAGTAATTTAGAAATTTTTATAAGACCCTTAACAGTGATATTTTTGTTTTCAATAACTTTTGTTTTTATTGAATTTTTAAATAATTGAGAAAAGCCACCCGTAATAACAACCTTATAAGATTTTCTTGTTTCTTTCTTAATCAAATTAATTATATTGTCAATTAAGCCTGCATAGCCCCAAAAAAAACCTGATCTAACAGCAGAATTTGTATCAATTCCAATTACTTTTTTGATTTTTTTTAGATTAATTTTAGGAATCAAAGAAGCTTTATCAGTTAAGGTATTCAATGAAATACTTATACCGGGAGCAATAACTCCTCCTCTATAAGTATTGCTTACTAATACATCAAATGTTGTAGCTGTACCAAAATCTAAGATAATAAAATTCTTGTTAGGTTTCATAAGACTTATTGCATTAGCTAGTCTGTCAGAACCAACCTGTTTAAAATTAGCTTTTATATTTAGGATAGATTTTAAATTGAGATCTTTTATTTCATAACATTTAATTTTAGTTTTTTTTGATATAAATTTTTTTATAGAATTAAAGGTTTCTGGGACAACACTACAAATTAGTATTTTTTCAATATTTTTAAAATCTTTTGTTAAAATTTTAAATTTTCTATTTAGAATTGAGTTTGTTATTAATTTTGAAGGTAAACTTATTTTTTTTAAAATTTTATCTTTAGAATTTACTAAAAATAATTTAGTTACCGAATTTCCAATATCTCCTAAAATTAGCATATCTATATTTATACTCTTTTTTTAATTAATCTCTTTAAATTGTTTTCAAAAATTTTTTTTAATTTTAATTCAAATTTCTTTTTTGAAATATCTTTATTAACAAGCTCCCTAAGATGGGTAGTTGGGTAATTCTTTATAATCGGACTTTTTATTAAATTAATTCCAATACCAACAATCAAATAAGTATTATTAAATCTATTCACTTTTTCTTGTAATATTCCGCATATCTTTTTTTTTTGAATTAAAAGATCATTAGGTTTTTTAAAATAAATTTTTTTTTTATAATATTGTGAAATACATTTTTTAACTATTAAACAATTAATTTTAGTTAATTTATTTAAAGATATCTTAAAGTTTTTAAGATTATAAAAAAAACTTACGAATAAATTTCCTTTATAGGAAACCCATTTTTTTCCATATTGTCCTTTACCATTAATTTGTAAATTAGATAAGATCATACCAAAATCATAATTATAATTTTTGATTATTCTTATTGCGGTATCATTGGTACTTTTTACTTTATTAAATCTAAATATTTTAAATTTCATTAAATAATATTGATTTTTGAAACTGCATCAATCAACTCACTAGGAAAAATAAAGTACATTAAAATTAGAATTGTAGAGACTGTTAAAGATAACTTCAACCAAAGATTATGATCTTTGTCATAACTATCTTTTTCCTCATCGAAATACATTATCTTAATAATTCGCAAGTAATAAAACGCTGCTACAACTGTTGATAATAGTCCAATAATAGCTAAAAAATACATTGATTGTTCAATAACGGATTTAAAAATATAAAATTTCGCAAAAAATCCTGCAAGTGGTGGAATTCCAGCTAATGAAAATAGTATTATTAATAATGAAATTGAAAGTAAGGGGTGATTTTTTGATAATCCTGATAAATCATCTATTTGTTCATAATAAATATTATTTCTTTTCATCATTAACAAACATGAGAAAAAACCTAAGTTCATAATTATATAAATAGTCATATAAATAACTGAGCTTTGTATCCCGTCATTCGACCCAGTTGCCAAACCTGCTAGAGCATATCCAATATGACTAATAGAACTATAAGCTATAAGTCTCTTAAGATTTTTTTGTCCTATTGCTGCTATTGCACCAAAAAGCATAGATGCGATTGATAAAAAAACTAAAATCATTTGCCACTGATCAATAAGATTTAAAAAAGGAACATATAAAAATCTTATAAATACAGTTAGTGCTGCTATTTTAGGAACCATTGTAAAAAATAATGTTACAGATGTTGGCGACCCTTCATATACGTCTGGAGCCCACATATGAAAAGGCACAGCAGAAATTTTAAACGCTAAACCAACTAAAATAAAAACTATTCCAAAAGTAATCGCATATTCGTTTGTATTAAATTGGTTTGAAATAACATTAAAATTTGTTGAGCCAGTAAAACCATAAATTAAAGAACAACCGTACAATAATAAACCTGAGGACAATGCACTTAAAACAAAATATTTTAATCCTGCTTCAGATGATTTTAATTGATCTCTATTAAATGTTGCCAAAACATATAAGGCTAATGACTGAAGCTCTAAACCCATATAGAAAACAATTAGATCATTAGAGCTAATCATAATCATCATACCCAATACAGAACTTAGAATCAAAATTGGATACTCAATTTTGAAAATTTTAAAAGTTCTTAAATAATTTGATGAAATCAGCAAAACTACAAAGGCAGCCAATAAAGTTATAATCTTCATAAATGATGACAAATAATCTATAATAATACTTTCGTTAAAAAGAGTTGTTGGATTAATACTTAAAGTTTCATTAAATGTGATAACTGCTGTAATTAATAAAACTAATAACGAAATATTATGGATTATTTTTGAACTTTCTTTTTTAAAAACCCCTAAGATAAGTAAAAACATTATTGATAATGAGATAAAAATTTCTGGAAATATTAATTCAATATTATTCATTGTTTGCTTGCTACACTGAAGTTATATGTATCGATTAAATCACTTATTGAAACTTCAATAGTGTTAATTAATGGTTCTGGATAAAAACCGAAATATAAAGTTGGTATAGCTAAACATGTGAGAGTGAACGCCTCTGATTTGTTTAAATCAATCATTTTTTTTAACTCAGAGTTTATTAGTTTTCCAAAAATAACTCTTTTGTACAACCAAAGCATATATGCTGCTCCAATGATAACTCCTAAACTAGCTAATACTGCTACTAAAAAATTATCTTTAAAAGCAGCCATTAAAATTAAAAATTCACCAACAAACCCACTCGTTCCTGGTAATCCTAAAGCAGCTAAAGTAAATACCATAAATAAAATAGCATATTTGGGTATAATAGTAACAATACCTCCATAGGTTGTGATCAATCTAGAGTGCATTCGATCATAAACTACGCCAACACATAAAAATAAAGCTGCTGATACTAAACCATGACTGATCATTTGAATTATACTTCCTTCAATGCCTTGCTGTTGGATTGTAAATATTCCTAAAGTAACAAATCCCATATGGGCCACAGAAGAATATGCTATTAATTTTTTCATATCCTCTTGCATTAAAGCTATTAAAGACGTGAAAATGATTGCGATAACACTTAATGTATAAATTAAAGGAGTAAAAACCTCTGAAGCGGAGGGAAATAATCCCAAAGAAAATCTTATAAATCCATAGCCTGCCATTTTAAGTAAAATAGCAGCTAACAACACCGATCCTGCTGTTGGAGCTTCAACGTGTGCATCTGGAAGCCATGTATGAACAGGCCACATTGGAGTTTTTACTGCAAATGAACTAAAAAAAGCTAACCACAATAAATTTTGATATTTCGTGTCTATACCTAATTCATAAAGTTGAACAACATCTGTGGTACCTGTGATCCAATAAATTGAAATTATCGCCACTAACATCAGAACTGATCCCAAAAGAGTAAATAAAAAAAACTTAAAAGCAGAATAAACTCTTCTAGTTCCACCCCAAATTCCGATAATTAAAAACATTGGGATTAATCCAGCCTCAAAAAATAAGTAAAAAACAACAAGATCTAGGGAACAAAAAACTCCTATCATGAAAGTTTCCATAACAAGGATAGCTATTAAAAATTCATTTAATCTTTTAGTGATTGAATTATTTACTGAAATTATACACAGAGGTGTAATAAATGTTGTAAGAATTATAAAAAGTATTGATATTCCATCAACTCCTACTTTGTAATTAATTAAACCTTTGATCCAAATTCTATCTTCAACAAATTGGAAAGCAGAAGTTGTTTGGTCAAATAAAAACCATAAATAAATAGATAAAAAAAAGTTTACTAGAGATGTAAATAAGGCAACATATTTTGCAGTAATCTTATTTTCACTTTTACTTTTTGTAAAAAATAAAAAGAGTGCTCCAATGGAAGGTAAAAGTATTAATGAAGAAAGAATTGGGAAATTCATTATTTAACAATTAAGAAGGTTAAAAAAGCAGAAAAACCAAGTAACATTATAAATGCATATTGATAAATATAACCACTTTGAAATTTATTAGCTTTGATAGAAAACTTTTTAATTACCCCAGAAATACCGTCGGGTCCAAAGCCATCGATAACCTTTATATCAAAAAACTTCCACAAAAATAATCCAAATCTTTTCGAAGACTTTACGAATAAGGTGTCATAAATTTCGTCAAAATACCATTTATTTAATAAAAATTCATATAATGGTTTATTAATATTTACTAGTTGAGTTGGGAAATCCTTATTTTTTACAAACAAATAGTAAGCAAGTGGTATAGATAAAATTACTAGTGCTGGGGTTAAAATTAAAAACCATAATGGTGGATGATCGGTGCTTAATGGTTCTAGAAAGAAAATTGATTCATTCCAAAAATTATTAATTCCTTCATAACCTATAAATAAATCTTTAAAAATAAATCCAGCAAAGATCGCTCCAATAGATAATATTATTAAAGGTATTAACATAACTAGTGGAGACTCATGTGTCTCCTCAATCTTAATTTCCTTGTTGTTATATTGTCCATGAAAAGTTTTAAACATCAGTCTCCATGAATAAATTGATGTTAAAAAAGCTGTAAAAATACCAATTCCAGCTGCATAATATCCAGTAGTGCTTCCACTTAAATATGCAAATTCTATAATAGCGTCCTTAGAATAAAAACCAGATAGCAAAGGAAATCCTGTTAATGCTAAAGTTCCAATTATCATTAAAGCATAAGTGTAAGGCAATTTTCTCCATACTCCTCCCATGTTATTTATATTTTGTTCATCTTTAAAAGCATGAATAACAGACCCCGATCCTAAAAATAATAATGCTTTAAAAAATGCATGAGTAAATAAATGAAACATTGCAACATTATATGCACCTACACCGGTAGCAAAAAACATATAACCTAATTGACTACACGTGGAATAGGCTATGATTTTTTTTATGTCTGTTTGAACTAAAGCTACACTCGCTGCAAAAAAAGCAGTACTCATACCTACTACAGTGACAATGTTCAAAGCTAACTCTGAATATTCATATATTGGTGAACATCTTACAACTAGAAAAACTCCAGCTGTAACCATAGTTGCTGCATGAATCAAGGCTGAAACAGGTGTTGGACCTTCCATTGCATCTGGCAACCAGGTATGTAAAAAAATTTGGGCCGATTTACCCATAGCGCCGATGAATAAAAGTATGCAAATTAAATCTATTGCATTAATTTGAATACCTAAAAAATTAAGTTTTTCATCTACAATGTTTGGTATCTGATTAAAAACTTCTGTGTAGTTCACTGTACCAAATAAATAAAATATTAAAAATATACCTAGAGCAAAGCCAAAATCTCCTACTCTGTTAACCACAAATGCCTTGATCGCTGCTGCATTAGCAGTTTCCTTTTTAAACCAAAAACCAATTAAGAAATAAGAACAAAGACCTACTCCTTCCCAACCAAAAAATAATTGAATAAAATTATCAGCAGTTACCAACATTAACATGGCAAATGTAAATAACGATAAGTAAGCCATAAATCTTGGTTTGTGAGGATCGTGGGACATGTATCCAATCGAATAAATGTGAACTAATGCAGAAACAAATGTTACAACTACTAACATTACTGATGATAATGCATCAATTTTCATTGACCAGTTTACCTCTAGTGATCCAGAGTTAATCCATGCAGCAATTTTGATATTTTCCTCGTATTGATTAAAAATTACCTCATAGAATACAATCGCTGAAAGAATAGCTGAAATTGATACTAATAAACTTGTTACTATTTCAGAATTTCTGTCACCTATAAACTTACCAAAAAATCCAGATATAATTGATGCGATTAATGGTAATGCTATTATTGAAATTTCCATTTTATCCTTTTAATTTATCTATCTCTTCAACTCTTATAGTTCCTGCATTTCTGTAATAGACTACTATTATAGCAAGACCAATTGCTGCCTCAGCAGCTGCTACAGTTAAAATAAATAATGTAAAAACTTGACCAGTTAAATCACCAAGATAAATAGAAAACGATACTAAGTTGATGTTCACAGCTAATAATATCAGCTCAATACTCATCAAAATTACGATAATATTTTTTCTATTAAGAAAGATACCAATAACACCAATACTAAAAATAACTGCTCCTAAAGTAAGATAATGTCCTAAACCAATGTCAGTCATCTATCTTAACTCCTTTATTTGATGGAATCTCTAAAACTTCAATACCTTCAGACCTCTCTCTTGAAATTTGTTTCAAATAACTTTGTGTTTTTAATCCTTCTCTTCGTCTAAAGGTAAGAACAATCGCACCAATCATTGCAATTAATAATATCATTCCACTAATTTGAAAAATATGAATGAAATCAGTATACAAAACCTGACCTAATGAGTGTGTATTACTTATTTCATTAGGAATTTGAGAAGTATTCAGATTAGACAATTCAGGTTTATATTTCCAACCGCCTACAACAATAATTAATTCAAAAAAAATAATTGTGCTTATAATTAAACCTACTGGAATGTGGCTAGAAGAAGTTGACTCAGAATTAAACCATTGATTTTTTTGTTGAGCAACATTTAACATCATTACAACGAATAAGAACAAAACAGCTACTGCGCCAACATATACAATGAGCATTATCATTCCTAAAAACTCTGCGCCAATCATTATAAAGAGACATGAAATACTAATAAAATCTAGTATTAAAAAAAAAACTGAGTGTACGGTATTTTTTGAAACCGTAACCATGATAGCTGAAATAACTGCAATAATCGAAAAAACGTAAAAAAATATTGCATGAGCTACCATATATTTACCTATAAGGATTGTCTGATTTTATATTCGCCGCTAAAATATTTTCCCATCTATCACCATTGTCTAGTAGTTTTTCTTTAGTATAATAAAGTTCTTCTCTTGTCTCTGTTGAAAATTCAAAATTTGGACCTTGAACTATTGCATCTACAGGGCATGACTCTTCACATAAACCACAATAAATACATTTCATCATATCAATATCGTAACGCGTAGTTTTTCTGCTTCCATCAGATCTTTCAGCTGACTCGATTGTAATTGCTTGCGCTGGACAGACTGCTTCACACAACTTACATGCTATACATCTCTCTTCACCGTTTGGATATCTTCTAAGTGCATGCTCTCCTCTAAATCTTGGGCTAATTTTTCCTTTTTCAAATGGATAATTTATTGTTTTTTTTGGTTTAAACATTTCTCTTAAAGCAATTAGTAAGCCTGTTACAAAATCAACCATTAATATTGTTTTTAAAAATCTTGTAATTTTCATTTAAAGCGAAGGTAAAAGATTAAAATAAAATAAATAACTAGCAGTCAAAACAACATAGGTTAGAGAAAATGGAAGAAATATTTTCCAACCCAATCTCATTAATTGATCATATCTATATCTTGGTACAACTGCTTTAACTAATGCAAACAAAATAAATAAAAGTAATATTTTTAAAATTAACCAAATAGCTCCAGGAATCAAGTTAAACGGATATAAATCAATAGGTGAAAGCCAACCTCCTAAGAATAAAATTGATCCTAAAGCACACATTAATAAAATATTCGCATACTCTCCTAACCAGAACATTGCATACATCATACCAGAATATTCAGTTTGATATCCAGCAACTAATTCTGCTTCGGCTTCAGGTAAATCGAACGGTGGTCGATTTGTTTCTGCTAAAGCGGAAATAAAAAATATTACAAACATTGGAAATAAAGGAATTATGAACCAGATATTTTGCTGGGCTAAAACGATATCACTTAAATTTAATGATCCTACACACAAAAGGACATTGATGATGATTATACCAATTGAAACCTCATAAGAAACCATTTGTGCCGCAGATCTTATAGAGCCTAAAAAAGGATATTTGGAATTAGACGCCCAACCCCCCATGATAATTCCATAAACTCCAAGAGAAGAAACAGCAAAGATATAAAGAATTCCAACATTTATATTAGCTAAAACTTGATCTTCTCCAAAAGGTATAACTGCCCATGCTATTAAAGCTAAAGTCATTGTAATAATTGGAGCTAAAATAAAAATAATCTTATTAGAGCTAGCTGGAATTATTATTTCTTTAAAAATATATTTTAAAGCATCGGCTAATGATTGTAATAAACCAAAAGGTCCAACAACATTTGGACCCTGTCTTTTTTGAACAAAAGCCCAAACCCTTCTATCTAACCAAACAATCATAGCAACAGAAACTAAAACTGGGACAAGAAGAAATAGGATTTTGTAAACCTCTTCAAAAACTAAATTTATATATTCCATTATTTACCCTTCAGTGCCAGTTCGTTTAACTTCTAATTTAGAATTATTACAATTCAACATTGTTTTTGATGATCGTGCAATTACATTTGAAAAATAATAATCCTTGTATGTTATTTTAAGGATTTCATCTTCAAAATTAATTAAATCTACTTTAGTGTTAGATGAGCTTTCTTGTTTTTCTTTTTTTAAATTTATATGGTTAAACATACTGCTCTCTAACTCATCTTTATCGTTAAAGAGTTTTCTATTATTCATAAGTTCGGCAAGGTTATTTATAATTTCCCAATCTTCTTTAGCATCACCTGGTGGATATGATGCTTTATAGGCTTTTTGTAATTTGCCTTCTAGATTGGTATAATGACCTGATTGCTCAGTGTAAGCTGCACCTGGTAAAATAATATCTGCTAGTTCTGCTCCATTATCCCCATGGCTTCCTACATAAATTATAAACTCGTTTTTTTTATTAAATTTAAGATTATCTTGACCCATTAAAAAAACTAAATCAAATTTATTTTCGCTGAGTTTTTTTAATACTTCGTTTTTTTTGTCAATTACATCAAGATCTAAATTTCCAACCGTAGCTGCATCAGAAGGTAAAAAATTTAAAGGGCTCCAATCATCAGTAAATTTATTATTATTAAATAAAAAGTTTTTAAATGAGCTAAATAAAAATTCGGCTGATTTAGATTTTAAAAATGACTCTCCAAATATTATTAATGGCTTATGAGAGTCAATAATGTCTTTTGAAAGTGCATTTTTATTCTCAAAAATATCTTTGATTGTTTGAGTTTTTCCATCAAGACTTTGATAAGGATAGGTTAGATCGCCTACATCATTTAAAGAAACAATTTTAACTTTATTTTTTAGATAAGCTTTTCGAATTCTTGCATTTAACATTGTGGCTTCAAATCTTGGATTAGTACCAATTAACAGAATAAAATCTGACTCCTCAATACCATTAATCGTTGAATTGAATAAATAGTTTTCTCTTTTAGAGCTATCAATGTACATATCAGATGATCTAAACTCATAATTTTTTGTATCTATAGTTCTTTCAAAGAATTCCTTAAATATGTAGCTGGCCTCCATATTTATCAGATCACCTACAAATCCAGCTATTTTATTTTTGTCGATATTTTGTATTTTCGATTTTATAATTTTAAAAACTTCGTCCCATGAAGCTTTTTCAAACTTATTATTATATTTAATATATGGTGTATCTAGTCTTTGATTTAAAAGACCGTCACAAGCATATCTTGTTTTGTCTGATATCCATTCCTCATTTATATCCTCATTGATTACTGGTAGTACTCTTTTTACTTCCCAGTCATATGTGTCTACTCTAATATTTGATCCAACAGCATCCATTACATCAATAGTCTCTGTTTTTTTTAACTCCCAGGGTCTTGCTTCAAATACATAAGGTTTAGAAGTAAGGGCTCCTACAGGGCAAAGATCTATTACATTACCTGATAATTCTGACTGTATTGATTTTTCTAAGTATGTTGTGATTTGCATATCTTCACCTCTGCCTATTGCACCTAGTTCAGGCACACCAGCAATTTCTGTAGCAAATCTAATGCATCTAGTGCAATGAATACATCGGGTCATTTGGGTCTTAATAAGTGGACCCATGTTTTTATCAGGAACTGCTCTTTTATTCTCTTTAAATCTAGATTTATCAATTCCATAAAACATTGACTGATCTTGAAGGTCACATTCACCTCCTTGGTCACAAACAGGACAATCCAAAGGATGATTTGCTAATAAAAATTCCATTACACCCTTTCTAGATTTTTCTATTTTGGGAGTATTTGTTTTTATAACCATACCCTCAGCAGCAGGCATTGCACAAGAAGCTATAGGTTTTGGAGATTTTTCCATCTCAACGAGACACATTCTGCAATTTCCAGCAATTGATAATTTTTCATGATAGCAAAATCTTGGAATTTCAACTCCAGCTTTTTCACAAGCTTGTAGAACAGTCAAACCTTCTTCGACTTCAACTTCTATATCGTTTACTTTTAATTTAAGCATTCTTATCTAACAAGTGCTGATCCACCAAATAAGGAATATTCTGAGTTTCTTTTACAATTGGATCAAAATTATTTCTTTTTTTAATTTCATCTTTAAAATGTCTTAACAAACCTTGAACAGGCCAAGATGATCCCTCACCAAATGCACATATTGTATGACCTTCAATTTGTTTAGTTACATCACCTAGCATTTCAATTTCATCTTTTGAGGCCTCTCCTTTAGCCATTCTCTCAAGCATTCTCCACATCCAACCTGAGCCCTCTCTACAAGGGGTACATTGACCACAGCTTTCATGCTTATAGAATCTAGCTATTCTTGCCATACATTTAATTATGTCTTGATCTTTATTTATAACGACTACTCCTGCTGTACCTAGCCCACTTTTTTCGGCAACTAAAGAGTCAAAATCCATTGTTAGTGTTTCACACTTTTCTTTCGGAATAAGTGGCATTGAAGATCCTCCAGGTATTACAGCTTGCAGATTGTCCCAACCGCCTATTACACCACCTGCATGAACTTCTATTAATTCTTTCAAAGGTATGTTCATTTCCTCCTCAACATTACATGGATTATTTACATTTCCAGAAATACAAAATATTTTAGTACCAGTATTTTTTTCTCTACCCAAGGAAGCAAACCATTTACCACCTCTTCTTAGAATTGTTGGAACTACAGCTATGGTCTCAACATTGTTAATTATTGTTGGACATCCATATAAACCAATTAATGCTGGGAAAGGTGGTTTTAATCTTGGCTGACCTTTGTTACCTTCAATGCTCTCGAGTAATGCTGTCTCTTCTCCACAAATATAAGCTCCCGCACCATAATGTATATAAATATCTAAATCCCATCCAGTTCCAGCCGCATTTTTTCCAATTAATTTTTTTTCATAAGCTTCGTCAATTGCGGTTTGAAGTTTTTGTCCATCCACAAAATACTCGCCTCTTATATAAATATAACAAACATGTGCTTGAATTGCATATGAAGCTATTAAACAACCCTCAATGAGTTTATGTGGTTCAAACCTTAAGATATCTCTATCTTTACAAGTACCTGGCTCTGACTCATCTCCATTAATAACAAGGTAGTGAGGTCTAGATCCAACTTCTTTTGGTGCAAACGACCATTTAAGACCTGTAGGAAAACCTGCTCCCCCTCTTCCTCTTAATTGAGAGTCTTTGATTTCATTTATGATCCAGTCTCTACCTTTTTCAGTAATTTCTTTTGTATTTACCCAATCACCTCTTTTTTGAGCTGAAATTAAATCTGAACCCAAATCGTTATATAAATTTTGAAAAATTCTATCTTGATCCTTAAGCATTTTTTAATTCCATTAATGTTTTTCTTCCATTTTCTGGTTCATTGTTTATGCGTCCTCTGTATGAACCTGGTTTTGGTATTTCATCTTTTAAAATTTTATCTAAGATTTCTAAAGTTTTTTCTTTGTCCAAATCTTCATAATAATCATCATTAATTTGCATCATTGGAGCAGTGACACAAGCACCTAAGCACTCTACTTCCATCCATGAACAATTTTTATCTGGTAGTAATTCAGATTCATTTTCAGAAATTTTTTCTTTGCAAGCCTCAACTAATTTACCAGCTCCCCTTATCATACAAGGTGTTGTAGTACAAACTTGAATGAAATATTTTCCAACTGGTGATAAGTTGAACATACTATAAAAAGTCGCTACTTCATAAACTTTTATGTAAGGCATATCTAGAAGTTTCGCTATATATTTCATTGCAACTAAAGGTATCCAATTATCATTTTGTTTTTGAGCTATATATAACAATGCCATGACAGCACTTTGTTGTTTTCCTTTAGGATATTTTGAAATAATTTTATTTGCTGCTTCTAAAGAAGATGAATTAAATTCAAAACTCTCTGGTTGATCTTTGGCTGGTCTCTTTAAACTCATCTATCAACCTCACCAAAAACTATATCTAGAGAACCGAGAACTGCAGGAACATCGGCCAGCATATGTCCTTTAATTAAATAATCCATTGATTGTAAATGTGAAAATCCAGGTGCTCGAATTTTACACTTATAAGGTTTGCTTGATCCATCTGAGATTAAATAAACTCCAAATTCTCCTTTGGGTGCTTCAACCGCTGTATAAATTTCATCTTCAGGCACACGATATCCTTCAGTAAATAATTTAAAGTGATGTATCAAAGCTTCCATTGATTGTTTGATATCTTTTTTTGATGGAGGTGTTATTTTTCCGTCAAAAGTTTTAATTGGACCTTTTTCCATTTTTGTTAAGCATTGTTTAATTATTTTGACACTTTCTTTCATTTCTTCAATCCTGCACAAATATCTGTCGTAACAATCTCCATTTTTTCCTACAGGAATTTTAAATTCAAGTTGGTTATAACAATCGTATGGTTGTGATTTCCTTAAATCCCATGGAACACCAGATCCTCTAATCATAACACCACTAAAAGAGTAATCGAGGGCATCTTCTTTTGTAACAACACCAATATCAACATTTCTTTGCTTGAATATTCTATTGTCAGTCAATAAGTTTTCTAAATCATTAATTATTTTTGGAAAAGTTTCGCAGAATTTTGCAATATCTGTCTCTAAACCTGCTGGTAAATCTTGATGCACACCACCTGCTCTAAAATAATTTGCATGTAATCTTGATCCAGATGCTCTTTCATAAAAAGTCATTAAAGTCTCTCTTTCTTCAAAACCCCATAAAGATGGTGTTAAAGCTCCAACGTCTAATGCTTGTGTTGTAACATTTAAAATATGACTTAAAATTCTTCCAATTTCACAAAACATCACTCTTATAAATTGAGCTCTAATTGGAACATCAATATCTAAAATTTTTTCAACAGCCAAAGCAAAAGCATGTTCCTGGTTCATCGGAGCTACATAATCTAATCGATCAAAATATGGAACTGCTTGCATGTAAGTTTTATTTTCTATTAATTTTTCAGTACCACGGTGTAGTAAGCCAATATGTGGATCTGCTTTTTCAACAACTTCACCATCTAATTCTAATATAAGTCTAAGAACTCCATGAGCTGCTGGATGTTGAGGTCCAAAATTTAAGTTTAGGTTTTTAATTTTTTTTGTCATTACTATCAGTTAATTCTTTAATATATTTTGTGCCTTCCCACGGACTTTCATAATCAAAGTTTCTATAATTTTGTTCCAGTTTTACAGGTTCATTAACTACTTTTTTTTGATCCTCGCTGTATCTAACTTCGGTATGACCAGTTAAAGGAAAATCTTTTCTTAACGGATGACCCTCAAAACCATAATCTGTTAAAATTCTTCTTAAGTCAGGATGATCTTTGAAGCTCACTCCATACATGTCAAAAACTTCTCTTTCCATCCAGTTAGCAGATGGAAAAATTGGTGTTAATGATGCAATAACTTCATTTTCACTTATATCGTAACTTAAGATCATTCTCTGATTAAACTCATGACTTAAAAATAAATATACAATTTTAAATCTTTTGGACCTTTCAGGATAATCAACAACTGTAATGTCTATAAGTTGTCTAAATTTTGTATCTTTATTAGTTTTAACAAATAAAACTACATCAATTAAATCTTCACTATCTATCTCAAGATAAATTTGATTATGTTTGATTTCAGAAGTATTTATTTTGGTGCCGAGCTCTGAATTAATCTTTTTTTCTAAATCAATTAAGTTATTCATATTATCTACTAATGGATCCTTTATTTCTTATTTTTTTTTGTAATTGCATAATTCCATATAATAAAGCCTCTGCAGAAGGAGGACATCCAGGAACATAAATATCAACTGGAACAATACGATCACAACCTCTCACAACAGAATAAGAGTAGTGATAATATCCACCACCATTAGCACAACTTCCCATTGATATAACATATCTTGGTTCAGGCATTTGATCGTAAACTTTTCTAAGAGCTGGTGCCATTTTGTTAGTTAAAGTGCCAGCAACAATCATTACATCAGATTGTCTTGGTGACCCACGAGGTGCAGCACCAAATCTTTCTAAATCATATCTAGGCATTGCAGTTTGCATCATTTCAACTGCACAACAAGCAAGGCCAAAAGTCATCCAGTGTAATGATCCTGACCTTGACCAGTTTATTAAATTATCTAATGAAGTAGTAATAAAACCATTTTTACTAAAATCTTCAGCAAGTTGTTTAAACTCTTCCGGAACTTGATCTATCTTATTATTCATTTAAAAAAAATTTTATTCCCAGTCTAAAGCGCCTTTTTTCCACTCATAAATAAATCCAATAGTAAGTATGAATAAAAAAATCATCATTGAGGTAAAACCTAAAATTCCAATATTTCCTAAAGAAATTGCCCACGGAAATAAAAATGCTATTTCAAGGTCAAAAATTATAAAAAGTATAGCAACCAAATAAAAACGAACATCAAATTCCATTCTAGAGTCCTGAAATGGTTCAAATCCACATTCATAAGCTGATAACTTTTCTGGATCTGGATTTTTTGGAGATAGAATAAAATTAATTACTATAAATGCACAGCTCAATCCTAATGCAATAATTAGGAACAATATTATAGGTAAATAATCCTTTAAAAATTCCGCAGTCATGTGGAATATATATCATTTTTTATAGCTAGATGAAGTGGTGTTAGGTCACATTATTCAAAATATACAGCGTATTTGATAATGATTATCAGTAGTAAACTTGCAAAGTGGCGGGAGTGAAGGGACTCGAACCCTCGACCTATCGCGTGACAGGCGATCGCTCTAACCAACTGAGCTACACCCCCACTTTTGATTCTTTTGGTGGGCAGTAAAGGACTCGAACCTTTGACCCCCTCGGTGTAAACGAGATGCTCTACCAACTGAGCTAACCGCCCTAAACCAAAACAGAGTGATTTATATCTTTTGGAAAAATAACGTCAAGTTCTATTACTATTGAAAAATTGGCTTAAAAATTATTTTATTAATAAATCTTTTGAAAGTTAACAAAGATAGTCAAGTGCTTTAAGTATTCCACCTTTTTTATAGGGAATTTTGGATTTCATTAATCCCATTTCAACACCAGCTAAAGTTCCAGCTAACATCAATTCGTTAAAATCTCCTAAATGTCCAATTCTAAAAATTTTACCTGCAACTTTTGCTAAACCTGTTCCTAAAGACATGTTGTAATGATCTAAAATTATTTTTCTTAATGAGTCCGCATCATGTCCATCTGGAACCATTACTGCTGTTAGTGAATCTGAATATTCTTCTGGATTTTTACAAAGAATTTCTAAACCCCAGGCTTTTACGGCAACTCTAGTAGCTTCTGCAAATCTTTTATGTCTAGTAAATACATTTTCTAAACCTTCTTCAGTCAACATGTTAATTGCTTCATCTAATCCATACAATAAATTTGTTGCTGGTGTATATGGAAAATAACCTTTTTTATTATTTTCTAGCATTGGTTTCCAATCCCAATATGATTTTGGTAAATCAGAAACTTCATAAGCTTTTAACGCTTTTGAACTTATTGCATTAAATGAAAGTCCTGGAGGTAATAATAATCCTTTTTGAGATCCACCAACTGTAACATCAACTTTCCATTCTTCGTGTCTATAATCTATAGATCCAAGTGAGGAAATTGTGTCAACAAATAGTAATGCAGGATGTTCTGCATTGTCCATCGCTTTTCTAATTTTTCCAATTCTACTTGTAACTCCTGTAGATGTTTCGTTATGAACTGCACAGACTGCTTTAATTTTTTTCTCTTTATCTTCCTTCAATTTTTGCTCAACAATATTTGGATCAACACCTGTTCTCCAGTCACCTTTAACAAAGTCAATCTCTAATTTAAATTTTTCTGCAATATCATACCAAAGTGTAGAAAAGTGACCTGTTTCAAACATTAAAATTTTATCACCTGCACTTAAAGTATTTACAATTGCAGCTTCCCAAGCGCCTGTGCCTGAAGCAGGAAATATTATTACAGGTTCTGAAGTTTTAAAAATTAACTTTATTCTATCTAAAACTCTTAAACCAAGTTCTGCAAAATCTGGACCTCTATGGTCTATTGTTGGATAATCCATTGCTCTTAAAACTCTATCAGGAACGTTAGTTGGACCTGGTATTTGTAAAAAATGTCGACCTGGTCTTATATTGTTTGAAATTGCCATTCTGCTGTATATGCTAAAGAAATTATATAATCAAACTTATAATATATGACAAATGGTAGTAATTCAATCGAGACTATAGAAGTTTATGTTTTAAATAACCCTGATGAAGTTAATCCTCACTGGGTAAGCCATTTCATAGTTCCAACAGCAAATGAATTATTGATTAAGATTAAAACTAAAGATGGTAATTCTGGTTTTGGTCTTGCAACAAGTTACACAGATATCAAACCAATTATCAAACCTTTCTCCAATGGTTTACAAGATTTAATAGTTGGGGAAGATCCTTTTTGTCCAGAAAAATTGTATGAAAAAATTTTTAGATTAACAGATACACGCCAAAGCAATGAAAAAGGTTGGAGTAGAGAAGCTTTGATTAGAATTTCTGCTGCTTTAGATATCGCGTGCTGGGATTTGATAGGTAAAGCCTCAAAAATTCCTCTATATAAGTTGTTTGGAGGTTACAGAAATAAAGTTCCTGTATATGTAACATGTGCCTATTATAGAGATGGTAAAAATGAAAAAGAACTTAGAGAGGAATTACAAAAATTAATTAAGATTGGCCATCAAAGCTTTAAAGTTAAAGTAGGTGGATTAAGTATAAAAGAAGATGCCAAAAGATTAGAAATAATTCGACAAGAAATTGGTGACGATAAAGATCTAATGATTGATGTTAATAGAGCATGGGATCTAAAAACGGCTATTGAGGGAGTGAAAGAATTTGAGAGATTTAATCCAACTTGGATAGAAGAGCCTGTGAGATGGGAAGATGATAGAAGAAATTTAAAACTTTTATCACAACAAACAAAAATTCCTTTATCAGGTGGAGAAAGTGAAATTACGATTTATGGATGTAGATCCATGGTGGAAGAAAATGCAATTCAAATTTTACAATTTGATTGCACAATGTTTGGTGGTTTTACAAATGGTAAAAAACTATCTGCTTTATGTGAATTAAATCATTTGGATATAGCACCACATCATGACTGTTATATTCATGCCCCTTTAGTTGCATCATCACCATCAGGAAGAATAGTCGAGTCATTTGATGATGAAAGAGATCCTCTACAAGCTGAATTATTTGAAAATTCCCATAAAATGAGTAATGGTTGGATACATCTAAATGAAAATCCAGGTTTAGGATTAGAAATTTCAGAAACCGCGTTAAAAAAGTTCGGTAAACTAGTTTACAAAAATAAATAAACCTTTAATTAACTTTTATGCGGTTTAGTTCAGATCAAATACAAAAAATAGGAAAAGAAATAAGTAGTAAAATTGATGGGAAAACTTTATTTGATGAGTTTTCTCGGGGTCGATACAGTACTGATGCATCAGTTTATCAAATTAAGCCCCTAGGTGTAGTTCTTCCAAAGGATACAAATGATGTTTTAAACTTAATGGAATACTCTCAAAAGAATTCTATTCCTCTGCTAGCTAGAGGTGGCGGAAGTTCTCAGTGTGGTCAAACTGTAGGTGAAAGTGTAGTTCTTGATTACTCAAAACACCAAAATAAAATATTAGAGCTAAACGTAGAGGAAAAATATGTATGGGTTCAGCCTGGTGTTGTATTAGATCATTTGAATTCATTTTTAAGGCCATATGGTTTATGGTTTCCTGTAGATGTGTCTACAAGTAGTAGAGCAACTATTGGAGGGATGTCAGCAAATAATTCATGTGGATCAAGATCTTTATATTACGGAAATATGGTTCACAACGTACTAGCTATTGAAGCAATTTTAGATGATGGTTCGTTACATACTTTCGATCAAATTAATAAAAACTATCTAACAACGACTAATAACCAAGATCGTTTTTATAAAATAATTGATAAATTTTTAAATTTAAGACAAAAAGTTAGCAAGGATATTGATGAAAATTGGCCAACCACTCAGAGAAGAGTTGGTGGTTATAATATCGATTTGATTGATCCAAATGGATTTAATTCATCAAATTTATTAGTTGGTTCTGAAGGAACATTGTCACTTTTTAATAAGATAAAATTAAAATTATCTGAAATTCCTAAAAATAAAATTTTAGGTGTTTGTTATTTTGATAACTTTCATCAAGCAATGGAATTAACAAAAGAAATTGTAAAATTAAAACCAACTTGCGTTGAATTAATGGATCAGAATTTATTAAATCTAGCAAAAGAGATACCAATGTATGCAGGTGGTATAAAGAAATATATAAAAGGTAATCCAGAAGCTGTTTTAATGGTTGAATTTATAGATACAGACCAAAGTGTTTATGAAAAAAAAATAAAAGACCTTGAATATTTAGTTCTTAATCAAAATAAGAAAAATCAATTTTCTTTTTTTACAGACTTATCAGAACAAAAAGAAGTTTTTGAAATTAGAAAAGCTGGATTAAATATATTGATGTCGATGAGGGGAGATAAAAAGCCAGTTGCATTTATAGAGGATTGTGCGGTTTCTTTAGATCACTTGGCAGAGTACACAGCAAGATTAAATGAAATATTTAAAAAATATAATACAAGTGGAATGTTTTATGCTCATGCTTCGGTTGGAACCCTTCACGTAAGACCAGTTTTGAATATGAAATCTGACCAAGATATTAAAAACATGAGATCTATATCTGAGGAAGCTTTTGAAATGGTTAAGAATTATAAAGGTTCCCATTCTGGTGAACACGGAGATGGAATAGTTAGATCAGAATTCCACGAAATGATGTTTGGAAAAAATATCACAAATGTATTCGAAGAAATTAAAGATACATTCGATAATAAAAATTTATTAAATCCAGGTAAAATTGTAAGACCTTTTAAATCAAATGATAGGTCGTTGATGAGATATAAATCAGATTATCAAACAGTGAATATAAGTACTCATTATGATTGGTCTAATTGGGGTCAATTTTCAGATGCAATTGAAATGTGTAATAACAACGGCGCATGCAGAAAATTAGATTCAGGAGTGATGTGTCCTTCATATAGGGTAACAAAAGAAGAGAAAGATTTAGTTAGAGGAAGAGCAAATACATTAAGACTCGCACTTTCTAATCAATTGCCGGAAGGGTCTTTTGCATCTAAAGAAATGTATGAAACAATGGAACTTTGTGTGAGCTGTAAAGCTTGTCAAAGAGAATGTCCAATGTCTGTAGATATGGCTAAGATGAAAAGTGAATTTCTCTCTCATTATTACAAAAAATTTAGTATGAGAATTAAAGATAAAATTATCTCTGATATGCCTAAGCTAATTTGGTTATATAAAATCATAAATCCAATAATTAATAAGATTAAAAATTTTCCAGTTATTTCAAACATTATTAAAAAATTTGGTTTTGCAACTGAAAGAAGCCTGCCTGAAGTTCAGAATCAAAAGGCTTTAAAAGACATATATAACAATCAAGAAATTTCAGAAAATAAAGTAATTTTATTTGCAGATACATTTAATATCAATTTTGAGAATGAAAATTTGGTCTATACAATTAAAGTATTAAATAAATTTGGTTATCAAGCAGTAATCCCAAGTTTTGGTAGTGATAAACTTGATAGACCACTCTGTTGTGGAAGAACTTATATATCATATGGTCAACTAGAAAAGGCTGCTGAGGAATTGAATAGATTTAATGACTATATTATAAAAAATAACTACTTTGAATTACCAATAGTAGGTATTGAACCTTCCTGTTTGCTTACTTTTAATGACGAATATCAATCCCTTAAAGGCATAAAAAATAGAGATAAAATAAAAAACAGATTTTATTTATTAGAGGAGTTTATTTTAGAACAAATTAAAAAAGATAAGAATGTTAAATCGAATAGTTTTAGTCAAAATGTTTTAATTCATGGACATTGTCATCAAAAGTCTCAAGATAGAATGAAAGGACTTAAAGATCTTTTATCTGAGCTAAATATAAATAATAAGATGATAGACTCTAGTTGTTGTGGGATGGCAGGTTCTTTTGGCTATGATAGTAAAACTTATGAAACTTCAAAAAAAATGGCCCATCTATCTTTAATACCAGCAATTAATAGTAGTGACAAAAATGATTTTATAATTGCAAATGGTACAAGCTGTAGACACCAAATATCTGATTTATCAGAAAAAAAAGGAAAGCACGTTTCTGAATTACTATTTAAGATTTTCGAAACTGTAAATTAAAGAATTATTTTTTTGTTATAAAAATTATCTATCTCTTCATCTTTATAACCAAAATTTTGCATTATTTCTCTTGTGTGCTCACCTAAATCTGGTGCACCTTTGGATTTTTCGGTTTTGCTTTTTGAAAATTTGATTGGCATTCCAACAGCTTTGCTTGTACCAGCTTTTTTATTATTTACCTCAATAATCATCTCTCTTTCAATAGTTTGAGGGTCTTTAAACATGTCGGTTATCGAATTTATAGGACCACATGGTAAACCATTTTCATCAAATATTTTTAACCATTCTTGAGAAGGTTTTTTGATAAATTCATTATTAAGTATTTCTACAAGTTCATTTAAATTTTCTTTTCTACTTGAATTAGTTGAAAATTTTTCATCCTCATTAAGATCTTGACGATTGATTGCCTTTAATAACATAAGCCATGTATTCTGATTTGATGCACCAATAGTAATCCATTTATCTTTTGTTTTAAAAGCTTGATAAGGTGCAGTTAAAGGATGAGCTGATCCAAGAGGGCCAGGAGATACACCGGTTGCACCAGCGATTGCAGATTGCCAGTAAGTATGAACTATTCCTGCCTCATACAAAGATGTATCAACTTTTTGACCTTCACCAGTTTTATCTCTATGAATTAAAGCAGCTAAAATACCACTTGCAGCAAGTAATCCTGCAGTGATATCTGTAAGTGGCGCTCCTACTTTCATTGGTGGTTTATTCTTATCTTCACCAGTAATACTCATTAAACCACTCATGCCTTGTGCTACTAAATCAAATCCTCCTTTATTTGCATAGGGACCTGTTCTACCATATCCAGAAATTTCACATAAAATAATTTTAGGATTAATCTTTGAAATTGTATCATAACCAATACCCAATTTTTCTAACGTTCCTTTTCTAAAATTTTCTAAAACTACATCAGAATTTTTTATCATTGTCTTAAAAATTTCAATTCCCTTTTTGTCTTTCAAATTTAAAGCAATACCTTTTTTATTTCTATTCATCATTAAGTAAGCTGCTGATATTCCATTGACGTCAGGGGGAAGGAAATTTCTAGTATCATCACCTCCTGGAGTTTTTTCTATTTTAATAACTTCAGCCCCTAGATCTGCCAATAGTAATCCACACGTAGGACCAGCCATTATTTGAGCCATCTCTAACACTCGAATACCTTTTAATGATGCCATTTATTATTATTTATTTTTAAATTTTGGCTTAGTTTTATTTAGGAAAGATTGATATCCAATTTTAAAATCCTCGGTATCATAACATTTGTAACCAAGATTATTTATTTTTTCTGTTACTTTACCTTTCTTTAAAATATTTCTTGCAAACTCTTTGTGCCATCTAGCAACTTTAGGAGCACCTTCACATATAAGTTCAGCTGATTTATATGCTTCTTTCTTTACGTCTTCATCGTTAACTACTCTGTTAACCAATCTTTTTTCTAAAGCCTCCTGAGAGTCAAATACTCTTCCCTCAAACAAAATTTCCATTGCAGTTGAATAGGTAGTTGCTTTTAAAAGAACCTCTAGTTCTTTTGCAGCCATTGTTAAACCAAGTCTTTTTATTGGTATACCGAACCTTGAACTTTTCCCACAGATTCTAATGTCACAACATGCAGCTATTTCCAAACCACCACCCACACAAATTCCCTCAATCATAGCTATTGTAGGTACTGGACAATTAAATATTGCTCCTAAGGTTCCATGTAAAAACTTTCCATAAGATTTTGCTAATTTTGATGATGATCTTTCTTTTTTAAATTCCCCAATATCATTTCCAGGTGAAAAAGATTTTCCCCCTTCACCTCTTATGATGACGCATCTAAGGTTTTTTTCTTTTGAAATTTTTTTAAAAATTTTACCAAGTTCTATCCACATTGGTTTAGTCATTGCATTTAATTTTTCTGGTCTATTAATAACCACTTCAGATAAATGACTATTTATTTTATTTAGCTTAACTAAACTGCTCATCTAACTCCTATAAAAATACTCTACTAATGTCATTGGTATTGCTGGTACATACGTTACTAAAAGTAATAAAACTAACAATACACATATAAATGATATATTTGATCTTGTTACATCCCAGATATCTGCTTTTGCAACTGAACAGGCTGTTACTAATACACTTGCTACAGGAGGTGTTTGTTGTCCTATGGCTAGGTTTAAAGTTACAATTATTCCAAAATGAACAGGATCAATACCAACTGCATTAACCAATGGCATAACTATTGGAACGGTTAAAATTATTGCTGCAACTGAGTGTAAAAAGAAACCTATAATTAATAAAAATATATTTAAAATTCCTAAAACTGCATATTTATTATTAGTAAATTCAATAATTGACTCAGCAACCTTTTGAGGAATTTGTTCAATGGTTAAAAATTCTCCTAATAAAACAGATGCTGCAACTAATAACATTACTGATGCAGTCTGTATCGCTCCCTCGCAAGCTGACTCATATAGTCTTTTAAAGTCTATCTCTTTATAAATAAAACCAATCACCAAAGATGCTACAACTGCTAAACCAGCTCCCTCTGTAGCTGTTACAACGCCTCCAAAAATCCCTCCTAAAATAATTACTGGTAGTAAAAAGGCTAAAGCTGCATCTTTTGCTGTTTTTTTAACGTTTGGTATATTGAATGTCTCCTCAACAGGAAAATTTTTTTTTCTTGCTGTAACATAAGCTGCCAACATAAGAAAAAATCCACCTATTACTCCAGGAATAATTCCAGCAACAAATAATTGTACAACTGAACTTTGAGACATAACTGCATAAACAATCATTGGTATTGATGGTGGAATAATAATTGCTAAAGATGCTGAAGATGAAGTCACTGCAGCAGCAAATGCGCCTGGGTATCCTTTCTTTTTCATTGCAGGAATTAAAATAGAACCTAGTGCAGCGACATCAGCAACTGCCGATCCAGAAATTTCAGCAAAAAACATTGAGGTTGCAATATTAATCATACTCAACCCACCTTTAATAAATCCAACTAGAGCAGAGGCAAAAGCTATTAGTCTTCTTGAAATACCAGCACTATTCATAATTGAACCAGCTAAAATAAAAAGTGGAATTGCAATCAATGGAAACTTCATTGATCCATCAAACATTACGATCGCAGTATCAATTAGGAAACTTGTGCCAGTTTTCATAACCATTGCAATAATAGTTGTTACTGCAAGGCCAATCGCAATAGGTACATTTATAGACAACAAAAGTAACAAGACCATAAACATTGTTAGAATTACCATTAAATATCTCCTGTTTGCTCGTCGCCCGTATTTTGTAAAACTAAATTTTTATAATCTTCTGGAATTCTTAAAGTCTCAGATAGAATAAAAAGACATGATGCAATTGGAATTACTGATTGAACAAATGGTTGAGGAACCCATTCTAATGTCACCAGCGTTTCACCTGTTATTAAGGTTAAAACTAAATAACCGTAATATGCTAATAATATTAAAAAACCATAAACAACTAGCTTAGAAACAACAAAAAAAATTTTTCTTAATGGCAGTGGAAAAGCTTTAAAAATACTTGGTACACTTATGTGAGAACCTTTTAATGCAGCATATGCAGAACCATAATATGTTATCCATGCAAGTTGGACAGCAGCAACTTCATCGTACCAAACTAATGCGCTGCCAGCAAAACGAAAGGTAACTCCAAGTAAAACCGTTACTGCTAATGCTACCATCATTATAAACAGTATTAGTTTTAATATTTTTTCGTACGAATTAATAAAATTTTGTAATTTCATATTATATTCAGGCCCTCTGAATGAGGGCCTGATAAGATAATCTAGCTTATATTACTTTGCTAAAGATGATACTTTTTTAACTAAAGCGCCACCCGTAGGAACTTCTGATCCAAATTGATCGTAAATCCCTTTACTAGCTGCAATAAAAGCACCTTTGTCCGCTTTGTTTACTTGGACGCCAGCATCTTTAATTACTTTTAATAAAGATTTTTCAAGTTTAGCAGCTTCTTTGTACACAAATTTTTGTGTATCTTGAGCAGCTTTCTCTAAAATATCTTGCACATCTGCAGGTAGTTTACTCCAGTGATCCTTATGAACAGTTACATAAGCAGGAGTATAAACGTGTCCTGTAATTGATAAATATTTTTGGACTTCTTGAAATTTAGCACTAGCAATTTGAGCATATGGGTTTTCTTGTCCATCCATTGTACCTGTTTTTAAAGCAGTAAATACTTCAGAAAAAGACATTGGAGTTGGGTTTGCACCATATGATTGGAACATTTTAACTCTCCATTTTGATTTAGGAGTTCTTAATTTAATTCCTTTTAAATCACCTGGAGTATTAATTGGTCTAGTATTATTTGTTATATGTCTAAAACCATTTTCCCATACAGCAATAACTTTGTAGCCTGTTTTATCTTCAAGGTTTTTAAACATACCTGGTAAAACATTTTTTTCTACTTTAGCCATGTGTTTTCTGTCTTTAATAATAAAAGGCATATCAAAAACACCAAACTCATCATGAATAGAAGCCATTACTGATGAAGGTAACCACATATTAACTGTACCTAATTTTAGTTTCTGCATTCCTTGTTTGTCTTTTCCAAGTTGCGAAGAACCAAATACGGTTACTTTACCTTTGTTACCTAATCTCTTATTAGCAAGTTTAGCAAAATGATCAACAGAAGCTGAAAATAGAGAACCTGGTTTACCCACGTGCCCAAATTTTACTTCAACTGAGTTTGCTGCAAAACTTAAAAATAAAGACGAGATCAATACAACGATTATTTTACTTAATTTATTCATATTTATTTCCCTTAGTTATTATTTATTTAAAATAGGTTACCTAAAATATGAATATAGATCTAGTGAATAAATTAGCTTGATTGAAAAAAATCTAAGAGTTCAAAATGAGAAAAAGTTTCAAATTATTGAATGCTAGCTTGAGATTTATCATCTTTTTTAGACATATCAACCTCAACCCATTCTGTCTTCTTCAGCTCTTTAGTTAGGGCAATTTTTAAAACCTCATCAGCAAACTCAACTGGAGTAATTTTTATCTCATCGATAATCTTTTTTGGCATGTCTACAAGGTCTTTTTCATTTTCTTTTGGAATTAAAACCTCTTTTATACCTGCTCTATGAGCTGCTAATAGCTTTTCCTTCAGCCCACCAATAGGCAATACTTGGCCAGTCAATGTTACTTCACCTGTCATAGCCACATCTCTTTTTACTGGAATGTTTGTAATTGATGAAACTATTGATGTAACCATTCCTATTCCAGCAGATGGGCCATCTTTTGGTGTTGCTCCCTCAGGAACATGAATATGAAAATCTTTTTTCTCAAATAATGGAGGAATAATTCCATATTCTAAGCATTTTGATCTTACAAATGATTTTGCAGCTTTAACCGACTCTTGCATGACGTCACCAAGTTTTCCAGTAATTTGCATACGGCCTTTACCTGGCATTGTTACTGTCTCTATTTTTAAAATCTCTCCACCATATTCAGTCCAAGCTAATCCTGTTACTATACCTACTCTATTTTCAGACTCTAACTCACCTGATTTAAATTTAGGAACTCCTAAAAAGTCTGGTAGATTTTTTGTGTTAATATTGACTTCTTTTTCTTCTCCAGAGACAACTTTTTTAACTACTTTCCTTGCAATTTTAGAAATTTCTCTCTCAAGATTTCTTACTCCAGACTCCTTTGTGTAACTTCTAATTACTTCTTTTATTATATCATCACTCAAATTCATTTCTTTTTCCTTCACACCATTATCTTTTATTTGTTTTGGAAGAAGATATTTATTTGCAATATTTATTTTTTCATCTTCTGTGTAGCCTGCTAATCTAATAACTTCCATTCTGTCTAATAATGGAGGTAAAATATTTAATGTATTAGCTGTAGTCACAAACATCACATCAGATAAATCATAATCAACTTCTAAATAGTGATCATTAAAAGTCGTATTTTGCTCTGGGTCTAAAGCCTCTAATAAAGCTGAAGAGGGATCTCCCCTATAATCATTTCCAACTTTATCTATTTCATCTAAAAGAATTAATGGATTTTTAGTTCCAGCTTTTTTCATCATTTGAATAATTTTACCAGGTAAAGAACCAATATAAGTTCTTCTGTGACCTCTAATTTCAGCTTCATCTCTCATTCCACCTACTGACATTCTCACAAATTCTCTGTTTGTTGCTTTAGCAATTGACTTACCTAAAGATGTTTTTCCAACACCAGGCGGACCTACTAAGCATAAAATAGGGCCTTTAATCTTATCCATTCTTTTTTGGACTGCTAAAAATTCAATAATTCTCTCTTTAACTTTTTCTAGACCAAAATGATCTTTATCCAAAACTTCAAGTGCTTTTTTTAAATCTATGACTACATCACTTTTTTTATGCCAAGGAAGATCTATCATCCAATCTAAGTAATTTCTCACTACAGTGGCTTCTGCTGACATTGGGCTCATATTTTTTAATTTTTTTAATTCTTGAAGACATTTTTTTTCAACATCTTTTGGCATTTTAGATTTAAGGATTGCTTTATTTAAACTAGTATTTTCATCTTTGCCATCTTCTATTTCACCTAACTCTTTTTGAATAGCTTTTAATTGTTCATTTAAATAGTACTCTCTTTGAGTTTTTTCCATTTGGGTTTTAACTCTTCCTCTAATTCTTTTTTCCACTCCAATAATGCTTGTTTCATTTTCCATTATTTTTATGATTGCATTTAATCTTTTCTTTACATCAATAGTCTCAAAAATTTGTTGTTTCTCTGAAATTGTTGCAGTGATGTGTGAAGCAATGTTATCTGCAATCTGAGATGGATCTTTTAATTGTTTAATTGTATTAATAGTTTCACTAGAAACTTTTTTATTAATAGAAGTTAATTTTTCCATTCGTCTTATTGCTGTAACAGCTAATGGATACAAATCTTCATCACCAT
>CACJVT010000005.1 GCA_902596925.1 uncultured Pelagibacteraceae bacterium | reverse complement strand
AACTACTCTTGCCAATACACCAGATTCATTATCAACCCAAACAACAAATATATGAGTATCTAATTTTCCTTTTTTAGTGGGGATACTATATGCTGATTTTGGAGATGACATTAAACTAATGATTTTCCTTTACCGGTAATCTTATTTTCCTCTTTATCACTTGGACCTAAAATCATCTGATTATGAGGCTTTCCAGATGGTATCATTGGAAAACAATTTTCATTAGGATCTACATGACAATCAAATATTACAGGACCATTATAATCGATCATCTCTTTAATTTTATCATCTAATTCATCAGGATTATCAGCTTTGATACCTTTACATCCATAAGCCTCAGCTAATTTAACAAAATCAGGTAAAGCTTCAGAATAACTTTCTGAATAGTTTTTTTCATGCAGAAGTTCTTGCCATTGTCTAACCATACCCATGTATTGGTTGTTCAAGATGAATATCTTAATAGGTAGATTATATTGAACTGCTGTAGACATTTCTTGCATAGTCATTAACACAGATGCTTCACCTGCGATGTCGATCACAAGTTTATCTGGATGAGCAATTTGAACACCTACTGCAGCTGGAAGTCCATATCCCATGGTTCCAAGACCCCCTGATGTCATCCATCTATTGGGTTTATTAAACTTATAGTGTTGGGCAGCCCACATTTGATGCTGACCTACCTCAGTTGTGATAAATGCATCTTGATTTTTTGTTAGCTCATATAATCTTTTTACAGCATGTTGAGGCTTTATCTCTTTATCACTATTAACAAATCCTAACGAGTCTTTCGTTCTCCACTTTTGAATTTGTTCCCACCATTTTGAAATTCTTTGTTTATTAGAATCTTTTAATCCATTTTGTTTTTTATTTATTCTTTTAATTGCTGATTTTATTACTTCATTAACATCTCCAACTATTGCTAGATCTACTTTTATGATTTTATTGATTGATGATGGATCAATATCAATATGAACTTTTTTCGAATTTGGAGAAAACTCATCGATCTTACCCGTTATTCTATCATCGAATCTTGCGCCGATGTTAATTAACAAATCACAATCATGCATCGCATTATTGGCTTCATAAGTTCCATGCATACCTAACATTCCAATAAACTGGTTATCATCCCCTGGAAATGCGCCTAATCCTTGTAAAGTTGATGTGATTGGAAAACCGATTAATCTTACAAACTCTTTCAAAGTTTCACTTGCCTGAGGGCCTGAATTAATTACTCCACCCCCAGTATAAATGACTGGTTTTTTTGCTTTTGAAATTAGTTCAATTAATTGATCAATTTCATTTTGAGAAAACTTATTATGTGTTTTCCCATTGAATTTTTTTTCTTTTTTGAATTTTGTATAATTCGTTTTTGCAAATTGGATATCTTTAGGGATATCAATTAGAACAGGTCCTGGTCTTCCAGTTGTTGCTACTTTAAAAGCCTCGTGCATAACTTTTGGTAATTCTTTAATATCTTTAACTAACCAATTATGTTTCGTGCAAGGTCTTGTAATTCCAGTTGTATCACACTCCTGGAAAGCATCAGTGCCTATTAAGTGAGTAGGAACTTGTCCAGAAATACAAACTAAAGGAACTGAGTCCATGTAAGCATCAGTTAATGCTGTAACAACATTTGTTGCACCTGGTCCGGATGTTACTAAAACTACTCCAGGCTTTCCTGATGATCTTGCATAACCTTCTGCTGCATGTCCTGCTCCTTGCTCATGTCTTACAAGTATATGTTTAATCGATGAATGATTTTTAAGTTCATCATAAATTGGCAAAACTGCACCACCTGGATAACCAAAAATATATTCAACCTCTTGATCTTCAAGACATTTAAAAACAATTTCTGCACCAGTATATAATTTAGACATTCAAGCAATCTAGCTGAAGTTGTGCTAATTGGTCAAGACTAAGTAGAGAATATCTAAATTTTTTTTAAGAGCTTATCCAAACCTGCTGGATTAACTTTATTCCAATCTTTCATATTTCCTCGAGCCCAGGTGCTCTGTCTTTTAGCATATTGCCTAGTCTTTATTGATATTTTCTCGATTAATTGCTCTGTTTGGATTTTTCTTTGAATAAATTGCTTAATCTCGCTAATTCCAATTGCTTTACTAAGGCTTTTATTTTTTGGAACTCTCAATTTGATAAATTTTTTAACTTCTAAAATTGCACCTAGTTTTATCATGTTTTTGGATCTCTTATTTATTCTGTCTAATAAATCTTTCCTTGGAAAATCTATACAAATTTTAAAAAAATCATTATGGTCATAATCTGACTTTGTGTTTTTAAACCAACTAATCATAGATTTTTTTGTAAATGATTTAATTTCATATGCTCTTAAAGATCTTTGCACATCTAGAGAATTAATTTGATCTTTAATCATAGGATCTAGTTGCAATAGTTTTTGAAAAAATTTTTTTTGCCCTATCCTTTTATGTAAATTTCTTACTTTATTTCTAAAATTGATAGGAATTTTAGGAATATTTACTAAGCCCTCTGTCAAAGCTTTAAAATAGAGACCAGTACCTCCTACTAATATTGGTGTTTTTTTTATTTTTCTACAATGCAAAATTTTTTGTTTTGCCAATCTAAGCCAGTCTCCCGTGGAAAAATTTTTTTTAGCATTTTGAAATCCATATAAATGATGTTTGATATTTTGATAATCTTTTTTAAAGGGTCTTGCTGTTAAAACTTTTAATTCTTTATAAACTTGCATGCTATCAGCGTTTATAATCTGACCTGAAATTTTCTTTGCTAATTTAATTGCAAATTTAGATTTGCCAGATGCAGTAGGTCCATAAATTAAAATAATTTTGGATTTTAAATCCATAAACTAATCTAATTTTACGCCTATATATCTTTTCTGATTTTGGCTGTTATAGATCACAAGTAAAATAGTCTTCTGGTTACTATTCAAAACTTGTTTTAGTACTTGATTTAAGTCTTCAATATTTCTTATTTTTTTCTTTTGAGCTTCAAGAATGATGCTATTCACTTCTATCGAGCCAGTTAAAGGACTATCTTTTTCAATACTTGTAATAACAAGACCATTAGTTTGGTTTGGTAAATTTCTTGTGCTAATATCTTGATCAGAGAGTTTTCTTACTTTTATTTTAAGATTTTCAATTAAAGTTTCCTTTGGTAATTCATCTTTTTTTTCTGAAATTTTAAAATCTTCTGATGTTTCCAATCTTCCAAGTGTAATCGTTTTAATAATTTCTTTTTTATTTCTCCATATTTTAACTTTTACTTTTTTTCCTACTTCAGTTCTTGCAACAATTATAGGAAGCTCTTTCATTTGATTTATTTTTTCACCATTGAATTCCAAAATAATATCTCCACTTTTTACTCCAGCTTTTTCTGATGGACTATTTGGTGCAACGCTCGCTACCAGCGCTCCTCTAGGTTCATCTAATTTTTCAACTTCTGCAATTTCTTTTGTTACATCTTGGATTCTTACTCCAAGCCATCCTCTTTTCGTTTCCCCAAATTCAATTAATTGATCAATTACAATCTTTGCACTGTTGGATGGTATTGAAAAACCTATCCCAACATTTCCACTTCTTCCAAGAATGGCAGTGTTAATTCCAATCACATCTCCGTTCATATCGAATAAAGGTCCACCTGAGTTTCCAGAATTAATAGAAGCATCTGTTTGAATATAATCTTCATACCTTGATAATCCAATTGATCGATTTCTTGCAGAAATTATTCCTGAGGTAACTGTTCCACCTAACCCAAATGGATTTCCAATAGCTATAACCCAATCACCTATTCTTGCTTTATCAGAGTCACCAAATCTCACAGGTAAAAATTTTTCTTTTGATTCAATTTTTAAAACTGCAATATCTGAAAGTGGATCAGCACCAATAACTTTTGCTTTAAATTTTTTTTCACCATTGACTTGAACAACAATATCTTCTGCTCCTTCAATTACGTGATTATTAGTTACTACTATTCCCTCTTCATCAATAATAAACCCTGAGCCCAATGCCGAAGATTGTCTTTCTTGAGGTGTTCCAAATTCTTTAAACATATCACCAAATGGTGATCCTGGTGGAAATTGAAAATTTGGGAAAGGATTACTTCTTGTCACTACTGTTTGAGTTGTTGAAATATTCACTACTGAAGGCATTAATTTTTCAGCTAAATCTGCAAACGAATTAGGAATATTTTGAGAATTAGATACTGATGAAAAATTTAATACTAATATTAAAGAGAGAAATATTGCTTTTATTTTCATCATTTAACTTTTTGCGTAATAAATAATTATAAATCCTATTAATGCAAAAATTAATCCACCAGTACGTAATTGACTATCTTTGATTAACTCAAGCTTTTTTAACATATTCTTCATTTTTGATGGAAATAAGGCATATAAAATTCCCTCAATAAAAAAGAATAGACCAAATGCAATGATCAATTCTTTCATCAAAGTTTACTCTGTTTGTGGTTTTATATTTCCAAAAAATTTAAAGAATTCGCTATCGGGAGATAAAATTAGAGACGTTTCTCCACCTATTAAAGCTTTTTCATAGGCTTGCATAGCTCTATAAAATGCAAAGAATTCTGGATCTTGTCCAAACGCTGCAGCAAAGATATTATTTCTTTTACCATCTCCTTCACCTTTCATAATCTCAGATTTTTTTTGAGCCTCAGCTAAAATTACAGTTACTTCTTTGTCAGCAGTCGATGTAATTGTTACTGCCATTTCAGCTCCTCTTGCTCTAAATTCTTTTGCCTCTCTCTCCCTTTCAGTCTGCATTCTTCTAAAAATTGCATCACTGTTTGCTTGGGGAAGATCTGCTCTTTTAATTCTAACGTCAACTATTTTTATTCCAAAATTTTCTGCCTCATTATTTACACCTTCTTGAATTAAAGCCATTTGTTTAGTTCTATCTTCTGAAAGTAAAGTTTGAAGCTCCTGTTGTCCAAGGACGTTCCTAATTCTTGAATTAATAATTGTAGCCAATCTTGATCTTGCCACTCTTTCATTTCCAACTGAAATATAAAACTTAAGAGGATCAATTATTTGAAATCTTGCAAATGCATCAACTATTAATCTTTTCTGATCAGATGCAATTACTTCCTCAGGTGGTGTATCTAAATTAAGTATTCTTTTATCTAAAAAGACAACATTTTGGATAAATGGGATTTTAAAATTTAATCCAGGTTTTAAAATTATTCTTTTTGGATCACCAAATTGTAAAACAATAGCTTGGTTAACTTCTTTAACAATAAAAATTGAAAAGAATGCAACTACTGCTAAAGCAACAATAATTCCAGCTGTAATTTTTCCTACATTCATATTAATTTGTCACCTTCTTTTTTTGTAATTCAGGTAACGGTAAATATGGCACTACACCAGAACCTGCATTTTTTTCTATAATTACTTTATCAATGTCAGCTAATACCTTTTCCATTGTCTCTAAATACATTCTCTCTTGTGTTACAGATTTTGCATTTTTGTATTCATTATAAATCGCTAAGAACCTACTTGCTTCACCCTCAGCTTTCGCTACAACTTCCTTTTTATAGGCTTCTGCAGCTTGTAAAATTTTTTCTGCTTCCCCACGGGCCCTTGGTATAACATCGTTTGCATAGGCTTCGGCCTCGTTCTTAGATCTTTCCATATCAGCTCTTGCAGCCTGTACATCTCTAAAGGCATCAATTACTTGATCAGGTGGATCTGCTTTTTGTGTTTGTACTTGTGTAATTTGAATACCACTAGTGTACTCATCTAAAATTTTTTGAATTATTTCTTGCGTGTCAGTCTCTATGACTGATCTACCTTCAGTTAAAATAGGTTGAATATCAGATCTCGCAATCACCTCTCTCATTGCTGTCTCTGCCGCTGCTTTAACTGTTCCTTCAGGGTCTTGAATTTTGAATAAAAAGTTTCCTGCATCTTTTATTACCCAGAACACTGAGAAATCAATGTTAACAATATTCTCATCTCCAGTTAACATTAAGCTTTCTTGGGGAACATCTGCTACTCCTCCTTGAGATGTAAACCCGCTATCTCTCTCAGATCTAAAACCGATATCGATTCTATTAACTTTTGTAACTTTCGGAGTAAGAACAGATTCTACTGGAAAAGGTATATGATAATTTAATCCTGGTTGAGTTGTTTTAACGAACTTACCAAATCTTAAAACTACACCCTGTTCATCAGGTAAAACTCTATAAAGCCCGCTAGCTAACCAAACAAAACCTAAAATTATTAAAACTAAAACTGCTTGTTTGCCACCCGAAGAACTACCTCCTGGTAAAAATTTCTTAATTTTCTCTTGAAACTCTCTAATAATTTTATCTATATCTGGGGGAGTTGGACCACGGCCTGAACCATTTCCACTTCCACCACCACTTCCTCCTGGTGGTGTTCCCCAAGGACTTCCTCCACTTTGTCTAAAATCATCTGACATATGGCAATCTATATAATGTCTTTATGAGGAAAAACAAGTTAAGATCCAATAATGCCAAAGGAAAAACCAGAATTAAGTGACGCAATGAGAGCTAAAATGAGTAGAAAATTGCCTGAGAAAAATCCAATTAAAGGCACAAAGTTTACAATTGCAATTTCAAGTGCAAAAGGAGGTGTTGGAAAATCCACTTTTGCAACAAACTTGGCTTTAGCTCTTAAAACCATTGGATGTAAAGTTGGATTATTGGATGCGGACATTTACGGTCCGTCTATTCCAAAAATGTTGGGTATTGTTGAAAAACCTAAAAGTGATGGAGAAAAATTAGAACCTATAAATAAATACAATATTCAATGCATGTCTATTGGTTTCTTAGCCGATCAACAAACACCTATGATTTGGCGAGGACCAATGGTGACTAGCGCAATTAGAACCTTTACACAAAAAGTTAATTGGAAAAATTTAGATTTTATAATTATTGATATGCCACCTGGAACTGGAGATACTCAACTTACTTTTTCTCAAGAAATTAAAATGGATGGTGCAATTATAGTATCAACTCCACAAGAAATAGCTCTGCTGGATGTAAAAAGAGGAATAAAAATGTTTGATAAACTTGGTGTAAAAATTTTAGGTTTAGTAGATAATATGTCTTACTTTGTTGGAGACGATAATAAGAGATATAATATTTTTGGAGAAGGTGGAGTGAAAAAAACTGCTGATGAATTCAATAAAGAATTTTTAGGAGAAATTCCAATTAATCCTGAAGTTGGCACATCAGGTGATAAAGGCAAACCAATTGTTGAGGAAGATCCAAATAACCAAATATCAAAGATTTATATAGAATTTGCAAATAAGATTAAATCAACTTATCTTTAAGATCAAAAGCTTCCATAAGTTCATTCCATTCCCTTTTAGATAAACCAGAGTCTTCCATAGAAATGTTTTCACCTTTTATAAGTTTCTGAATAATAATCTTTCCTTTTGCTGAAACTTCAGTTCCCCCAACTCTATAATCCATAAAAGCCTCATAAGTTATTGGAACCCATTTTTTAAGTGTATCCAACATTATATCTGCATAAACTCTAATCTCGTATTGTGCATGATGATCTGCTCTTAGTCTTAAAAAATTCATAAGATTTAATAAATCTGTTTTCCAATACCATTGAGTATAGGTATTTAATGTTAAGTTCATTCTTGCAAGCTCTCTTGCCAAACCCTTTTTATTTTCATCAATAGTAGAACCATCATATCTTTCGTTGAGCATCGTTTCATAGTTAGCATATGTTCTTTCTGCATCGTTCTTTAAAAGATCCAAAACTTCGTTTGCTTGCTCTCCTTCGAGAACATCTCCTCTACCTTGTCTATTAGATGTCGATTGAGCTGCAAGATTTTCTTTTGTTGGTAAGTAAAATTCTTTATCTAAAATTGAATACCTTGCAGAATATTCATTTACATTCGCAGTCCTATGTCTAATCCATTGACGAGCAATAAAAATTGGTAGTTTAATATGATATTTAATTTCACACATCTCGAATGGGGTGCTATGCCAATGACGCATAAGGTATTTTATTAATCCTGCATCAGTAGAAACTTTTTTTGTACCTTTGCCATAAGAAACTCTAGCTGATTGAACGATTGAAGTATCATCTCCCATATAATCAACAACTCTTATAAAACCATGGTCAAGTGCAGGCAAAGCTTCATAAAGAATTTTTTCTAATTCAGGTGAAGTAACTCTTTTTGTTGAATTGCTCTGTGATTGCTGATTTTTTATATCTTCTTGTTGTTCTTTAGTTAATTTCATGAATGTTATTGAATCTCTCGAATTTCCTTTTATATTATTAAAGTTGGATTTCCAACTATGACGATAAACGAATTTCGTAATAACCATTGCGGACGTGGGGGCAGTACCCACCACCTCCACCATTTACAACTTATGGGGGTGAACTAGATTCGACGAGTGACTAAAGGCTATTCTTTCGTTCGGAATTGTTCCTCCGTAAAGGGCTAATTTATAATTGCTAACGAAAGTTACGCACTTGCTGCTTAATTAAATTTGTTAATTAAGTAGACGGGGTCTGGGGCACCTGGCAACAGAACGCCCCCTTTTATAATATAATATTATTTTTATAATATAATATTATTTTATATACTTGATTAAGTTGGGTTTAAAATAATTTGGTCCTTTCATAACTTTTCCAAATTTATTGTAAATTGGCTTACCATCATCACCTAATTTACTCATGTTTGAGTTTTGAACTTCTTCAAAGCATTTATCTAAATCAATACCAAAAGCATGACCTGCTCCATAAGTTACGTATAATAAATCAGTTAAAGCATCTGCAACCTCTAACAGATCTCTACTATCCATTGCTTCTTTTAATTCATCTAATTCTTCTTTAATTAAGCTAATTCTTAATTGATTAATTTTATCAGAACTAAATGAAGGTTTTTCTTTAACCTCTTGGCCAAATGTTTTCATAAATACACCAACTTTATCAAAATTAGTCATTTTGCTCCTATAAGTTATTCTGTTTTTATTATATATGTATATTAATCTATCAATGAGATTTAGAAAAGAATTCGACAGTATTGGCTCAATTAATGTACCAAATGATAAATACTGGGGAGCCTCAACACAAAGATCAAAAAAATATTTTGATATAGGTGACTTTTTAGTTAGACCTGTTTTAATTAAATCTATAGCTATTATAAAAAAAAGTGCAGCAATAGTGCATTTAAAAGAAAGGCAGATTTTACCTAAAATTTCAAAAGCAATTATTTCTGCATCAAATGAAGTAATTAAAGGTAAACTTGATGATCACTTTCCATTAAAAGTTTGGCAAACAGGATCAGGCACACAGACTAACATGAATGTAAATGAAGTAATATCTAATAGAGCTATAGAAATATTAGGTGGTAAAAAGGGCTCAAAAAAACCAGTTCACCCAAATGATCACGTTAATAAATCTCAGTCAACCAATGATGTATTCCCTACTGCAATGCATATTGCAATAGCAATTGAAACAAAAAATAAATTGTTGCCATCTCTTAACTTATTAAATAAAGAACTTAAGAAAAAAACATCTGTTTTTAAGAGTATTGTTAAAGTTGGAAGAACACATTTGCAAGATGCAACTCCACTTTCTTTAGGCCAAGAATTTTCAGGCTATCAATCTCAAATTGAAGATTGTATTAAAAGAATAAATGAAGCTTTAAAGGAAATTTACTGTCTAGCACAGGGTGGTACAGCTGTTGGCACCGGCATTAATAGTAAAAAAAACTTTGATAAAAAAGTAATCAATGAAATAAAAAAGATTACAAAACTACCCTTCAAACCAACAAAAAATAAATTTGCAGCTCTTGCAGCCCACGATGAAATTGTTAATTTTTCTGGAACTTTAAATACTACAGCTGTAAGCTTAATGAAAATAGCTAACGATATAAGATTTCTGGGTTCAGGGCCCAGAGCTGGTTATGGAGAGTTAATCTTACCAGCTAATGAGCCAGGTTCTTCAATTATGCCTGGTAAAGTAAATCCAACACAGTCAGAAGCAGTCACAATGGTTTGTGTAAAAGTTATTGGTAATCATAACGGAATTACCATGGCTGGCTCTCACGGACATTTTGAATTAAATGTTTTCAAACCTTTAATTGCCCATAACATCCTTCAGTCAATTAATTTATTAGCAGACAGTGTTAAAAATTTTTCACTTTATTGTATTAAAGGATTAAAGGCAGACAAAATTAAAATCAAAGAATATTTAGATAATTCCTTGATGTTGATTACGGCTCTCGCGCCTCATATCGGATATGATAATTGTGCAAAAATTGCAAAATCAGCACTAAAAAATAAAACTACTTTGAAACATGAGGCAATAAGATCAAAACTAATTAATGAAAAGGATTATGATAAAATTGTTGATCCAAAAAAAATGATTTATCCTGCATAAACTTGAAAAAATTCTTTAACAAAATTTCTAAATATAACTTTATTAAATAAATTCTTATCTACTTTATTAACACTCTCTATCATTTCATCAAGACTCTGGTATGATTTGTTATCTATTTTTAAATTATTTATAATTAATTTATTTGATTCAAAATCATAATTAATATCAGCTTTAATTTGATCAAAGACATTTCTATAATTTCTTTTTATCTGAAAATATCTAAAAAATCTTTCTATATCATTAAAATTAAACAAAATTTCACCAATCAATCTTTTTCCATCTTCGTTGTTTATAAATTCAATATCATTTGAATTTATTGAAACTGAGTTATTCCATTTAGTATCAAAATCATTAATGAAAATTCTTCCGTCATCAAATTCTAATTTAAAGGCGTAATCTTCTAAATACTCAAATTTATCAATCTTTTTTATAAAGATATTTATAATTGCGCTTAAATTTGAGTTATTTAACAATTCAGAATTAAATAAATCTAATAACAAAGACTCTCTTTGAAATATTTTTCTTTGGTTTATGTAATCAAAGTTTAAGTTAGATGAAAAGTAAAATGGTTTAAAATTTAATTCTCCATTAATATTTTTATCTTTTGATGAAAAAATAAGAGCATTTTCTTTTATAGTGTAATTAAATAAACTATTTTTGCTTAACAATTCTAAAATAAAAAAACCACTAATTTCAGAATTGCTGTGTTCAATTGAAGTTTCAATATTTAATCGAATTTTTTTTGATAACAATTTTAAATTTTTATTTTCACTATTGATATTTTTGGAAATATCTAATTTAAATGGAATATTGAAAATTTCAAAAGTTGATTTAACTTTTTGTGACTCATTTTTATCATCATAGAAAAATTTTAAATTGTCTATCTTTGATAGAAACAATAGTTCTTCCTCCTTATTTTTATAAAAAAACTTAGATTTTTTAAAAAAAACTTTGTTTACTTTTTCTGGGTTATTGAGAGTTTTTTTGAAAAAATTAATATTTTCTGAATGAACTTGAAATTCTGTATTCTTAAATACTATATCTTGAATCTTAATTTTTTTTATAGAGAAAAGATTTGATAACGAAATATAAAATTTTACATAATCTGAATTAGCTAAAATTTTTTCCTTATGAATTATACCTAAATTTTTTGTATAAAAAAAAGGTTTAGGCAACAAACTATAACCAATGGTTTCATTAAAGCTTACATCTATTTCATATTTATCTGATATTTGATTTTTTAATAATTTTTCTATTTGGTTTTTGTTATAAAAAGAGGGCAAGATAAAGTAAGTTGAGGAGAATAAGAAAATTATTACTAAAATTAATGATTTTTTGTACTCAAAAACATTTAATATTTTCTTGCTCTGATTGAATTTTTTAAACTCTTTAAATTTATTGAAAAAACTTTCAATTTTTTGATCTAAATGAATAAATTTTTTTTTAATAGGTGCTTGCTTGTTTTTTGTATATTTTGACCTACTCAATTCATCAAAAAAACTTCCTATAATCTTATTTATTGATAATAATAATTTTCGAAATTTTTTTTTAAATAAATTTAAATTAAACATAATTTTTTTAAACTTATAATAAAATTACTCAAATGGTAAACTCTGATTATTTAAATAATCTTAATGAAGCACAAAAAGAGGCGGTATTATCCTTAGACGGACCATTGTTGATTGTAGCCGGTGCTGGTTCTGGCAAAACCAAAGTCTTAACTAGCAGAATAGCTCATATTATAAAAAATAAGAAAGCTTTTCCAAATCAAATCCTTGCAGTTACATTCACTAATAAAGCTGCGAAAGAAATGCACAACAGAGTAAGTAAAATTCTAGGGTCATCAGCAGTTGGACTATCCTGGCTTGGAACCTTCCACTCTATTTGTGCTAAACTTCTGAGAAAACATGCATCTGCAGTTAATTTAAAATCTAATTTCACAATTGTCGATACTGATGATCAAATCAGGCTTATTAAAAATATTTGTAAAGCCGAGAATATTGATGTTAAACAGCTCTCTCCAAGATATGTAATAGCAATAATAGATAGATGGAAAAATAAAGGTCTATACCCCAATGAGGTAAAAATAAATATTAAAGATATTTATGAAAAAACTATATTACCAGTCTATAAAATCTACCAACAAAAACTAATTGAATTAAATGCCTGTGATTTTGGAGATTTAATTTTACATTCAGTCAAAATTTTAGAGAAAAACGAAGATATAAGAAAAATTTACTCTAAAAATTTTAAATATATTCTAGTGGATGAATATCAAGATACTAATTTTATACAAAGCAAATGGCTAAATCTCTTAGCAGAGAAAAATAAAAATATTTGCTGTGTGGGTGATGATGACCAATCAATTTATAGTTGGAGAGGTGCGGAGATAAAAAATTTTTTAGAATTTGATAAAATTTATAACGATACAAAAGTAATTAGACTCGAGCAAAATTATAGATCTACAGAAAATATCCTAAAAGCTGCCTCTTCTTTAATTTCAAATAATCAAAAAAGGGTTGGTAAAACATTAAAGTCAACAATGGAAGAAGGTGATTTAATTAATTTAAATTGTTTCAAAAATGGAAAAGATGAAGCGATAGGTGTGTCAGATATAATAGAAAAAATTAAAAAAGATTTTTCACTTAATAATGTTGCAATTTTAGTAAGAGCAATTTTTCAAACCAGAGAATTTGAAGAAAGATTTTTAAAAATTGGTTTACCTTATAGAATTTTAGGTGGAATAAAATTTTATGAAAGAGCTGAAATTAAAGATTGTGTTGCATATTTAAGATTAATTTATCAAGAACAAGATGATTTAGCTTTTGAAAGAATAGTTAATAATCCTAAAAGATCAATTGGAGAAAACACTATTAAAAATATACATGAATATTCGAAAAAAAATAAAATTAGTTTAGAAGCCTCTTCAAGAAAAATGATTATCGAAAATTTGATAAAACCAAAGGCAAAATTAGGCCTAAACTTTTTCTTAGATTTAGTGTTGAAATGGAGAAATGATCTAAAGGTAAAAAAATTTGGTCATGTAAAGTTACTACAAATTATTTTGGATGAGTCTGGTTATTCTGCGATGTTAAAAAATAAAAAAGATCTTGAGAATGAAAATCGTTTAGAAAATATAAAAGAATTATTAAGTGCAATGAAAGAATTTGATAATTTAGAAAGTTTTTTGGATCATGTTTCTCTTGCAACATCAATTGATCAAGATTGGGAAGGTGAAAAGATTAATATGATGACAATGCACGCAGCTAAGGGCCTAGAGTTTGATATTGTCTTTTTACCTGGATGGGAAGAAGGATTATTTCCTCACCAAAAATCAATTGAAGAAAAGGGTCATGATGGTTTAGAAGAGGAAAGAAGATTAGCTTATGTTGGTATTACCAGAGCAAAAAAAAAAGCGATTATTTCTTTTTCAATGAATAGATTTTACCAAGGTGATTGGATCGATAGTATGGCATCAAGATTTATAGATGAACTTCCAGAGGAAAATTTAGAAAAAAACTCCTTTTATGATGAGGGTAACGAGACATTTGATGAATTTGAATTTAATCAGGATCTTGAACTAGATAATGACTCCAAAAGAAGTCCTGGATGGATTAGATATCAAAAAAGAATTAAATGATAAGTAAAAATATTCAAAAACTAAGAGAACAATTTAAAAATTACAATATTGATGGTTACGTCATTCCTAAAAATGATGAATTCTTTTCGGAACATACAAATAAAGATCGGCTTAAATTCATATCTAATTTTACAGGTTCTGCTGGGTACGCGATTATTTTAAAGAAAAAAAACTATTTATTTGTTGATGGTAGATACACTATTCAAGCAAAAATTGAGAGTAGTAAAAATTTTAGAATAATTGATTATAAAAAAATTATAAATACAAAATTATCAAAAAAATTGAATTTAGGAATAGATCCAAAATTATTTACATCGGATCAAATTAAAAATTTTTTTTTAAAGAATAACAGAGTAACAATTATAAATGAAAATCTAATAGATAATTTTTTTAAAATAAAAGATAAAAAATCAAGACCTTTTTACTCTCTTGATGAAAAAGTTGTAGGTGAAAATTATTCTAGAAAAATAAATAAAATAATAAAATTTTTAAGAATAAATAGATTGGATTACATATTTATCTCTGCTCCAGAAAATGTAGCGTGGTTACTTAATATTAGAGGATATGATAGTCCCTCAAGTCCAATACCAAATTGTCATTTATTAATAAGTAAAAAAAAAGAAACTTATCTAATTGTTAATAAAAAAAAAATGAAAAATATTTTAAAAGAGAGAAAAATAAAAAAAAATGAAATTATTGATCCAAAGGATGTAACAAATTTTTTAAAAAAATTAAAAAGTGGAAATATTCTGATAGATAAAAAAACATGCTCTATATATTTTGAAAAAATCTTAGCAAAAAAGTTAAAGATAATTAAAAATGAAGATCCAACTTATTTTTTAAAATCAATTAAAAACAAAATTGAGCTTGACAATATGATTAATGCACATTTAATTGATGGGGTTGCACTTACAAAGTTTATTTTTTGGTTAAAACAAAAAAAAAAATTAAATATTACTGAGGTAGATGCTCAAAATAAACTGGAGTACTTTAGGAAACAAAATCCAAAATATTTATTCCCAAGTTTTAATACTATAGCTGGTAGTGGAAAAAATGGGGCGATAGTGCATTATAGAGCAAATAAAAATAACACAAAATTATTAAAAAAAAATGAAATATTTTTATGTGACTCTGGTGGACAATATGAATTTGGTACAACAGATGTTACAAGAACTATCTGTTTCTCAAAACAAAATCAAGAAATACAAAATATTTTCACGAATGTTTTGAAAGGACACATAGCTGTTGTCCAAACTAATCTTAATAAAAAAAAAACTGGAAAATTAATAGATATTGAAGCAAGAAAGTTTTTAAAGAAAAAAGGTCTAGATTATAACCATGGTACTGGTCATGGTGTCGGCTTTTTCTTAAATGTTCACGAAGGTCCACAAGCTATCTCTAAACAAAATTCAGTTAAAATTCAAAGTGGTATGATATTAAGTAACGAACCTGGTTATTACAGGCAAGGTAAATTTGGAATAAGAATTGAAAATTTAATATACGCAAAAAAAGTTGGCAATAATTTAATTTTTAAGAATCTTACTTTAGCGCCAATAGAAAAAGATTTAATCAATTTTGAACTGTTAACAAAAAAAGAAAAAGATTACATCTTTAATTATCATCTAGAAGTTTATTACAAATTATCACCCTTTCTTAATAAAAAAGAGAAAAAATGGTTAGCTAGTTTTATTTAAGCATTTTTAGCCAAGAAGATTGATCCAAAATTTTTACTCTTAAATTTTTTGCAGCATCAATTTTTCTGTTTGTTGGTTTTTCTCCAACTATTAAATAATCAAGTTTTTTTGTAACATTGCTAACTATAGATCCAGAATTTTGTTCTATTAAAGCTTTTGCTTCAGAACGACTCATATTTAAAAGTTTTCCAGTGAACATGAAAGTTTTATTATTTAATATTCCATCTGCTCTTTGATTTTCAACATTTTTTACAATGAGTAATTTTTCCAAATTTTTTAAAACATATAAATTAGTACTATTTTCAAAAAAATTTTTTATTGAATTAATCTGGGTTTGACCTATCCCATCAATATTAATTAAATTATCAAAATTTTTTTTTTTTGATAAGTTAATAAAATTTTTTAATGATTTTAAATTTTTTGATATAATCTTAGCATTTTCTAGGCCTATATGTCTGATACCTAATGCGTATATAAATTTTTCAAAAGAAATTGTTTTTTTTTGATTAATAGAATATTTTAAATTTGCAACAGATTGTTTGCCCCATCCCTCTAAACTTTCAATTTTTGTATAATCAAGCTTAAATAAATCTTGGGGTAGTTTTATCAAATTTAATTTCCAAAAATTTTCAACAATTTTTTTCCCAAAGCCATCAATATTAAATGCCTCCTTCGAAACAAAATGTTTTATTTTTTCTATAGCCATTTTTTCACATTCATAGCCTTCACTTGAGCATCTTCTGACAGCATCTTCTTTTTTTGTTGATAAATTAAAATCTTTCACTGTTTTAGATCCACAAGATGGACAATTTTTTGGAAAATTAAATTTTTTTGAGTCTTTGCCTCTTAACTTTAAGTCAACAGAAATTACATGAGGTATAACATCCCCAGCTCTTTCAATTATAACTGTATCTCCAATCCTAATATCTTTTCGATTTATTTCTTCCTCGTTATGTAAAGTTGCATTCGAAACAACAACACCTCCAATGTTTACTGGTTTTATTTTTGCTACAGGTGTCAATGCACCGGTTCTACCAATTTGAATTTCAATGCTCTCTATTTTCGAAATACTACTGTTAGCAGAAAATTTGTGAGCGATAGCCCACCTTGGAGCATTTGCGACATTTCCTAATCTTTTTTGTAGTGCAAAACTGTTGACTTTATAAACGATTCCATCAATATCAAAATTTATTTGATCTCTTTTTTTCTCGATTTCATTATAATTTTTCATTAAATCTTCTATCGTTTTAATTTTTTTATTTAAAGGATTTGTTTTAAAACCCCAATCTTTTAATTTTTTTAAATAGTCTTCTTGAGATGATACTTCCAAGCCTTTTTCGTAACCAAATGTGTAAGCAATGAATTTTAATGGAATTTTTTCAGTTTCTTTAGAATCTTTTTGTCTAAGAGAACCAGAGGCAGCATTTCTTGGGTTTGCAAATTTATTTATTAAATTTTTAAAATCACTATTTTGAATAAATACCTCGCCTCTTATATCAATTTCTTCTGGAAAATCTTTTTTTATAATTTTATGAGGTATATCTTTTATTGTTTTTAAATTTTCTGTTATATCTTCTCCCTCTTTTCCATCACCTCTGGATAAACCAGTTACAAATTTACCATCTTTATATAATAGGGAAGCTGATATTCCATCTATTTTAGGCTCAACACTATATTCGATATTTAATCCTGGTTCATTGTTGAGAAAATTTAAGATTTTTTTTTCAAAGTTTAGCAGATCCTCCTGACTAAATGCATTACCAAGAGATAACATCGCCGTTTTATGCTTTACTTTTTTAAAGATTTTAGATGGTTTGAAACCAACTGAATTTGATGGTGAGTCTTTGTGTTTTAAAAATTTATTTTTTTTTTCTAGATTAATTATTTCTAACTTTAGTTTATCAAATTCATGGTCATCAATTATCGGTTTATTAAGGTCATAATAATGTTTATTATATTTTTTGAATAATTTTATCTTTTCTAGATATTTTTGACTAATTTTTTCATCAATCATATTCAAAAAAGATTTTTTATTTTATTTAAAATTTTACTTTTTTGTTTTTTATTTTTCGGCACTGAAACTTTATATTTTTTATTAAAAATTCTATAAGTTTCTTTATACCATTCTCCTGAATTATAATTATAACCCAATAATGAAGCATATTTTAGAGACTCCTGCTCCATACCTAATTTATAATATATTTCTACTAACCTATGGATTGCTTCCTCTACGTGAAGAGTAGTATCATATTCATTTAAAACATTTTTAAATCTATTTAAAGCTGGAATCCATTTTTTCTTTTTAATGTAGTGTCTTCCTAAGTAAACTTCCTTTGCTGCAAGTGTTTCATTAATTAAATCAATTTTGAATCTTGCATCATATGCAAAGTCTGTATCAGGATAATTTTTTATAATAAAACTTAATTCTTTTTTAGATAGTATTAAAGGTGCTAAATCTTTTTTTTCTCCCTCAATAGTCTCATAATAACACATTGCTAAAAGATAATGAGCATAGGGTTTGTTTTTATCTTTTGGATAAGTTTTTAAGTATCTTTTTATATTCTCAATCGCTAATGTGTAGTAACCTTGTAAATAATAAGAATAAGAAGCCATCAATACAGATTTAGGTGCCCACTTTGATTGTGGAAATAAAATTTCTGCTTCTAAAAATTTTTTACTAGCTGCATAATAGTCTCGAATTTCCAATAATTCTACACCTGCTTTGTAACTTGAAATCATTTCTTCTTCTTGATTTTTCTCTTTAATTAATTTGATATTTTGAGTATCTGAACTACAGGCAGTTAAAATTATTAAAGGAATTAATATTAATATGTTTTTATATTTAGACATTTTACAAATTATATATTCCTTAAAAAAAATTATAAAGATGAATATTGAACTAAGCTATTGATCTTAGAAGACTTTTATTTATTAATGTGTGCGGAAGTGTTCTCTCTTGGATTTCAATAATAGAAAAATTATCTTTATTTTCAAACAGTTTTCTCAATAGGTTATTAGTAAGATAATGACCACCTTGAGAACATCTTATACTAGCTATCATTCTGTATCCAGATGTGTAAAGATCACCAATACAATCTAGTATCTTATGATTAACGAATTCTTTTGAATTTCTTAAACCCTCTGAATTTAATACTTCCTCACCCTTTACAACAACAGCATTTTCTAAACTTCCACCTTTGGCAAGACCATTTTTTTTTATTTTCTCTATGTCCTCATAAAGACAGAAAGTTCTTGACTCAAAAATTTCTGTAAGATCGTCTTCATAAACATTTTTTTTGTTTCTTTGATTTCCTATAATCTTATTTTGATATTTTAATTCAAAATCTATGTCCAAACTTAATTTTGAAGGCTCAATCGAAATAAATTTATCATCATTTTTAAATTCAATTTTTCTGTTAATTTTAATTATTTTAATAGGTTTATTACTTAACTCTAAACCTGCAGTTAATATTTCCTCGATAAAAATTTTAGCTGACCCATCTAAAATTGGTACTTCCTCATTATCAATTTCAACCAATGCATTATCGATTCCGATTCCAAACAAAGCCCCCATTAAATGCTCAATAGTTGAAACTTTCACACCACTGCTATTGCTGATAGTAGTATTTAAAGCTGTGTTACTCACGTTCATAAAATTTGGGTAAACTAGATTATTGTCTTTTAAGTCTATTCTTTTAAATACAATGCCCGTATCTGGACTTGATGGTTTGACGCAAATGTTAACTGGTTTTCCAGAGTGAAGACCTATTCCTCTAAAATTTACAGATTTTTTAATAGTTTTTTGATTTAATAAAGACACGTAGAACTTTTAATCTGCAAATGTCTAAATTTGAAAACAACTAATATTACAAGAAAATACAAATTAATCGAAAAAATTAAAAAATCTCTCAAAAAATCCTGATTTTTTTGAGTATTTATTTGTGATATATACCTCATTTTCATTAAAACCATCTAAAATTTTTTGCGCCATTAGATACAAATTATTATTTTTATCATCTAAAAAACTATTTAAGTAATCTAGGCTCAATATTTTATCCAAAGATATTTGGTATTTTTTAAGAATATCTTCAATAGTTTTTGGGATCCTGTTAGGTATGCATATAAAACTGACTTCAATAGAAAGATTATTACAATTTTTTTTTTCTGGTAAAGTTCTAAAATAAATTCCATCAATATAAAACTTGTCAATCTTCATATGAAGAATATCGAGATCTTCTAGAGTTTTGTTACAGCAACTTTTTGCTTCTAATATTAATTTATGTATAGAATTAGAATTGATAATAATATTATCAAATTTATTTTTGATAGATAATCGAATTTGAGAAATATTCTGGTGATCAATAATCAAAAAAATATTTTTGACAAATTCTTTAAGTTTTTTTTCTATCTTAAAAATATTTTGATTAAGGAAATTATCTAAAAAATCTAACTCGATTTGATTGTTTTGGTTATTTGTAAATGTTTCTCCTTTATAAACAAACTCATTATTAGAATTTATTGCGACAATCGTAAATTTGTTAGTTCCTAAAAAAAGAAAAATCTTATTTTCTAAATTATTTACCATTTAATATTATTTGATCTTTTTGACGGAAATCAATTACTAATTTATTCTTAAATTTATCTTCATTAGATAAACGAACAAACAAGTTTAGATTTTTTTCAACATCATTTCTCGATAATTTTATCAAATATCCTGCTGATGTTTCAATATCCCATCTTTTTGATTTGAAATAATAAAGTTTTATTATTTTTTCAAAATCAAAGTTTGATTTATCAACTTCATTCTTTAATTTTAGAAATTCTTCAACATTTAAATCACCAAACACAAATGGCAAACTAGAGCTTGAATAATCATTCAAAATTAATTTTCCATTTGATCCAATAAAATAATTGGAACTGTTTTTTTTTGTTTGCGCAAGTATTTTTGTTTCTTTTACAAATATTTTTAAAGTTGAGGGATAATTTTTAAATATTTCAAAATGTTCAATAATATTAATTGAATCAATTTTTTCTTTTAAATATTGTTTATCTAAATTAAAAATATTTTTAAAATTTGCATCATTTATAATACTCTCAATTTTATTTCTCTCATTTAGATTTAGACCAATAATTTCTATCTTATTGATTTTTGGAAAACTGAAATTCATCAATGAAATATTGTTTATTGATACAAGAAAACAAAATAGTAATAAGTAAATTATAATTTTTTTACTTATTAATAGATGCATCTTTTAAAATTAATTTAATTAGATTTATGAAATTAATTCCAATATACGCTGATATCTCTGGAACTAAAGATAGTTTTGTCATTCCAGGCTGAGTATTAATTTCTAAAAGATAAAATTTACCCTTAAAATATTTAAAATCTGATCTTGTAACTCCTCTACATCCCATCAAATTATGTGCTTTAAAAGTAATGTCCATAAGAGCTTTATATTTTTTCTTTGGCAGGTCTACTGGAATGATATGCTCTGTCTTAGCATTAGAATTGTATTTTGCCTGGTAATCATAAAATTTTCTTTTTGGCTTAAGTTCAATTGCTCCGAGCTTTTTCTTTCCAATTATAGCTGATTGTATTTCTCTCCCGGGAATAAATTGTTCTATCAATATTTTTTTATAATCTTTTAATAATTTTATCTTTCTTGATAAATTATTCTTGGTACAAATATAAACATTTACACTAGAACCTTCATTAATTGGTTTAATTACAACAGGAAAGTTCAACTTTTTTTTTACTAAACTTATAAGTTCTTTATTAGTTTTATTAAAAGTAAAAATGAAATATTTAGGTGTTAAAATTTTATTTTTAATAAAAATTTTTTTTGAAATTTCTTTATCCATTGCCTTAGCAGAGGCAATCACACCTGAATGTGTATAAGGTATACCTATTGTCTCAAGGATTGTTTGTATGTATCCATCTTCACCAAACTGCCCATGTAAAGCATTGAAAATTAAATGTGGTTTGAAACTTTTTGTTACAGATATAAAATCTTTGTCTGGCTCACATATTTTTACTCTAAAATTATTTTTTTTTAATTCTTTAGCGACCTGTCTTCCTGTCTCCAAGCTAATAATTCTTTCCTTAGAAATACCACCTGAGATTATCAAAATTTTTTTTTTCAATTTATTCTAATATTTTAATTTCTTTATCTAATTTTACACCAGTTTTTTCTAGAACTTTTTTAGAGACAAAATCAATTAATTTTTTCATATCATTGAACGTTGCATTACCCTTATTTACAAAAAAATTTGAATGTTTCTCAGAGATATGTGCATCACCAAAATTAGTATCAATAGAAACTGATTCTCTTATCAACTCCCAAACTTTTTTATTCGTTTGATTTATTGGGTTTTTAAAAGTGCTTCCACCAGTTTTAATTCTCATTGGTTGATTTTTTTCTTTTAAAGATTTCATTTTTATTACTTCACTATTTACTTTGTTGAAAGTGCTTTTAACTCCTTTGAAAGAAGCACTTAAAAAAATCAGATCGTCAGATAAATCATTTTTTCTATAATCAAAATTTATTTCTTTTGATGGAATTGTTATTAAATTCCCTTTTTGATCTATAGCTTGAATTGAAAGAAGAATATCTTTAAATTCCTTTCCAAAACATCCAGCGTTCATCTTAATTCCCCCACCAATAGATCCTGGAATACATGATAAAAACTCAAATCCACTCAAATTATTTTCAGCAGCAAAACTAGATAGGCTATTATCTAAAACACCACTTCCAGAAATTATTACGTCCTCTCTTAATAAAGATATTCTATTAAAATTTTTACTAAGCTTTATTACGACTCCATCAAAAATATTATCTGAGATTAAGGTGTTTGATCCTGCGCCAATGATAAAGATTTTTTCCTTATTATTGAGTAATTTGAGAAATTTAACTAAATCTTTTAAATTTTCTGCCTTATAAAAAACTTTAGACTTTCCTCCAATATTAAACCAACTTTTTTTTTTTAAATCTTGATCGTAAATTACATTTTTATCAAAGTCTTTTAACAAATCTTTAAGTTGATGTATCTGCATTACATTAATTCAGGTAATTTTTTCATCCAATTTGAAATTGTACCAGCACCCATTCCTATGACGATTTTATTTCCATAAATATTTTGTTTGAGAAATTTTGCTAATTCAATATTATTTTTAATCATAAATAGTTTTACTTTTGAATTTTTAATTATTTCTTTTGCAAAATCATTATAATGAAAACCTAATTTAATTTTTTCTCCCGCTGTAAAAATGGGACATAATATAATTGTGTCTGCATCTCTGAAACAGTGAGCAAATTCATTTCTTAAATCTTTTAATCTTGATATTCTATGTGGTTGAAAAACACAGACTTTTTCACACTTATCAAAAACTTTTTTTACTCCCTCTAAAACAGATTTTATCTCAGTAGGATGATGTGCATAATCATCATAAAAATCAACTCCGTTAAATGTAAATATCTTATTAAATCTACGCTGGACACCTTTAAAGTTTTTCAGACCTTTTTTAATATTAGACACTGGAATTCCTACAGTAAGAGCGACTGCAATTGCTGCTGTAGAGTTTCTTATATTATGAACACCTAATAATGGGATCTGAAAGTTTTTTAAGATTGTTCTTTTTTTATTTGGTAAATTTATAGATAAATCAAATTTTGAGAAAAGTTTGTTTTGAATTATATTTTTGATAATAAAATTAGCATTAGACTTGACTCCATATGTAAAAAAATTTTTATTTTTAATATCTTTACTTAATTCATTGTTAATTTTATCATCAATACAAATAAAAGTTTTTCCAAATGATGGAACTTTTTTTATAAAGTGTAGAAAATGATTTTTTAAATCCTTCATTGATTTATAAAAATCCATGTGTTCTCTATCTATGTTTGTAATAATTGAGTATGTTGGAGAAATATGAATAAAACTTCCATCTGACTCATCTGCCTCTAATATAGACCAGTCACTCTTACCTAATTTTGCAGTGCTCTTTATCGAATTTATTATGCCACCATTGATTATTGTAGGATCTAACTTTGTATTTTCAAAAATAGAACTTACTAAAGATGTCGTTGTTGTTTTGCCGTGAGATCCAACTACGACAATATTTTTCATTAAAGAAACAAGATTTGCTAACATCTTCCCTCTTTTAATTACTGGTAATTTTTTTCTTTTAGCTTCTAGTAATTCTGGATTACTTTTTTTTATGGCAGAGGAAGTCACTACAATTGTAACATCTTTTATATTTTGTTTTTTTTGACCAATAAAAATTCTAACACCCTGTTTTTTTAATTTTTCTATATTTTTGTTCTTATTAATATCGCTACCTTGAATTTGAAAACCTTTTGCCTTCATAATCAATGCAAGACCACTCATACCTATTCCACCAATACCTATAAAATGGATAATCTCTTTTTTAGCTAATTCAATTTTCATTTATAATTTCCAATATTTTTTGATTTATATTATTCCATGAGTTTTGGGAATTATGTTTTTCTAAGTTATTTTTTTTTATATTATATTCGGACTTATTCATAATTATATGATTTAAAAATTTTTCTAAATTAACGTTATTAAAGTCTTTTTGATTCATAATCCAGCAGCAACCTAAATTTTGATAAAAATTTGCGTTTTCAAATTGATGATTATCTTTTGCTGAAACTAAAGGGATTGTTAGGAACGGTTTATTCATGATTGATAATTCTGCCAAAGTAGATGCACCAGCACGCGTAATACATAGGTCTGATTGATTTATCAAATCTGCCAAATTTTCCTCAAAATCAAAAATAGTATTTTCAATTTTAGCCTCATCATAAATACTTCTTAATTGATCAGTATTACTCTTATGAGTTTGTTGAATGATTTTAATTTTATTTTTTTTTGACAAATTAACGATTACATTTTTTACCACATTGTCAAAAATCTTTGCTCCTTGACTGCCACCGACAACCAAAAGACAGAATGCTTTATTTTCTGTTTTAATTTCTCTTTTCTCATAAAAATTTTTTTTAACTAGTGGAGTTATTATTTGAATTTTATGTTTAAGTTTTTCGGGAAAGTTTTTTAAGCTTTCTGTATAAGTAAAAATTTTTTTACAAAAACCTAAAAAGAGTCTGTTTGCTCTACCTAAAACAATATTGGGTTCAAGTAGGTATATCTTTATTCCTAATAATTTTGCACCAAAACAAACAGGTAATGACATATATCCTCCTGTTGAAAAAACGACATTAATCTTATTTTTTTTTAATAAGAAAACTGTTTTAATCACCAAATAAATTACTTGAAATATTTTAAATATAAAAAATATATTAAGATTTAATTTAGGAGTATTTATCAAAATAATATCATTTTTTTTATCATCTAGATATTTCAGCCCTCTTGAGTCAGTAGAAATAAAAACATTAAAATTTGAATGCAAATGTTCACTTAGAATTTTTGCTGGCACTACATGTCCCCCTGATCCTCCTGTTGAAATTAATATATTTTTCATTCAGTTACTTTTCTTTTTGTTAAATTCAAAATTATACCAGACATTATAGAAATACTTATAATCGATGAACCCCCATAACTTAAAAATGGTAAAGTCATTCCTGTAGTTGGGAATAATCTAATATTTACTCCTATGTGAATCATTGCTTGCATGAGTATTAAGCTAATGGATCCGGTTAGGATTAGTTTGATCTTTTTGTCATTTTCTTTGTAAACTTTTTTCAGAACTGAAAATATTAATACTAGGTAGGTTAATAAGATTAACATTATGAAGATTACTCCAAACTCTTCCGAAATTACTGAAATAATGTAATCTGTATGAGCTTCAGGGACTCTGTTTTTTAATGTTCCCTCTCCAATGCCTTTTCCAAAAAAACCTCCACTTATTATAGCTTCTAATGCTTTATCTGATTGAAAGTTATGAGTGCCCATTTCAGGATTAAAAAAAGAAAATAATCTATCTTTTATGTATTTAAATTGTGGAAGGTAACTAATGATAGATGCTATCGTGGCTAGAGAGATAAAAAAAACTAAGCTCAAAAAAAATATACTAATACCAGAAATAAAAATCAAAACTAACCAACTAAAACCAATTAAAAGAGTTTGACCAATATCTGGTTGAAGTATCAAAAGACTCGATATCAGTGTAGTTAACAAAAAAGATAAGAAGTATTTCAAATTAAAATTAGTATATTTTTGAGAGCAAATTATCATACTCATTATCACTATTAAAAAAGGCTTTACAAACTCAATAGGTTGTATTCTTGGCAATACCAACAAATCAATCCATCTCTTGGAACCCTTAATCTCTACTCCAATTATAGGAACCAGGAATAACAAAACTAATGATAAACAGAAAAATATTAGTGAAATTCTATAAATTTCTTTTTCAGGTATAAAAGATAAAATAAAAATTAAAAAAAAGCCAAAAAAAACAAAAACTGTATGTTTTAAAAAAAAGAAATAAGTATTCGTATCTAATTTATCAGATGCAATTAGGGAAGTTGATACTAATGAGAAGAATAAACCCGCCAAAAATAAAATTAAAATCAATGATAGAATAGGTTTATCAATACTTTTCCACCATTGATAAAAAGAAATATAACTAAATAATTTTTCTTTCATTAATATATCTTTTTATCAACTTATTAAAATATGATCCTCTTTCCTCAAAATTTTTAAAACTATCAAATGATGCAGAGGCTGGACTAAATAAGATTGTATTATTTGAGTGTTTCTTTTTATGAATATTCTTAAAAATTGCTGATACTGCAAGATTTAAATTTTTAAAACTTTTAAGTTCCGCATTTTTCTTTAAATCTTTTGAAAATTTTTTAAAGTTTTTACCAAAGACATAAATCTTAATATTTCTAAAATATTTTTTTGATAACGATATTTTGTCATCTTTTTTTGGAATACCACCAATTAACCAATGAATATTCTTATACATTTCTAATAATTCTTTTGAAGAAGAATAACTTGTTGATTTAGAATCATTAATGATGATTAATTTATTTTTGTTATAAATAATTTTCTGCCTATAATTCAATCCTTTGAATTTATTTACGCTTTCTAATAATTTATTTGATTTTACATTAAATTTTTTTATCATTTCTAAAACAAATGAGAGATTTGCTTGATTTGATCTTGATAAAAAATATTTGTTTCTAATTTTTTTCAAAATTAGATTGTTCAATTTTGTATCTACATTTACCAGTTTTAATTTAGGCTTTATTGTTTTAATTCTTTTTTGAATTAAATGATCATTTTTATTTACAAATCCAATAGCTCCTCTTTTTCGATTATTAAAAATTTTAAATTTTGCCTCTATATAATTTTTTAAATTACCATGTCTCTCCAAATGATCTGGCGCAATATTAAGGATAGCGGCAAATTTTGATGAAAAAATTTTGCTATATTCTAATTGGTAGGATGAAGCCTCAATAACGAAAATTGTTTTTTTTGAGATCTTATTTATAGATAGTATTGGTGTGCCAATATTTCCTGCTAATCTTACGTCTTTTTTTTGATCTTTTAAGATATCATATAGAAGTTTGCATGTGGTGGACTTTCCGTTTGTGCCAGTTATTGTTAATGAGACATTTTTATAAAATGAGTAAAAAACATCTAGATCTGTATAGATATTCTTATTTTTTTTTCTAAGTAAATTTTTTAACTTACATTTTTTTATATCAATTCCTGGGCTTAATATAATTATATCAAATTTGGTTTTTAATAATTTTTTAAAATTGAGAGTTTTTTTTTTAATCGACTTATTTATTTTAAGATTTGGGTTATCATCAAATAAATAAACATCATTTTTATTTCTTAAAAAATTGAATGACGAAAGTCCACTTTTTCCTAATCCATAAATTAAAATTTTTTTATTAAAGAAAATTTGTGAATTATCACTCATTATCTTAGTTTTAATGTAGCAAGTCCTATCATTGCTAAAATAATAGAAATTATCCAAAATCTAATTACAACTGTTGATTCAGGCCAACCTTTCTTCTCAAAGTGATGATGGATTGGTGCCATTTTAAAAACTCTTTTACCAGTAAGTTTAAATGATATTACTTGCACAATCACTGAAACTGCTTCAAGAACAAATAAACCTCCAGTAATTGCTAAAACTATTTCATGTTTTGTTATTATACCAACTGCTCCTAAAGAGCCACCCAAAGACAAAGATCCAGTGTCTCCCATAAAAATTTTTGCCGGAGGTGCGTTGAACCATAAAAAGCCTAAGCAAGAGCCAATGATTGCTCCACAAAAAATTGAAACTTCCCCAGTTCCCTCTATGTAAGGAATTTGCAAATAATTTGAGAATACAATGTTTCCTGTAACATAACTTATAAATGCAAAACAAGCTGCAACAAGTATGACAGGCACTGTTGCTAACCCATCTAATCCATCAGTGAGATTTACAGCATTCGATGAACCAATAATTACAAATATTGAAAAAGGTATAAAAAACCATCCGAGATTAATGATGAGGTTTTTAAAAAAAGGAAAGTATAGATTAGTTAAATCTTGATAGTCATTAAAGTAAACATAAAAACTAACACCAATTATTGCTAGTATTATTTGAATGGTTAATTTTAACTTTGATGAGATACCTGAGGAGTTACTGTACTTTATTTTTTTATAATCATCGAATGCCCCAAGTAAACCAAAAGAAATTGCGATATATAAACAAAATAAAACATTTAAATTCGATAAATCAGCCCAGAATAGTACTGATATTAACAAACCAATCAAAATAATTACTCCACCCATAGTCGGAGTTCCTATTTTCTTAACTATATGATCTTCTGGACCATCATTACGGATAGGATTTAAAATTTTTTGTTTTGAAAAAAATTTTATAAAAGTTCCTCCGATAATTAAAACAATAATTAATGACGTAAAAAAAGATAAACCAGTCCTAAATGTTAGATATTTAAATACATTTAAAAAACTAAAACTATCAACAAAATTTAGTAAAAATTGATAAAGCATTTAATTTAAACCCTTTAAGTTATTTACTATACTGTTGAAACCTGTCGCATTTGAGGCTTTAATCATTAAATAATCATTATTATTGAAATCTTTCTTAATTAATTCAAAAATTCCTGATTTATTTTCTAAAATTCTTCCTCTTTTTACCTTCACAATATTATTGAATATTTCTCTTACCATTTTTCCCATAACAAATACTTTATCAATATTTGTCTCGTTTATTAAAGGAACTATTGATTGGTGGAGTTTTTTTGAATGTGAACCAAGTTCCATCATATCTCCAAGCAAAAGATATTTACGATATTTTTTTGTATTTATATTGTCATAATTTTTTAAGGCTGATTTTAAAGATAGAGGATTAGAATTATAACTTTCATCAATTAAGTTTATTTTTTTGTTACCTATCTTTATTGTAGAATGATCTCCTCTTCCTGCTGGGCTTCTAAAATCTAAGAAAATTTTTTCATTAAGTTTAAGCACATTTTTGTAAATACTTATTACACTTAAAGCGCTTAAAATATTATAAATATTACTTTGAAAATTATTAGAAATTATAAAATATTTGAACTTATCATTAAGTTTAACTTTAATTTTAAATGTCTTTTTAACTTTTTTAATATTAGACAACTTAACATTTGCTTTTTTAGTTTTGATCCCAAAAGAAATCACATTAATATTATTATTTTCAGCAATTTTTTTATGTAATTTGAAAAAACTATCATCAGCATTCAAGACAACAAAACCATTGGGTAATATATTTTTAATTATCTCTGCTTTAGCTAAAGCAATTTGTTTGATATTTTTGAAATTTTTTGCATGTGCATAATTTATGTTAGTTATCAAGCCAACATTCGGTTTTATAATATTTGTTAAATTATCTATTTCCCCTTTTTTATCCATACCAACCTCTAAAACTCCAAATTCATCACTATGTTTTAAATTTAGTAAACTTAATGGAACTCCAAATTTATTGTTATATGATTTTGGAGAAATACTAACACTAGAAATCTTTCCTAACACATTGCCTAATAATTCTTTGAGAGTAGTTTTTCCACAACTTCCTGTAATAGCTATGATATTTGTATCGATATTTTGTCTAAATATTTTTGAAATTTCAGTCATAAATTTTAGTGTATTTCTTACTTTTATTTGACGTTTGCTATTAAATTTATTTTGAACTTTATTTACTACAACTAAGGATGCTTTTTTTTTAAAAGCCTCTCCAATATATTTATTTCCATCATTTTTTTTTCCTTTAATAGCAAAAAAGATATCATTCTTATTTACCTCTTTGGAATTAATTCTTGCTTTATCTGCTTTTACTAAAGGAATTTTATTTTTGATTTTCGATAATTCTTTAATAATATTTATCTTAAAGTTTTTTGATAAGTTTGTATTCTTAAGTTTAATACAATCTAAAATAATTTTTTTGTCTGAAAAATAAATTTTCTTTTTACCAAAATCTTGAGTTTTCTCATGACCTTTTCCAGCAACCAACAAAATATCACCTGTATTTAAATTTTTGATGGCCTCAGAAATAGCTTTTTTTCTATCAGGAATTTCTTTTATCGAAGTGTCTTGAATACCCTTTTTAATATCATCTCTTATTTTTCTTGGATCTTCAAATCTAGGATTATCATCTGTTAAATAAATTTCGTTAGAATAATCACATGCAATCTTTCCCATTTTAAATCTTTTATTTTGATCTCTATTTCCACCACAACCAAAGAGTAAAATTATTTTTTTATTCGGAAATTGCTCTTTAAGATTTGAAAGACATATTCTAAGTGCATCTGGTGTGTGTGCATAATCAAGTATTACTTTAGACCTATTTTTGATTTTACCTATTTTTTCAAGTCTTCCATCTATTGGCTTAAGTTGTGATAAAACATTTAGAATCTTGATTAAACCTATATTACTATTTTTTGCTGCAATAATCGCCATTAAAATATTTTTTAATTGTATTTTTCCAATAAGATTTAAATTTATTTCTCTTGTTAGATTATAGTATCTAATTTTTAATATTTGTTTCTCACCTCTATAACTATGAGATAAAATTTGAAATTGATTTTTGCTATTATTTAAAACCTGCAATTTCAATTTTCTAGAAATTGCGATTTTTTTTATTCTTTTAAATTCTGGTAATGTTTCATCTGTTATTACATTTCCTTTCTTTCCTATCAAATTTTCAAAGAGGTACTGTTTTGCTTTAAAATATTCTTTAAAATTTTTATGATAATCTAGGTGATCTTGAGATAAATTTGTGAAAATACCAGATGAAAACTTTAGACCATCCAACCTATGTTGAGTTAGACCATGGCTGGATGCTTCCATAATTACATTGTTAATTTTTAGAGATTTTAATTTAGATAATATTTGTCCCATTCGAATTGGGTCTATCGTAGTATTTTGTAAATTTCGTCTTATATTTTTCGATTTTACACCTAATGTTCCGATTGAGGCGACTTTTATTTTATTAAGTTTTAACAATTGAAAATAAAAATCTGAAACAGATGATTTTCCATTTGTTCCAGTTACAGCAATTAAATTATTTGGTTTATTCTTATAAATTTTAAAAGCGACTTCTGCTAAAAGTTTTCTTATATTCTTAGTATGAATGAATAAAATATCTTTTTGAAGATTTGTAATTCGTTTCTCGCTTATAATAATTTTAGAGCCTTTTTTTATTGCAATAGAAATAAATTTATTTCCATCAAAATTATTCCCTTTTATAGCAAAAAAAATATTATCTTTTTTAATATTTTTTGAATTGAATGAAATCCCTGAGAAAAAAATTTTTTTTTTACTATTATCTATATTGGTAAAATAATTGCCTAATAACATTGTTAATTAATTTGCGCGTATTTTGTGGCTAAAATAGGCCCAATCTTTTCTATAATTTGACCAACAACTTCAACTGAAGTCCAACCTGCAGTATTAAAAGGAGTTCCTTTGTATTTTATTCCTGATCCATCTCTATAATTATAAACGTACTCACTATTTGTTTTAGGCTCATCCAACATCACAACTAAGCTGTACTTAGGATTTGAGGCTGGAAATACTGAAGCAAAAGTATTAATCTTTTTCCGAGAGTATCCACCCTCTAGTATTTTTTCTGCGGTACCAGTTTTTCCTGCAACCTCATAACCTTCTACATTAGCTAGAGTTGCTGTACCTTCTTTTGTAGTTACAATTTTTCTTAATATTGAAACAAGATTTGATGAAACATTTTCCTCTAAAATTCTTTCTCCTTTAATATATTTTTCTTTTTTTATAAGAGTTGGATTGATCCTAAAACCACCGTTAGCAATAGTAGAGTAAGCGCTAGTCAATTGTAAAATTGTAGTAGTTATTCCATGTCCATATGAAGTTGTTGCAAGCTTACACTTTCCCCAATTAAAGGGTATTGGTTTACCCATTTCCTCTATGTCAAATTGTATTGAGTTAATTAAGTCAAGATCATTTAAAAATTTTTTATATTTTTCAATCCCAATTGCTTGGCCGATTCTTACCGAACCTATGTTGCCTGAGCGGATTAATATTTCTTCAGCAGTTAAGTTCGAGGGAATTTTTTTGTCATATTCACTTATTTTATTTTTTCCACAAGTAATATTTTTTTCTAAATTTTTAAATTCAGTATTTGGCTCTATTATCTTTTCATTTAAGGCTGCTGCCAAGGTAAAAGTTTTAAAAACAGAACCTAATTCATAAACACCTTTAGTTGCTCTATTAATATAATTCAAATCTGTAATATTTTCTCTTTGATTAGGGTCAAAATCAGGCAGCGAAATAATTGATAATATCTCACCATTATCAATATCCATTAAAATTGAGGCACTACCTTTAGTTTTAAATATTTTATTAAACCTTATTAACTCTTCTCTTATCAGGAACTGAATATCTTTATCGACAGTAAGTTGAATAGATTTATCGTTTTTTTTTAAATCTACATCTAACGATTTCTCTAATCCAGAAATCCCCAAGTTATCATCATCTATCTGTCCTATTATATGACTAAATAAATTTTTTTGTGGATAAACTCTTATAAGATTTTCATGTGGTTTAATTGATTTATCACCTAACATCATAATTTTCTCATAATTCTCATCTGAAATTTTTTTTTCAAACCAAAAAAATTTATCTTTTGAAAGTTTTGAATTAATTAATTCAAAATCTTTATCAGGAAAGATATATTTTAGATTAAGTAGTAATTTTTTTTTATCTATCGCTTCAACTGGATTTATTCCAATATCAATTGAATTAACAGTTTTTGCTAAAAAATGATTGTTTCGGTCTAAAATATTTGCTCTCTGAATTTTATTAAAAGAGCCATAATTCTTTGAAACATTGGAATTTAAATCTCTAGATCCCAGATGAGTAAGATGAATACAATAAATTATAGAAATAAGGAAAAAAATAAAAAAAATAAATGCAATTCTATTAAATCTAATATCAAAATTTTTTTTGTCACTTTTAAATTCAAATTCCTCTTTGTTTTCTTGGAGAATAAACTTCATATCATTATTTTTCGCTATCTATAATTTTGACATTGTTTGTAAGAATTTTTTCCTTTGTTAAGTCAATAATTTCAATTTCATTTATACTCTTTTGCGTTAATTTATTTTCAAAATAAAGATTTTGATAGCTAATCAGCTTTTCTGGAGAGCTTAAATAATCAAATTCAAGTTTCACATTATTTAATTCTAAATTTAACTCTGATATATTCTCTTTTAAACTAAATAATTCCTCATCAATTTTCTTTGTAGAATTTTTTATAAAAGAGGTGATTACAATAAGTGAAAAAATTAAACTAATAGTTAGAATTTTTTTCATAAGTTAAGTCCAAGATTTTCAATTTCAATTAAATCTTTAAATTTGTCTAAAATATCAGTTTTAAAGTCATAAAAATTTTCCTTTTTAATTAAGCACCTTAATTTTGCAGACCTAGAGGGAGGGTTTTCTTTTAGTTCTAGACTTGATGGCACTATTGGCTTTTTTTGAAGTAAGTTAAATAAGATTTCTTCATGTATTTCCTCAGGTTGGTATCTAGATACACTTTTGTGTTCTGAGAGACTTCTAAAGAAATATTTTACAATTTTATCCTCTAAAGAATGAAAAGTTACAATAACCAAAATACCATCTTTTTTTAAAACTTTGGCTGCATGGATCATTCCATAAATTAACTCACTTATTTCTTTATTAACAAAAATTCTTAATGCCTGAAAAACTTTTGTTGCGGAATGAATTTTTTTATTATTTCCTTTTTTTGATTTTTCAATAATTTTTACTAAATGAGGGGTATCTATTTCTTTTACCAATCTATCTTTAAGAATATTTTTAACGATTAATTTTGCATCTCTTTCATCGCCAAAAGATTTGAAAATTTTAACAAGGCTTTTTCCATCTAATTTATTTATTGCTTCTTTAGCTGAAAATTTATTTAGACCCATCCTCATATCTAATGAACCGCTAGAATTAAATGATAATCCTTTTTTCGGATCTTTAATTTGAGTATATGAATAACCTAAATCAAATAATACACCTCTGATGTTTTCATTTTTGAGTTTTAAATTTCCTAATTTACTAAAACTTAAATTCTTAAAGATAAATCGGTTCGGAAATTTCTTTTCAATTTCTTTTGCAATTTTTAAACTTTCAGAATCTCTATCAAAACCAATTACTTTGTTATCTTTATTCTTAAGAATTTCTCGAGTGTAACCACCTTGACCAAATGTACAGTCAATAAATGTGCCACCATATTGAGGGGTAATAATGCTAATAATTTCTTTTAGCAGTACTGGATAATGTTTTGTTTTATCCTGTACTATGGTGGCTTCCATTTATTTTTACGAAGACCATTAATTTTTTTGTCTTCTTAAAAATGCTGGTATCTCTAAGTCGTCCTCTTCATCTTCATTTTCTTGGGACAAAAGACTTTCTGTTGAAGAGGTCTCGTTTTCAGAGCTAAATAAGTCTGGTGCATCACTATCTACTCCAAACTCTTTTAAATCATTTTTTATCTCATCTTCATTAGTTGAATCGTTAAAAGCTTCTTGAGTAAAAGAACTTTCCTCATCATTACTAGTGTTTTCAACTAAACTTTCAGCTTGTTGATTTTTTAATAATTCCTCGTGATATTGATCATTAATTTGATTAATATTTTCATTCGCGACAGTCTCACTAACATTTTCAGTTGATACTTCATTCTCTAATTTTAAAGCATTAGCGCCACTTGAGATTGGGGTGCTAGTTGAAAAATTAAAAGAGGTATTAGATCCTAAATTTGAAAAATCAGAGTATCCAGGATTTCTATTTTGGATCCTATGTACCATATTGATTACTGATTTTGTCTCAGGTTGTTGTCCATCTAAAGCCGTTGCAACAATTGATACTCTAATTTTTCCTTCAAGAGATGGATCGGTTATTGCACCTATAATTACCTCTGCATCAGCCTCAACTTCAGATCTTATTTTGTTAACCACTTCATCAACTTCAAATAACTTAAGATCTTTTCCGCCTGTAATATTGACAAGTAATCCTTTTGCACCTTTTAAAGTATAGTCATCAATTAAAGGATTACTGATTGCCATCTCAGTGGCTTTCATAGATCTACCTTCACCCTCAGCTTCTCCTGTTCCCATCATGGCTTTACCCATAGATGCCATAACCGTTTCAACATCAGCAAAATCTAAATTAATGATCCCGGGTCTTACCATTAAATCTGTTACACTTTGAACCCCATGCATTAAAACATTATTTGATAGATTGAAGGACTCCTCAAATGTAGTTTGTTCATTTGCTATTTTGAATAAATTTTGATTGGGAATTACAATAATTGTATCCACATGTTTTCTTAATTCCTCAAGACCAATTTGAGCTCTTCTCATTCTTGAAGGACCCTCATATAAAAATGGCAGTGTCACTACGCCGACAGTTAAAATATTTAATTCTTTTGCAGCTCTTGCAATTACGTGTGCAGCACCTGTTCCTGTTCCACCACCCATTCCAGCGGCTATAAAAACCATATTTGCACCTTGTAAAACATTAACGATATCATTTAGCGACTCATCAGCTGCTGCTTGACCTATATCAATTTTTGCACCTGCGCCAAGACCTTTAGTTAGATTTAAACCAATTTGAATTTTTGATTTTGCTTTACTATGTTTAAGATCTTGTGCATCAGTATTAACAGCAATGAATTCAACGCCTTGCATACCATTTTCAATCATTTCGTTTATTGCATTTCCACCTGCACCGCCCACTCCCATTACCAAAAGTCTTGGTTGTAACTCTCTTATCTCTGGAGTTTTAAAGTTAATTGTCATTATGTTATCCCCCTCTTTTTTATTTATTTAATTGATTCTCCCATTTAAGACTCGCACGATTTAAATTTGCTTTTCTTCTTGCAGTGACCTTAAATTTTTCAAAAATTGTTGGTTCCCATATCTGAAAAGTCTTGCCTTGACCAACAAACACCATGCTATTTTTAATTTTTGCATGTTTTAGTAATTTTGGTGTAAGTGAAATTCTTCCTTCGCTGTCAAATTGTAAATTTATACTTTCTGATAATATTGATGTAGCAAAAAAGTCTCTTTTTTCTTCAAATGGATTTAAAGTGTCTATTGAATTTGAAATTTTTTCGACTCTATCTTGGGGCCATGCCTCTATTGATTGATTGTTAAATGATGGATAACAAATCACTCCATTATAACCTAAATTAGATAAGTAAGATCTAAAACTTGCCGGCACCGACACCCTTCCTTTTTTGTCTAATTTGTTTTCGTAGGTTGATAAAAACATAAACCATAAATTCCTTTATTCCCTTTATATGGGAATATATGGGATATTATGGGTTTTTAAGCTAGGTGTCAATACATACAATTTATAGTTTAAATGAGCAAATTTGAATAATTTATTTCATAAATTGTTGATGGTTAGAATTAAGAAAAGTTTGCCAGATAAACTATAAGCCGGGTTCTGTCATTTAAACCTATCATTTCTCTAGGTTTGAAATCACTTCCAAACTCAAGCGACTAACCCAGGTGACTAGCCAAGGATGGCTTTTAGTTTTTCAACAATGTCACCTCTACTTAGTCTTGCTCCCAGTGGGGTTTTCCAGCGTTCATTGTTACCAATAGAACCGGTGTGCTCTTACCACACCTTTTCACCCTTGCCATGTTATGGCGGTTTATTTTCTGTGGCACTATCCCTAGGGTTGCCCCCGCCAGGTATTACCTGGCACTGTATCCTTGCGGAGCCCGGACTTTCCTCTTTAATTACTTAAAGCGATAAGTCGTTTATCTGGCTATTACAATTTATTACTAAATTAAATTTTTTCAACAGTAATTAGTTAGGACTTTATCAAATTTTTACTCAGAATTAGGCATTCCTGGTCAGAAATTCCATTGACTAATCCCTGTCGAAATCTTCGCTGAAAAGCTTTAATTAAAAGTCTTTTTTTATAAATAGAGCTTTTTGATTGAACTTTTATATACCCAATCTTGTGAAGATTGATAAAAAATTTTTTCTCCTCTAAAAAATTAATTTTTTTGAGCCTATATTTGATGAGTTCTTTTTCATTTAATTGACGCCAATGTGCAAGTTTAACTTTTGCTAGTTCTTTCCAGGGGAATTTTTCACCTGGATCTTTTTTACGATTAGGAGCAATATCTGAATGTCCTAAAATATTCTTACAATTTACTCTGTATCTTTTCGTTAAAAACCTTAAGAGTTTTTTAACTGAATTCATTTGCTTATCAGAGAATTTCTCATAAAAATTTTCGTGGCCAGAATTTTGTATTTCAATGCCAATTGAATAACGATTTAAAGATTTGATATTTTTCCAATTAGATTTTCCTGCATGCCAAGCTTCGTAAAGGTCTGGAACTAAATTGAGTATTTTTCCATTTTTTTTTATAAAGTAATGAGCGCTTACTTTTGACTTAAAATCAGTCAGTCTATTTAAAGCTGATAACTCATTTTTCATTCCTGTGTAGTGGATGATTATATATTTAATGTTTTTTTTTTGTCTTTTAGGTGTACTAAAGTTTGGAGAATAATTACTTGTTATTTTAAGCCACATTTAAGCTATAATTTTGATTAATTCTTATTTTATTTTGTTTCTCATTGTAATATATAGGATCAATAATGTTTAAGAAAATTATAGTTATAATAATTACAACCTTTGCGTTAGTTTCAAATTTGCATGCTGGTTCAGACGGTGAGTTAATTTTAAAAAAAAATGAACCATCTGAAATTAAAGACTGCTCAGAAACTTTTAACAAAGCTTCTTTTGCGCTCAATCAAGGTTTAGACAAAGTTATATTCAAACCGGTAGCAAGCGTTTACAGATTAATGCCGTCACCAGTAAAAACTGGGGTAAGTAATTCATTAAATAATCTTAGTAATTTAGTTACAATTCCAAATAATCTTTTACAAGGAGAGTTTGCCTTAGCAGGATTAAATTCTGGAAGATTTGTAATAAACACTACAATTGGAATTTTAGGTTTGTTCGATATTGCATCATATCTAGGATTTGAAGAATACACAAAAGAGGATTATGGACAAAGCCTTGCTGTGCATGGCGTTGGGCCTGGCTGCTATTTGGTGCTACCAGTATTAGGGCCTAGCACTGCCAGAGATACTGTTGCTTCACTAGCCAACTTTTTTGGTGGTGATGCTTGGTATAATGTAACTGTAAGAAATGATACTCAATACTTTAGAGATGTAGATTATTATTCATCTAAAGTCACAAGTGGAATTGATTTTAGAGCTAAAAATTTCGACTCAATTGAAAATCTTGAAAAAAACTCACTTGATTTTTATGCGTCTGTAAAAAGTCTTTATTTGCAAGATAGGCAACAAAGAATCTTAAATAGTCAAAAAATTATTGAAACCCAAGATGATAGTGATTGGGAAGAAATAGAAACACAATAATTTCATTACATAATGATGAAAAAAAAATTGTTAGTATTTTTAATTGTTTTTTTTTCAATAACATCCAATTCATTTTCTATAGAACCTGATATTTTTGTACAATCCACTGTTAATAGGGCATCTAAATTACTTGGGGAAAATATTTCAAAAAATGAAAAGATTGAGAAATTAAAGGAAATTGCAAAAGAAACTGTAGATATCAGAGGTATTGGTTTTTATACACTTGGAAAAAAAAGAAAATCTTTAAACGAACAAGAAAAAAAAAGGTATGCTGAATTATTTGAGGGATATTTTTTAAAAAGTTTTTCAAGTAGATTAGCAGAATACACTAATCCGGAAATTGATGTCCAAAGTAAAGAAAAGCTTAACGATAATTACACTATCGTAAATAGTATTTTAAAGGCTACTAATGAAAGACCTGAGATAAAAATTGATTGGCGAATATATACTAAAAATCCAGACAACCCTTTAATCAGAGATTTAATAATTGAGGGCTTAAGTTTAGCAAGAACTCAAAAAGAGGAATTTGCCTCTGTTTTAAGTTCAAATAATGACGACATTGATGCCTTATTTAAGGTCTTAGAGGAATTTTCACAAAATTAGTACTAATGAAATGGTGGGCCCGCCAGGACTCGAACCTGGGACCAATACATTATGAGTGTACTGCTCTAACCAACTGAGCTACAGGCCCAAATTTATAATGATGTTTACAATGTTTTCCTTTACTACGCAAGTTGAGATATTTTAATATAATTATTTTTAGAATTTAAAATGTTTAATTTAAACGTATATGAATAAAAATACAAAAAAACTTACAATTTATAAATTATTTGAAAACTCCAAAAAATATTCAGTTAAATGGAGTAGTTATTTTCAAGTTTATGAAAAAATCTTCTCTGAATACAGAAATAAAAAAATTAAATTTGTTGAAATAGGAGTCGCAAATGGTGGCTCATTATTTATGTGGAGGAATTACTTTGGTAAAAAGGCTGAAATAATTGGTATCGATCTTAACCCTAACGCAAAAAAATTGGAAAAGTATGGATTTAAAATCTATATTGGAAGTCAAAGTGACAAGAAGTTCTGGAATAAATTTTATAAAAAAGAGGGAAAAATTGATATAATTTTAGACGATGGTGGCCACAAAAATTTACAGCAAATTAGTACTGTTCATCATTCCTTGCCATTTATAAAAGATGGAGGAAAAATTGTAGTTGAAGACACAAGTACGAGTTTTCTTAAAAAGGAATTCAATAATCCCTCAAAATTCTCATTTATCAATTACTCAAAAAATATAATTGATATTATCCATGGAAGATCACCTTTATTAAATAAAAGTTTAAATCTCTATTCAAAAAAAATTTTTTTAATTGAATTTTTTGAGTCAATTGTTGTTTTTTCTATTGATTCAAAAAAATGTTTTTTAAACAAAGAAGTCAATAACAAAGCTAAAAATGAATGGGCTATTGATTATAGACATAATGAATACTTTAAAGGAATTAAAGATGAGCTTGATAAAAAATATGGACTTATGAACAAAAGAAGTTTTTTTAGAAGATTAACTAGGAAAATATTTTATAGGAATTTTTTGTTTCATATTTTTGATAACTTAAAAATAAAAAAAATATTTAAGGAAATAGATAAATAATTACAAATGGTGGGCCGTGTTGGTTACGCTCCAACTACCCCTGCAATGTCAATGCAGTACTCTAACTATTGAGCTAACGGCCCCACTAACTTTCAAGAAAACTTTTTAATTGTTTTGATCTACTTGGATGTTTGAGTTTTCTTAGAGCTTTTGCTTCAATTTGTCTAATTCTTTCTCTTGTAACTGAAAACTGTAAACCAACCTCTTCTAAAGTATGATCTGTATTCATTCCTACTCCAAATCTCATCCTTAGAACTCTTTCCTCTCTTGGCGTCAATGTAGACAATATTTTTGTAGTTGCCTCTCCTAAATTTGATTTAATCGCCTGCTCTAAAGGAGCTAATGCTTTGGTATCCTCTATAAAATCTCCTAAACTACTATCATCTTCGTCACCTACTGGTTTTTCAAGTGAAACAGGTTCCTTTGAAATTTTCAAAACTTTTCTCACTTTATCTAAAGGCATTCGTAATTTTTTAGCTAACTCCTCTGGAGTGGCCTCTCTTCCAAACTCGCTTAAAATTAATCTTTGTGTTCTTACAATTTTATTAATTGTTTCAATCATGTGAACAGGGATTCTAATAGTTCTGGCTTGATCTGCAATTGATCTAGTTATGGCTTGTCTAATCCACCATGTTGCATAGGTTGAGAATTTATAACCTCTTCTGTATTCAAACTTGTCAACTGCTTTCATTAAACCAATATTACCTTCCTGAATTAAATCCAGAAATTGAAGACCACGATTGGTATATTTCTTAGCAATCGAAATGACCAATCTTAAGTTTGCCTCTACCATTTCTTTTTTTGCAATTCTTGACTCTTTCTCACCCTTTTGAACTCTGCTAACCAACTTTTTAAAATCAGTCACGGAAATGCCAAGTTTATGGCTTATCTCAATTAGTCTCTCTCTTATATTTCTAAACTCATCTTTATTTTTACTAAAAAATTGTTTCCATAAGGTATTTGTGTCTAAAAATTTTTTTAGATTTGGATTTATTTCATTACCAATATAAAATTTTATAAATTCATTTCTTGGTATTTTTTGATCCATAGCTAATCTTAAAAGATTTCCCTCCAGTGAAATGATTTTTTTATTTTCTACATAATGTTTTTGCACAAGCTCTTCCAAGACTGAAGGTGATAATTGCAAAGACTTTATATTTTCTAGAATATCATTAACAATTTTTTCGTAACCTTTTTCCTTAGAAGTCGAAAAAGTTTTTGAATTCAACACACAATCTAATTTTTCTTTTTGATATTTTATTAACTTGCGATATTCTTTTGTAAGTAGATATACAGTTTTTAAAACTTTTGGTTTGATCTCAGACTCCATTGCTGCAAGCGTAGGGTTAAAATCGTCATCACTTTCATCAGAAGTATTTTCATCTTTTTCATCTTCTCCAGCATTTTTTTGTTTAGCACTTGGACCGGTATTTTCATCTTCCATATAATTAGTATCTATATCAATTATCTCTCTTACAAGAATTTCATCTTTTTGTAATTTTTCATCCCATTCAAAAAACTGTTGTGCAGTTATAGGACTTTGGGATAATGCTATTAACATTACATCTTTTCCTGCTTCTATTCTTTTTGCAATTGCTATTTCGCCCTCTCTTGAAAGTAGCTCAACTCCTCCCATTTCTCTCAAATACATCCTTATAGGATCATCGCTTTTTTCAATTGTTTTACCTTCTTCTTTTGAGGAATTTTCTTTTTTTCTTAAAACTTTAAAATCTGATTTTTTTTCAACTAATACAATTCTTTCGTTTAGAATATGAATAAATGCTTGTGATAAATTTTCGTCTGATAAATTTCTTTTTCCCAATGATTTGCTTAATTCTTCGTGGGTTATAAAACCTCTATGGATCCCTCGACCCATTAATCTAGCAAATGATTTTGTTATAATTCTTTCCACAGCAATTTAAGTTTGAAAGACTTATATAATATCAAATTAGCAAAAATCCATTGCTAATTTATTCAGATTAGTTGATTTTTCTCTCGTTTTTAAGCTCTTTTAGCTGATTAAAAGTCGATTCACTTAAATCTTCTGAAAACTTCGATTCTAATTCTTGGATTCTTAATTCCAAATCATGATTAAATAAATCTTTTGAAATATCATTCAGTAGCTCTATCACTTGATTGTCATTTTTAGGTTTATTTTTTAGAATATATTTAATTGGCGCAAACTTATTTATCTTATCCAACAATTGTTTATCAATATTAAGTTTTTCAATATTAATAGTTTCATTTGATTTTAATTTATTTATTGCCGAACTGAATATTTGCTTATTAATTTCTGTGAATAATTTGATATTTTCTACTAAATGAATATTTGACTGAAAAAGAGATAAGTTATTTAAGAGCAAATATAATAATGAAAACTCTTTTAACTCAACAGCAGTAATTCCCTTACTTTCATTATAAAATTTTTTTGTTGATTCAAGTGATCTTGTTTTCTTAATAGAAAACTTATTCTTATTTTGATTGGAATGAGGCGTTAATTCTGCAATTTTCTCTAAAAAAAATTCAAGAACATATTTTTTAATAAAATTATCTTTAATTGTATTTGCTATGGATCTTAGTTTTTTTTCAAATATTGCCATAGAAGAAGGATTATTCTCAGTTTGTTTTTTATAATGGCTGAAAATAAATTGATGAATTGGTAACTTGTTCTGTTTTGTAAAATCTAAAAAATAGTTTTTACCATTTTTATTTACAAAACTATCGGGGTCCTCTTTATCTGGTAAAAACAAAAAAGATATTTGTTTTTCAGGTTTTAATTCTTTAATAGAATTTTCTGCTGCTCTTAGAGCAGCTTTGTAGCCACTTTCATCACCGTCGAAACAAATTATAATGTCATCAAAGAATTGATTTAATGTTAAAATTTGTTTATCAGTTAAAGAAGTGCCAAGATTTGCAACAACATTTTCAACTCCATTTTTACTTAAACCAACTACATCCATATAACCTTCAACTAAAAAAATATGATCTAACTTATTAGATAATTTTCTTGCTAGGTCTAAATTATAAAGATTTGAACCCTTTTTAAAAAAGTTAGTCTCTGGTGAATTAATATATTTTGCTAAATAATCTAAATTTTCAATTATTCTACCACCCAAAGCGATTGGCTGTCCTGAAATATTGTTTATCGGAAATATCAATCTTCCTTTGAATCTCTCTACACATTTTTTTTTCTTTTCATCAAAATAAAATAAACCACTTTCTAATAAAGTTTTTTCACCAAATTCTTTTTTAAGTTCATCAAAAAAAATTGGATTTTTTTCAACAAAACCAATTTTAAATCTTTTAACTTCATTTTTACCTAATGATCTATTCTTTAAATAATCTCTGGCGTTTGAGAGTTTTTCATTTTTTAATAGCTGATCATGATAATAATCAACATATTTGCTATAAATTGATAAATACTCTTTCCAATTTTTTTCTCTCTCTTCATCTTGTTTCGTAAATAGATATGGTTGCATTCCTGCAATATTAGCAAGATATTTTACTGCTTCTCCAAACCTTAAGTTTTGAGTTTTCATAACAAAATCAAAAATATTTCCGTGCTCTGAAGTTGCGAAACAATGATAAAATTCTTTTTCATCATTAACTGTAAAGGAAGGGGTTTTCTCATTTTTAAAAGGTGATAGTCCAACAAACTCCTTTCCTCTTTTTTTTAAAGCTACAACTTTTGAAACAACACTAGAAACTTTAAGACGAGTTTTAATTTCATCTAGATATTCTTTTGGGTATTTCATTATTTATTTAATAATTGTTTTAACATGGCTCCAGCTTTTGAAAAATCAATTTCATCAGCATGCTTTTTTTTTAATTCACCCATTACTTTTCCCATGTCTTTAATAGAGCTTGCACCTAATTTAGAAATAGTTTCCTCACATATCTTTTTGGTATCTTCAGCATTCAGCTGCTTAGGTAAAAAACTTGATAGAATATTAAATTCGTTTTGCTCAATTTCTAGAAGATCAGAGCGATTATTTTTTTTATAAATATCGATTGATTCGGTTCTTTGCTTCATCATCTTTTTTAATAATTTTTTTATATCTTCATCATCTGTTTCTTTTTTATTAGGGCCAGACCTATTTGAAATATCGAGATCCTTAATTGATGATAAAATTAACCTATAAGTTGAGATTCTAATCTTATCTTTAGATTTTAAGGCATTTTTATATTCTGTTTCAATTGTTTCTTTTAACGACATAATTTTTAATCTACTTTAAAGAAAAAATTCTTCAAAAGAAAAATTGTTTTTTTACAATTTTATAATACATCTCTGTTGCGATAATAAATCAATTATTGTATTAACCTTTAACTTATGAGTTGTAATTGATCAAAAAAGTAAAAAAAGCTCACTTAAAAAATTCTCAAAAAAACACTGGTATTTTAGTTTTAGAAAATAAAAAAATTTTCAGAGGTATCGGGATTGGACACCAGGGAGAGGCTACTGGTGAAGTTTGCTTTAACACCTCATTAACAGGATACCAAGAAATAATATCAGATCCATCTTATGCTGGGCAAATAATAAATTTTACCTTTCCTCACATTGGAAATGTAGGGACAAACCAAGAGGATTTCGAGTCTGATAAGATATGGACTAAAGGGGTTATTTTTAATTCTGAGATAACATCGCCATCAAACTATAGATCTTTTCAACATTTAGATGCCTGGTTAAAAAAAAATAAAATAGTTGGAATTACTGGACTTGATACAAGAAGTTTAACGAATTTTATTAGGGATAAAGGTGCTCCAAAAGGGACTATTGCTCACTCAAAAAAAAATAAATTTCATATTAACAAACTTACTAATTCTACAATTAAATGGAGTGGGCTAAAAAATTTAGATCTAGCAGAAAAAGTTACTACACAAAAAAATTATATTTGGAAAGGACTTAAGACTTGGAAAAAAGAGTATGGTTATAGAAAAAACAATCAAAATTCATTTCATGTAGTTGCCATAGATTATGGAATAAAAAAAAATATTTTGAGATATTTTTCTGATTTTAAATGTAAAGTGACTGTGGTTTCTTGTAAAACATCAGCAGAAAAAATTTTATCTCTTAAACCTAATGGTGTTTTCTTATCTAATGGACCTGGAGATCCAGCTGCGACAGGAAAATATGCAATCAAAATTATTCAAAATCTTATAAAAAAGAAAATGCCATTATTTGGTATCTGCCTTGGCCATCAGATACTCGCACTTGCATTAGGTGGTAAAACAAAAAAAATGAAATTAGGTCACCGAGGAGCAAATCATCCTGTAAAAAATTTGATTAAAGACAATGTGGAAATTACTAGCCAAAATCATGGCTTTGAAGTTGTAAGAGAAAATTTACCAAAAAATATTCAAATTACCCATAAATCTTTGTTCGATAATAGTATAGAGGGAATAAGATTAAAGAATAATCCTGTATTCTCAGTTCAATATCACCCAGAGTCGAACCCGGGACCACAAGATAGTGTCTATTTATTCCAAGAATTTATTAACAATATGAAAAAAAATGCCAAAAAGAAAAGATCTTAAAAAAATTTTAGTTGTAGGTGCTGGACCAATTATCATTGGCCAAGCTTGTGAATTTGATTATTCAGGCACCCAGGCTTGTAAGGCATTAAAAGATGAGGGCTATAAGGTTGTTTTAATTAATTCAAATCCAGCAACAATTATGACAGATCCAGATGTTGCTGATAAAACTTATATTGAGCCTATTACTTTGGAAGTTTTAGAAAAAATTCTCAAAAAAGAAAAACCAGATGCAATTCTTCCAACCATGGGTGGCCAAACTGCTCTTAACCTTGCAATGGATGCGGAGAAAAAAGGAATTCTAAAAAAATATAAAATTGAATTAATAGGCGCAAATTCAAAAGCCATTTCCAATGCGGAAGATAGAAAGAAATTTAGAAAAAACATGATTGATATTGGTTTGGATCTTCCAAAATCTGAAATCGTAAACAATGTAAATCAAGCATCAAAAGTTTTGAATAAAATTGGTTTGCCAGCGATAATTAGACCAGCTTTTACGCTTGGAGGTTTAGGAGGAGGGATAGCAAAAAATAAAAAGGATTACCTAAAAATTGTTAAAAATGGTTTACACGAGTCTCCGGTGAGCCAAGTGCTTGTGGAGGAATGCTTAGAGGGTTGGAAAGAATTTGAAATGGAGGTTGTAAGAGATAAAAAAGATAATTGTATAATTATTTGTTCAATAGAAAATGTAGATCCAATGGGAATACATACAGGAGACTCGGTTACAGTTGCTCCTGCATTGACATTAACTGACAAAGAATATCAAGTAATGCGAAATGCTTCTATTGCATGTTTGAGAAAAATTGGAGTTGAGACAGGTGGTTCAAATGTTCAATTTGCAATAAATCCTAAAAATGGGCGAATGGTAATAATTGAGATGAACCCTAGAGTATCAAGATCATCAGCCCTTGCATCAAAAGCAACTGGGTTTCCAATCGCAAAAGTTGCTGCAAAACTTGCGGTCGGCTATACATTGGATGAATTAAAAAATGAAATTACTAAAGTTACTCCAGCATCATTTGAACCAAGTATAGATTATGTAGTAACCAAAATTCCAAGATTTACTTTTGAAAAGTTTTCAACTTCTCCAGCAATTTTAGGTACATCAATGAAATCAGTTGGGGAAGCAATGGCAATAGGGAGAAACTTTAAAGAGTCTCTTCAAAAAGCATTGGTTTCTCTTGAGACTGGCTTTTCAGGATTAGACAGAATATTTAATCTAAATAAAAGACAAATTGAAAAAAAACTAAAAGAAAATATTCCAAATAAAATCTTACTTGTTGCTGAAGCAATGAGAAAAAAAATCAAGCTTAAAAGAATTTATAATTTATCAAAAATTGACCCGTGGTTCTTAAACCAAATTAAGGAAATAATAGAGAATGAAATTAAGATCAAAAACAATGGATTACCTAAAAATTTTGATGATTTTAACCAAATAAAATCAATAGGCTTTTCAGATAAAAAGCTTTCTGAGCTATCAAATTTATCTGAAGACATTGTGAGAAAAAAAAGGACCGCACTTAAAATTTTACCAGTATTTAAAAAAGTTGATACTTGTGCTGCAGAATTCAAATCCTTTACACCATACATGTACTCAACATATCAAAGAAATTTTTCAATAAATTCAGAGTGTGAAGCTGACCCGAGTGTTAAGAAAAAAATTATAATATTAGGTGGAGGGCCCAATAGAATAGGACAAGGAATAGAATTTGATTATTGCTGTTGTCAAGCCAGTTTTGCCTTAAAGGCTGCTGATTTTGAGACTGTTATGGTTAATTGTAATCCTGAGACTGTCTCAACAGATTATGACACTAGCGATAGATTATACTTTGAGCCTTTAAAGGAAGAATATGTTTTCAACATTATAAAGAGAGAAAAGGATAAGGGTAATTTAGTCGGCATTATTACGCAATTTGGTGGTCAAACTCCAATTAAATTAGCAAAATTTTTACATGATAATAATCTCCCAATTTTGGGAACTCAATACTCATCTATAGATCTAGCAGAAGATAGAGATAGATTTAGAAAACTTTTAGAAAAATTAAATTTAAATCAAGCTGAAAGTGGAATTGCAAAAAATTTTAAACAAGCAATTGAAATATCTGAAAAAATTGGTTTGCCTTTAATGGTTAGACCGTCTTATGTTCTTGGAGGAAGGGCAATGGAAATTGTTTACGAAAAAAGCCAATTAAAAAATTTTGTAGAGGAAGCCTTTAAAGCAGCAGAGAAAAATCCAATTCTTATTGATAAATTTTTAGATCATGCAATGGAAGTGGATGTTGATGCTATATCCGACGGTAAAGAAGTACATGTGGCTGGCATCATGCAGCATATAGAGGAAGCAGGAATTCATTCTGGAGACTCGGCTTGCAGCTTACCGCCTGTTTCCATAAAACCCTTTTTACTAAAAGAAATTGAGAAACAAACAAAAAATTTAGCCCTGGCTCTGAAAGTAAAAGGTTTCATGAATGTTCAATTTGCAATAAAGAAAGATGAAATTTTTGTTATTGAAGTAAATCCAAGAGCTAGTCGGACTGTTCCATTTGTATCAAAAGCTAAAGGGATACCATTGGCAAAGATAGCCTCGAGAGTTATGGCTGGTGAAAAACTTTCAAAATTTAATTTAAAAGATAAATCTAAAGGAATGTTTGCCGTGAAAGAGGCTGTTTTTCCGTTTAATAAATTTCCAAACAGTGATTTATTGTTAGGTCCAGAAATGAAATCAACTGGAGAGGTGATGGGATTTGACAAAAATTTTGGAATGGCATACGCAAAAAGCCAGATAGCATCGTCTAATTCGTTACCTACAAATGGACTAGCTTTTTTATCATTAAAAGATTCTCATAAAGATGAAGGTTTAGGGCTTGCAAAAGAACTCTTGAAACTAAAATTCCATTTGTGCGCTACAAAAGGAACAGCTGAATACATTAAAAAACATGGCATGAGGTGTAAGATTATTAATAAGGTAAGTAGTGGTTCACCTCATATCGTTGATATTCTTGACTCCAAAAAAATAGCTTTAGTAATTAATACTGGCGGAGGTAACACCGAACATAGATTAAACGATGCTATTGCTTTAAGAAGAGCAACACTTAAAAATAAAGTGCCCTACTGCACAAATATGTCAACAGCACTTGCATGTATTGAGGGTATTAAATCACTTAAAACGAAAAAATTAGAGGTGACGTCTCTACAAAATATTTAATCAACCTTCCAATCAGTTTTAAATGTAACATAATTGACTTGAATACATCGTCTTTCTTTAACAATTTTTTTCTTTTCCATTCCGTGCCATGTATTTGGACCACTTGTAAATAAATAACCATAATTATGTTTGTAGGGAACTGTTTTAACTTTTTCTAATTTTTCATTATAAAAATCAGTGCCTAGTTCCTCTGATTCATTTGCATTATTTACAAAAATAAGTCCTGACATTAATTTTTCTTTAATGTCACAATGAGGCTTTAACCAAAAACCTTCACGATCACAAATAACTTCAAGTCTGACATATGAGCCGGATAAATCTTTATTAATCATTTTGGAGATCGTTTCGCATGTTTCTTTAGATTGAAGTTCATTAATAAATTTTACTAAATGCGGAAATTGAGAAGCATTTTCTTTTGTAACAAAACATCTAAATTTTATAGCCTTACCGCCTGAAGCTATGCCTTCTCTAAATTCGGCGGCACCACCATCAATTGCTCTTGTACCATCATAATTGAGATTATGTTTGCTTACATCGGGAATGTCTGCACCTTCTATTTCTTTAATAGCTTCTTCACTTAAAGCATTATTATATTCCCAGTGATTAAATGGGAATTCATACTTTTTTGAGTTTTTCAATATAGAATTAAGAAAAGTCATAATCTTTAAATTGTTTCTCTATATATCCCGATATTCTATCAGTTTCATTAAGTTTTTTATAATTCCATTCTTCTACTCCGTCCCCTAAGTTTTTAATTATTTCTAGGGATTTAAAAAGCTCAAAAAATTTTTTGAAACGAATATTTTTTTTAATAGCTGGCATTTGAGCCACATATATTGGTCTCCCCGACATAGCTGCCTCAGATATCATAGAAATAGAGTCACAAGTTACAATAATATGATTAGCTAGTTTAAGTGATGACAAATAGGCTTTCTTATCAATATCTTGAATTATAATCTGATCATCATCAAAAAAATTTCGAGCTTTATCTATAATTCTTTGTGGTGTTCTCATTGAAGGTATAAAAATTAGCTGATAACCTTGATTTATGAAATTTTTTTTGGTTTTAACAAAAATTTCCTCAATTATTTCATCATTAAAATCATAATACTTATTTGGACCACCAGCGATAAACACAATTACTTTTTCTTTTTTGATTCTAGGTTTTAAATAATTAACATTTTCCTCTAACTCTTTTTTGGTAAGATAATGAATTGCTCCTTTGGTTTTAAGAACATTTTTTCCCTTAAGACCGTCGTGCTCTGGCGCAATAACAAAATCAAAATTATTTAATGATACTTTTGGATCTTGAATATGAATGTTCATAATTTTACTTCCAAATTTTTTTTTTAAAAAGATGGATGGGACAACACTTTTTCTCCCACATGAAATTACTACATTAAATTTTTCTGATATATTATTTTTGAAAACAAAATCTTTTACGGGTGTTAATTTTGGAGGAATCATTTTCCAAAAATTATTTAGTTCAATTTTTTCGTGTATAAATTCAAGATTAAGAGCTTTCGCAAGCCCCTCAACTTGGCTAATCATGCCATGCATACCCTCGGTCAATAATAAACCTTTTAATTTAGTCATTTATCACTATATAGCTTTCATATGAGTCAAAATCCAACTAAACACACAAAAGTGTTAATAATTGGGTCTGGTCCTGCTGGATACACTGCTGCGGTTTATGCCGCGAGAGCAATGTTGAATCCAATTTTAGTTTATGGGGCGGAGCCTGGAGGCCAATTAACCACAACAACAGATGTTGAAAACTTTCCTGGATTTGCTGATGTTATTCAAGGTCCATGGCTTATGGATCAAATGAAAGAACAAGCAAAAGCAGTTGGAACAGAAATGATTGAAGATCATATAAGTTCAGTAAACTTAAAAACAACACCGTTTGAGGCTGTAGGTGACACTGGTCAAAAATATACTGCTGATAGCATAATAATTTCCACAGGTGCACAAGCTAGATGGTTAAATATTAAATCTGAACAAGAGTTCAGAGGATTTGGTGTATCGGCATGTGCAACATGTGATGGTTTTTTCTTTAAAGATAAGGAAGTTGCTGTTGTAGGTGGAGGTAATGCGGCTGTTGAGGAAGCAATGTTTCTTACAAAATTTGCGTCAAAAGTAAAATTAATTCACAGAAGAGATAGTTTAAGAGCTGAAAAAATGCTTCAAAAAAAACTTATGGAAAATAAAAAAATTGAAATCATTTGGGATACAGTTGTTGAGGATGTAATTGGAAATAAAGATCCAAAAAATGTTAAAGGAATTAAAGTTAAGAATGTGAAAACAAATAAAATTGATGAAATAAAATTAGACGGTGTTTTCATTGCTATTGGTCATGACCCTGCAACGCAATTATTTAAAGATCAACTTAGTATGGATAATGAGGGTTATTTGATAACAAAACCAGATTCAACAGAGACTAATGTACCAGGTGTTTATGCAGCTGGGGACGTAAAAGATAAAACATTTAGGCAAGCGGTAACTGCTGCTGGTATGGGATGTATGGCAGCACTTGAGGCTGAAAAGTTTTTATCTCATTAAAGTGAAAAATAATCTTCATGTTTTCTTGGGCGCTACAGTGGCAGATGCAGCAGCCAGACCATTACATTGGGTATATAATCAAAAAAAATTAAGTATTTATATTAAAGGAAAAAAAGACTTTTCTTTCTTAAAAAAGAATAGAAGTCCCTTCTATAATATCAAAACTGGGAAAGTCTCTGGTTACAATGAAATTAGCCAAGTGATGTTTCACACACTATTAGATGGACACGAAAATATAGAGAAACGTTTTAAAAAAAATATCCTTAAAAACTTTGGCCCTGGAAGTAAATATTGGAAAAATTTAAAACTGAGATCTAAATATAAAAAAGTCAAAGACTGGAGAGGTATAGTCAGGGGACCATGGATACATCAAAATATTATTGAGACGGTAAAAAATATCAAATTAAAAAAGAAGATCTCTGGTGGTGTAAAAGTTAATGAGTCAGATGGTTTTTGTGCTACTCTTCCGTATTTTCTCTATGGCTTTGATTTTAAAAGTTTAGAAAAAATTTTCAAAATTGTAACAGTCTCAAAAATAAGTTTTAAATATGCTATGGCAAAATTTTATTTAATAGATTTTGCGTTAAAGGGATCTGAGGACCCAATTAAAGAATTCACAAAAAAATTCAATAGAAATTCTTTTTTTAAAGGAATCGTTAATGACATTAAAAAAATAAGAAAATTTCAAACAAAGTTTGATACAACTACGATAAAGAAACTAGGTATGGCTTGTAGCTATCCAGGAACTTTTAACAGCTCAATATATACAATTATTAATTCAAAAAATTATAAAGATGCTATTTTAAAAACAATAAAGGCAGGTGGTTGCAATTGTTCAAGAGCAAATTTTACTGGAGCATATTTTGCGGCTTTAAAAGGTATTAATTCTATTCCAAATAATTGGATTAAAAGAACAATCCCAGCAAAAAAAATTTTAAATCAAAAATAATTATTTGTTTAGAGATTCACAAAAAGATTTAATTCTCGACATTGCTTTTTTTAAATTCTTCATGGATGTAGCATAAGAAATTCTAAAATAGCCATCTAAGCCAAAAGCAGAACCTTGGACAACAGCAACATTTTCTTTTTCAAGCAATCTTTGAACAAAATTGGTGTCGGTTTTTAATTTTGTTTTTTTATTTAACAATCCTTTACAGCTTGGAAATACGTAAAATGCTCCATTTGGGGTCAAACAACTTATGCCTTTTATACTATTGAGGCTTTTTACAACAAAGTTTCTTCTGTCTTTAAATGCTTTAGCTCTAGTTTTTATAAATCCTTGTTTTCCATTTAATGCCTCAACAGCTGCAGCTTGACTTATTGAAGACGGATTTGAAGTTGATTGTGATTGTATTTTTCCAATTGCTTTTATTATTTCCTTCGGACCAGCAGCATAACCAATTCTCCAACCAGTCATAGCATATGATTTACTTACTCCATTCATTGTAAGTGTCCTATCTTTTAGCTTAGGAATTTGAGCAATTGTAAAAAAATTAAAGTTGTCATACCTAACATGTTCATAAATGTCATCACTCAGAATAAAAATTTTTTTATTTCTGATTAAAATTTTTGCTAAGTCATTAATTTCTTTTTTTGAATAACCTGCTCCCGTTGGATTTGATGGAGAATTAAGAATGATCCATTTAGTTTTTTTAGATATTGCTTTTTTTAATTTTTTTGGAGTAAGTTTAAACCCCTCCTGTTCAGTACATTTGATTATTTTTGGTTTTCCTCCAGCTAACAAAACCATATCTGGGTATGATACCCAAAAAGGTGCTGGTATAATTACTTCGTCCCCTTTATTTAGAGTTGCCATAAAAGCATTGTAAAGAACTTGTTTTCCTCCTGTGCCAACAGTGATCTGATCTAAAGAGTAGTTGAGTTTATTTTCTCTTTTAAATTTCTTAATTATAGCTTTTTTAAGTTCAGGTGTGCCATCTACAGCAGTGTATTTTGTGTCCCCTCTTTTTATAGCTTTGATCGCAGCCTTTTTTATATTTTCTGGAGTGTCAAAATCTGGTTCTCCAGCTCCTAAACCAATTACATCTTTACCAGCTGCTCTTAATTCTCTAGCTTTCTGAGTAACTGCGATAGTTGGCGATGGCTTAATTCTTTTTAAACTGTCTGATATTATGCTCATTGAAATATAAATTAATTCTACTACGTTCTTTAATATATGGAAAATACATATCAAGATTTAATTACTGATATTCAGAGTAAAAACCCAAAAATCAGTGGAAAACTTGAAGGTGGTAAAAAATTTAAAATTAAATCTGATTTCAAGCCAGCAGGTGATCAACCAGAGGCAATTAAAAAATTAGTAAACGGTGCAAATAAAGAGGAATTTAATCAAGTTTTGCTTGGTGTTACTGGGTCTGGAAAAACTTTTACAATGGCAAAAGTGATAGAGGCTACAAATAGGCCAGCCTTGATTCTTGCTCCAAACAAAACTCTCGCTGCTCAACTTTATGGAGAGATGAAGACATTTTTTCCTGATAACGCGGTTGAGTATTTTGTGTCTTATTATGATTACTATACACCGGAAGCTTATGTCCCAAGATCTGACACATACATTGAAAAAGAGGCATCAATTAATGAACAAATAGATAGGATGAGACATTCAGCAACAAGATCACTTTTGGAAAGAGATGATGTTTTAATTGTGGCCAGTGTATCATGTATTTATGGTTTGGGCTCTGTTGAGGCATATAGTAAAATGACTCTTACACTCCAGAAAAACTACGATTATAATAGAGAACAAATAATAAAATCTCTAGTTGCGTTACAATACAAAAGAAATGATCAAAATTTTTATAGAGGTACTTTCAGAGCTCGTGGTGAATATTTAGAAATCTTTCCGTCTCATTTAGAAGATAGAGCTTGGCGATTAAATTTGTTTGGTGATAAACTGGAGAAAATTGAAGAGTTTGACCCTCTCACAGGTGACCAAGTTAGAGAATTAAGTTTAGTTAAAGTTTATGCAAATAGTCATTACATAACTCCTAAACCAACTATTGAGCAAGCGATTTTAAATATAAGAAAAGAATTAGAAATTACACTTAAAAAACATAAAGCAGAAAATAAATTACTTGAAGCTCAAAGACTTGAGGAAAGAACTAAATTTGACCTTGAAATGATTGAGGCAACTGGATCTTGTGCTGGAATTGAAAATTACTCAAGATTTTTGTCAGGTAGAAAACCAGGCGAACCACCCCCAACTTTATTTGAATACTTTCCAGATAATACTTTAATTTTTGTTGATGAATGTCATGTAACAGTTCCCCAGCTTAATGGCATGTACAAAGGTGATAGATCAAGGAAAAGTACGTTAGCTGAATACGGATTTAGACTTCCATCTTGTATGGATAATAGACCATTAAAATTTGAGGAATGGGATTTAATGCGAACACAAACAGTGTTTGTTTCAGCAACACCAGGACCTTGGGAATTAGAACAAACAAAAGGAAAGTTTATTGACCAAGTTATAAGGCCAACCGGATTAATTGATCCACCAGTGGAAATTAGACCTGCTAAAAACCAAGTAGATGACTTAATGCATGAATGTAAAAAGGTAATAGAAAAAAATCATAGAGTTCTAGTTACAACTCTTACTAAAAAAATGGCAGAGGATTTAACTGAGTACCTCCATGAAAATGGAGTGAAAGTTAGATACCTTCATTCCGATATTGATACTCTTGAAAGAATAGAAATTATGAGAGACTTAAGGATGGGTGTTTTTGACGTGCTTGTAGGCATAAATCTATTAAGAGAGGGTTTAGATATTCCTGAATGTGCTCTAGTTGGAATTTTAGATGCAGACAAAGAAGGATTTCTAAGATCTGAAACATCCTTGATTCAAACTATCGGAAGAGCTGCAAGAAATGTTGATGGCAAGGTAATTTTGTATGCTGATAAAGAAACAAAAAGTATCAAAAAAGCTATACAAGAAACAGAAAGAAGAAGAAAAATTCAGTTAGCTTATAATAAAAAAAATAAGATCGATGCGAAAACAGTAAAAAAAGAAATTAACGATATTCTAGAAAGTGTTTATGAGAAAGATTATGTAAAAATCAGTGAGGGTTCAAACATTGGTGGAAATTTAAAAAAACATTTAAAAGCTTTGGATAAAAAAATGAAAGAAGCAGCCTCTAATCTTGAGTTTGAGGAAGCAGCAAAAATCAGAGATGAAATAAGAAAATTAGAGAGTACTGAACTAGAAATAACATTAAATCCAAAATAAGACAGTATGATGTTAAAAATAAACTTTATCCCAAAGGAAGATCCACTATGGGTATGCCTGGTACAAAAGTTACAAAAAAAAAAGATAAAAAATGGAAGCACGCAAAATAATCATCACAGGTGGAGCAACAAGAATTGGTGCAGCAATTGCAAAAAAACTTTTAGGTCCAAATAAAGAGTTAGTTCTTCATTTTAATAAATCAAAATCTAAAGCAGAAAATCTCAAAAAAAAATTAGAGTATTATGGAGCTAAAGTTTATTTGGCCAAAGGTGATTTAAGTAAAGAAAAAGATATTATCAAAATTATCAAATTAGCAAAATCTAAATTAAAATATTTTGACTGTCTTGTTAATAATGCTTCATTATTTGAAAATGATAAATTAGCAAATTTTAATAATAAAAGTTGGGAAAAACATATATCAATCAATTTGAAAGCACCTGCACTTTTAACTAAAGAATTTTCCAAAAATATTAGAGGAAATAATAACAATATTATTAATATTATTGATCAAAGAATTTTTAAATTAACTCCATATTTCTTTTCTTACACTATAAGTAAATCTGGTCTTTATACTTTGACAAAAACTAGTGCTATGAGTCTTTCTCCTAAAATAAGGGTAAATGGTATTGCCCCAGGACCTACTATAAAAAATCAAAGACAGTCTGAAAAACATTTTAAAAAACAATATCTTGCTACTCCTTTAAAAAGACAGGTTGATGTTAATGAAATTTGTAATGCTGTTGACTTTTTTATAAAAAGCAGATCTATTACAGGTCAAGTGCTGGCCATTGATAGTGGCCAAAGTTTAAACTGGCAAACACCAGATGTTCTAGGTAAGGAATGAAAAAAAATAATTTTAAGATTGTAAAAATTGATAAAGGAAAATCTCTTTTCAATTATGAAAAAAAGATCCTTATAAACGAGTTAATACTGGATTTAAAACTTGGATATTATGATTTTGAAAGAGAAAATGCTCAAAAAGTAAAATTTAGCCTTGAAATAGATTATCAAGATAAAAAACCGTCAAATGATAAAGATTTAAAATCAATAGTTAATTATGGAACTATTGTTAAGCTGATAAGAAAACTGGTTAAGAAAAAACATTATAACTTTCTAGAAACTCTTGCAGAGGCTGTTTTTGACGAATTATTTAAAGATAAAAGAATTGCTAAGATAATGCTCAAAATTGAAAAATTAGAGATTTTAAAAGAATGCTCATCTGTTGGTATTCAAATTACCAAAAAGAGAAGTCATGATAAGTTCTGATATTGGAAAAGAAATAATAAAAAAAGAACTGCCCTTAATCCCAAAACTTCCTGGTGTTTATAGGATGTTGAATGAAAAAGAAGAAATTCTTTATGTTGGTAAAGCCAAAAATTTACCAAATAGGCTTAAAAGTTATGTAGCTGAAAAAAACCATATTATTAGAACCGAAAGAATGTTGTCACAAACTAGAAAATTGGAGATCACAACTACATCTAATGAAAGTGAAGCTTTACTTCTGGAAGCAAATTTAATCAAAAAATATAAACCAAAATTTAATATTTTACTAAGAGATGATAAATCTTTTCCTTTTATATTCATTGGCAACAAAGATAAATGGCCACAAATAAAAAGACACAGAGGAAAAAAAACTACTGAAGGTTTTTATTTTGGACCTTTTGCATCTGCTGGATCAGCTAACTGGACAATTAAAATGATCCAAAAAAATATTTCATCTTAGAGTTTGTGATGATACTGTTTTCAAAAATAGAGAACGACCATGTATTTTATACCAAATTAAGAGATGCTCTGGCCCATGCGTTGGTTACATAGAAAGTGAGGAATATAAAAAGACTGTTGATGATGCTATTGAGTTTGTTTCTGGTAAATCAAGGAAAATACAAAAAAGCCTCTCGGAGCAGATGGAAAAAGCTAGCGAAAATTTAGATTTTGAAAAAGCGGTAATTTTAAGAGAACGAATAAAGTCATTGAATATTATTCAATCATCTCAAAGAATTAATGAGGCTAATCTTATAGAGGCTGATGTAATCGCAGGTTATAAGGAGTCAGGCAAAGCTTGTATTCAGGTTTTTTTTTATAGGTCAAAACAAAACTGGGGTAATCAATCTTTTTTTCCAAAACATGATCCCGATGAGAATTTAAGCAATATAATTAATTCTTTTGTTGCACAATTTTATGAAAATAAAAGTGTCCCCTCCTCAATAATATTATCTGAAGAGATAAAAGAAAAAGTTTTAATCGAAAAAACGCTCTCTCTTAAAGAAAAAAAAACAGGTTACTATATCTATAGCTAAAAAGGGTTCAAAATTAAAAGTAATTAACCAAGCAATAAAAAACGCTAAAGAGAGTTTAAATAGAAAGCTTTATGAAAGTCAAAATAATAAGGAATTATTTGAAGCTGTAGCAAGTAAATTTAATCTAGAGACCAATATTAATCTGATTGAGGTTTATGATAACAGTCATATACAGGGAACAAACAGTGTAGGTGCATTGATAGCTTATGGTGATGATGGATTTATTAAAAAAAGATATAGAAAATTTAACATCAAGCTAAAAAAGAATGAACAAGATGATTATGGAATGATGAAAGAAGTTTTAAATAGAAGATTTAAAAGAGCAATACAAGAAAAAGATAACTATTTAACTTTTCCTGATCTAGTAATGGTAGATGGAGGAAAAGGACAATATTCAGTGGCTAGAGAAACTCTAAATGAACTTGGGCTTCATGATATTCCGATAATTGCAATTGCTAAAGGTAAATATAGAAATAGTGGAAATGAGACTTTCTTTCATAATGGGAAGGAATTTAAATTCATTAAAAATGATCCTACTTTATTCTTCCTTCAGAGAATAAGAGATGAGTCCCATCGTTTTGCAATTAGTGCTCATAGAGCAAAAAGGAAGAAGGGTATTAGTAAATCGCTGTTAGACCAAATTGATGGGATAGGTTCAATAAGAAAAAGAGCTTTATTAAACCATTTTGGATCAGCTAGAGCAGTTGAGTCTGCAAGTCTAGATGAAATTAAATCTGTGGAAGGGGTTGAAGAAAAAGTTGCGAAAAAAATATATAACTTTTTTCATGAATAAATAAAATTATGCTTAAAAAAATACCAAATATTTTAACTATAGGAAGAATTTTAATTGTTCCTTTTTTTGTGTTAGCATTTTACTTGCCAGGTTTTTACGGAGATTTGACAGCATTAATTTTATTTATAGTTGCATCTTTCACAGATTTTTTAGATGGAATGCTGGCAAGATTCCTTGGGGAAGAGTCTAAACTTGGAGAATTGCTTGATCCTATTGCAGATAAAATTATCGTTGCAACTGCTTTAATACTTTTGGTAATGGACGGAACTATAAGAAATTACGAGGTAATAGCAGCAATAATTATCTTAACTCGAGAAATTTTGATATCTGGATTAAGGGAATTTTTAGCAAAGGGAAAAATTAAACTACCAGTTTCAAATCTAGCAAAATTAAAAACTGTATTACAAATGGTTGCTATTGCACTTTTACTTTCTGGTGAAACTGGAAACAAAATTATTAATTTTCAAGATTATAATGCTCAAACTATTGGAATAATTCTTTTATGGCTTTCGGCTGCTTTAACTCTTTTTACGGGATATGAATATATGCGAAAAGGTATTGATCACGCGATCTCGGAAGATAATAAAGATTAAGCTGCTTTTTTCTTTCTAACAAGTTTCTGATAACTTTCGTTAAGACCAATAATTAAATCACAAACTTTAAATTCATTATCAGCGATACAAGATACCGGGGTTACCTCTGCTGCAGTTCCGGTTAAAAAACATCCAACAAAATTCTTTAACTCGGAGGGGTTTATTTTTCTTTCATGAACTTTAATATTTTTTGATTTTGCAATTTCAATTACTGTTCTTCTAGTAATTCCATCTAGGAAAGAGTCTGGTAACGGTGTGTGTAACTCGCCATTCGGATCTTTAAAAAAAATATTTGCACCAGTAGCTTCAGCAATATTACCCTCATGATCTAACATTAAAGAATCTGTATAACCATTTTTTTCTGCTTCATGTTTTGAAAGAGTACATATCATATAAAGACCTGAAGCTTTCGTATCCCATGGTATTGTATTAGGAGCTGGTCTTCTCCAATTAGAAATATTTAATCTGATACCCTCAACTTTTAATTTTGGGTCAAAATATGACCCCCATTCCCATGTTGCTATTGCAACATGAATTTTTGTTTGCTGAGCTGAGATTGCCATCATCTCGCTGCCCCTCCAGGCAACTGGTCTAACGTAACCATTTTCAACTTTTTGGTTTTTAATTATGGTATTTGAAGCAACATTTATCTCCGCCTCAGTGTAAGGAATTTCAAAACCCATTCGTCTTGCTGAGTGAAAAAATCTTGAAGTATGTTCCTCTAGTTTAAAGATTGAACCATCATAAACTCTCTCTCCTTCAAAAACACAGCTAGCGTAGTGTAATCCATGGCTTAAAACATGCACTTTAACATTTGACCAATCAACTAATTCACCGTTGTACCATATTTTACCAGATCTTTTATCGTAAGGTATCATGTATGAAATATAAAATTATTACTGAAAAATATCTATGTATATATAATATGTCAATATAACTTACCTGTGATGAAAGAGCTTTTATATTTAAAAGATGAACAATTAAAACATTTAATTGAAAAATTATTTATAAGTTATAGAGAGACTTTTTCAGATTCAAAAAAAATTCTCAATAAATATCATATTGGCTTAGCTCATCAAAAAACTATTCACTTAATATCTATGTATGAAGGAATATCAATCTCGGAGCTTATGAGGAAACTTAAAGTATCTAAACAAAGCCTAAACAGAGTTTTGAAAGATCTGATTAAGCTTGAAATGGTTTTTTTTAATAAAGATGAGACTGACACGAGAATTAAGCATATCTTTCTTAACGAAAAGGGAAAAAAAATTTTTAAAGAGATTTTTGAAATACAAAAAAAAAGAATTTATAATGCATTACTTAATTCAAGCTCTCAAGAAGTTCTAAATTTTGACGAGGTTTTAAAAAGAATAATTAATGGATAGTTTTCTAGCTCATATTTTGGTAGTTGATGATGATGAGGGAATAAGATCTTTAGTTAAAAAATATTTGAATGAAAAAAAATATTTAGTCACTACAGCTGATAATGCAGAAAATGCATCAGAAAAAATAAAAATTATAAAGTTTGATTTAATAATCTTAGATATCATGATGCCAGGGAAAAGTGGGCTTGATTTTTTAAAAGAACATAAAGAATATATTAATACTCCAATTATATTATTGACTGCTAAAGGTGAACCAAATGAAAGAATAGAGGGATTAGAAATGGGTGCAGATGATTATTTGCCTAAACCCTTTGAACCCAAGGAACTTGATCTTAGAATTAAAAACATAATTAACAAAACAAAAAAAGATAATTTAAAGAAAATAATAAAATTTGAAAACGTTAAAATAGATTTGAGTAAGCAAATAATATTTCATGGTAATTCAGAATTTAAAATAAATAACACTGAAAAAAAAATATTAGAGAAAATGATTAATAATCCTGGAAAAGTATTTGAAAGGGAAGAAATTGGTAAATTAATTGATTTAGATAAGGAAAGATCAATTGATGTTATCATAACCAGATTGAGAAAAAAAATTGAAATAGATCCAAAAAATCCAAAATTTCTTCAGACTATAAGAGGAGCAGGTTATGTTTTATGGATTGAATAAATTTGTAAAAAACTTATTACCAAAAAGATTATTTTACAGAGCTTTGCTTATAGTTGCTATTCCAGTAATTTTAATTCAATTAATAATTACAATAGTTTTTTTTGATAGCCTATGGATAAAAACTAACAAAGGAATGACAAGGGCATTAGTCAGTGAAATACAAACTTTCATAGAAGTTTATAGTAATGACAATTATGATAAAGATGAAATAAAAAACATTTTTTCATTATATCAAGATTTAAATATTGAATTTGTTGAAGATGAAAATTTCAATTTCTCTTATAATGAAAGATGGTTTAGTCCAATAGATAGAACTCTAAGAAGAGAATTAAAATCTAAATTTAGATTGCAAATATTTTGGTTTGATACCACAAGTTATAAAGAGTTAGTTGATTTAAGAATAAAATATCAAAATGGTTTTTTTAAATTTATTGTTCCTAAAGATAGACTGACATCAACTTCTGCGAGATTGTTTGGATTATGGATAACTGTTCCTGCATTCGTAGTCGTAATTATTTCACTGATATTTTTAAAAAATCAAACAAGACCAATCACAGCCTTAGCTAAAGCTGCTGAAAAATTTGGAAGAGGAGAAAATGTTGACGAATTTAAGCCCTCTGGTGCAGCTGAGATACGTCAAGCAGGTTATGAATTTGATAGAATGAGAAAAAGAATAATGAGACATTTAAATCAAAGATCTGAAATGCTATCAGGAATTAGTCATGATTTGAGAACACCTTTAACAAGAATGAAATTACAAACTGAGTTTATAAAGGATAAATCCTTATCTAAGAAATTAACCGAGGACATAAATGAAATGGAAAAAATGCTTAATGAATATTTGCAGTTTACAAGTTCCTCATTTTTGGAAAAAGATGAGCTATTTAATCTTAGCGATTTAATGAATGAGATTATAGGTAAATATAATAATGAAAACATTACAAAAGAAATATTACCAAGAGTTTATTTAAATGGTCGAAAAAATCTAATTAAAAGATGTCTTAATAATTTGTTAGAAAATTCTATTAAATATGGGAATAAGATAAATATTGAACTTCAAAAAAAGAAAACAAGCTTAATAGTAAAAGTTGAGGATGATGGTCCAGGGATAGCAGAAAGTGAATACGATAATGTATTTAAACCTTTCTACAAAATAGACAAAGGAAGAGCAGACTCCAAATCCAGTGTGGGGTTAGGTCTCTCTATAGCATCTGATATTGTACGTTCCCACGGTGGTAATATAAAGTTGAGTAAATCCAACTTGAATGGACTTGAGGTTAAGATTTTTTTACCCGTTTAATTTTTTTTTTTAAAATCTTTTTTTTTTCAAGTTCTTTCTCTAAATTTTCTACTCTTTTAGCAAGGATATCAAATTCATCCTTACTCGTTAATTTCATTTTGAATACGATTTCATCTCTTTTTGATTTTAAAATGTTTACTATCTCATTTTTTAAGTCTCTAGATGAGACTAAACCTTGTTCTAGAAGTTTAGTAAATTTATCAAAAACAAATTTTGAATTTTTCATATATTTATTAAATAAGTTATTATATCTTTAATCTATTATTATAATTAAAAATGTTCATTAATAATTTTGACCCAGTTGCATTTAGTTTATTTTCATTAGAATTTAGATGGTATTCTTTATCATATATATTTGGAATTCTTGCTGGATGGGTTTTGGCAAAAAGAATTTTTATAAAAGATGATAATTTAAAAGAGAAATTTGACGACTACATTACTTATATAATTTTAGGTATTATAATTGGTGGAAGATTAGGTTACGTAATATTTTATAATTTAGATTACTATTTAGAGAACATTTTTGAAATATTTAAAATTTGGAATGGTGGAATGTCATTCCATGGTGGACTATTAGGTGTAATTGTGATGAGCGTATGGTTTGCAAAAAAACATAATCATAATTCTTATATTTATCTTGATATTGTTTCGTCAGTTGCACCAATAGGAATTTTTTTTGGACGTATTGCAAATTTTATAAATTCAGAGCTTTATGGCAAAGAAACAACTTTACCATGGGGAATTAAATTTGAAAAAATTGATGAAATATATCGTCATCCATCTCAACTTTATGAGGCTTTTTTTGAGGGACTGTTATTATTTTTTATATTGATATATTTTCGAAAAGCATACTCAGCTAAAAATCCTGGTTTCTTATCTGGAATATTTTTGATATTTTACTCTGTCTTCAGATTTTTTATAGAATTTTTAAGAATGCCAGATGAACAATTAGGTTACGTTCTACTTAACTTGAGTATGGGGCAAATTTTATGTTTAGTTTTTTTTATTTTTGGTTCTTATTTGACTTTTAAAAAATATGACCATCAAAAATAATTTTGAAATCTCTTTAGATAAATTTATAAATTTTGCTCTCTATGACAAAAAAAGAGGATACTATATGCAAAAAAACCCTTTCGGGTTAAAGGGTGATTTTATAACTGCACCAAATATTTCTAGAATGTTTTCTGAAATGATAGCTGTGTGGATTTTAGGTTTTTGGGAAAATTTAGGAACCCCAAAAAAAATTAATTTAGTGGAACTTGGTGCAGGAAACGGTGAAATGATGAAAACATTTTTAGAAACTTTTAAAAAATTTCCAGCATTTTTAAGTTCATGTAATATATTAATTCATGAAAAAAGTCTAAAATTAAAGAAAATTCAAAAAAACAAATTAGACAAAGAAAGAGTTATTTGGATTACTGATCTGAAACAAATAAAAAAATTTCCAACTATTTTTATTGCAAATGAGTTTTTTGATGCAATAGCAATAAAACAATTTATTAAAAAAAAAGATCTTTGGCTTGAAAGATATGTAAATTTTAAAAATAAAAAAAAGCCTTTTTTTTGTGAAAGAAGGTTTAATATGAAAAAATTTGAAAAAGAAATTGATTACAATATTTCAAAAGACCAAAAATTTATTGAATACTCCTTAGTTGGAACAAATTATTTAAAAAAAGTTGCTGGAATAGTTAAAAAAAATAATGGCGGTCTTCTAATGATAGATTACGGGTATATGGAAAAGAGAATGAAAAATACTCTTAAATCGATTTCTAATCACAAACATAACAGTGTTTTAAAAAATATCGGTACTTCAGATATTACTCATAATATCAATTTTTTCTTATTTAAGAAAATAATCAATCAATTAGGTGGTTTAAAAGACTTAATAACAACTCAAGGAAGCTTTTTAGTAAAATTAGGAATAAAAAATAGAGCTGAAATAATTTCACGAAATCAAAGCTTTTCAAAAAAAGCAGATATTTATTATAGATTAAAAAGACTAATAGATGAGAAAGAAATGGGAAATTTATTTAAGGTAATGTTTATTAAAAAGAAAAATAACAAATATAAATTGGGGTTTAATTGATAGTTTCAAAAAAATTATCTAAACTAAAAGAAATCAGTCATGGTTTTTTTAATAATAAAGGCGGGTGTTCAACAGGTATTTATAAAAGCTTAAATTGTGGACCAGGCTCTAATGACTATAAAACAAAAGTTATTAGAAATTTAAAAATTGTAAAAAAGAAAATCAGTAAAAATTCAAAAAATATTTTTTTACTTCATCAAATACACAGTAATAAATATGTTTTCATTAATAAATATTCTAAGTACCTAAAAAAAAAGAGAGCAGACGCATTAATTACTGACATTCCAAGATTACCAATTGGAATTCTTACAGCTGATTGTGTGCCAATATTAATTTATGATAAACAAAAAAAGATGGTAGCTGCTATTCATGCTGGATGGAAAGGTGCATATAAAGGAATCATTTCAAAAGTAATAAATTTCATGATTAAAAAAGGCTGTGAAAAAAAGAATATAATTGCTGTTATAGGTCCTTGTATTGCCCAAAAAAGCTATAGTGTAAAAGAAGATTTTAAAAGAAAATTCCTAAAAAAAGATAAAAGAAATGAAGTTTTTTTTAAAAAAAGAAAAAACTTAATTTTTTTTGATTTATCAAAATATGTTAAATTACAACTCAAATTAATGAAAATCACAAATATAGATACGATAAATATTGATACTTTTCCCAAAAAAAATAATTTTTTTAGTGCAAGAAGATCTTTGCATTTAAATCATGATGATTATGGTAGAAATATTTCATTAATTATGATTAATTAGAGTTTCTCAATGAAATTATTAACTGGAAACAGCAATAAAGTTTTAAGTAAAAACATTGCTAAATACCTAAAAACAAAACTTGTAAATTCAAGTATTAGAAAATTTGCTGATGGCGAAATTTATATTGAAATAAATGAAAATATAAGAGGAAACAGTATTTTTATTGTTCAATCTATCTCTTCTCCAGCAAATGATAATTTAATGGAATTATTGTTATGCATTGATGCTCTAAAGAGGTCATCAGCAAAAAATATAACAGCGGTAATACCGTATTTTGGATATGCAAGACAAGATAGAAAAGTTGTTCCAAGAACTTCGATATCTGCAAAGCTTGTTTCAAATTTAATTACTAAAGCTGGTGCTGATAGAGTGGTGACTGTAGATTTACACGCGGGTCAAATTCAAGGTTTCTTTGATATTCCTGTTGATAACTTATTTTCTACTCCAATATTTGCAAGACACGCTAGAAAGAAAATTAAAAGTAAAAAAATTATTTGTGTTGCGCCTGATGTAGGAGGAACAGAAAGAGCTAGAGCACTTGGAAAACTTTTAAATGTAGGACTAGCTATTGTTGACAAAAGAAGACCTAAACCTGGACAATCACAAGTTATGAACGTCATCGGTGATGTAAAAGATCAAACCTGTATTATAGTTGATGATATAATCGATTCAGGTGGCACAATTGTTAATGCGGCGAAAGCTTTAAAATCTCGTGGGGCAAAAGATGTTTATGTTTACATTACTCATGGGGTTTTAAGTGGAGATGCAATTAAAAAAATTAAAAGTTCAGTAATTAAAAATTTAGTTATAACCGATACAATAGATAATGTTCAAAAAACTAAAAATGTTAAAAATATTGAGGTTTTGCCAATATCAGGTCTTATGGGTGAAGCAATAAAGAGAATTTCAAACTCAACATCCGTATCAGATTTATTTAAATAAATTTCTTGATTATTTGTAATCATGAGTTAAAAAGCTCTTTTTTATGAATTCAATAGAAGCTAACATTAGAGATAATTCTACCAAAGGGCAGTTAAACGCTTTAAGAAATAGTGGGAATGTTCCAGCAATTATATACGGTGGTAAAGATAAAAATCAAAAGATATCTATTTCTAAAAAATTACTTAAAACTTTTATTGAAAAAGAAAATTTCTTCTCAAACATCATTACTCTAAACGTAGATGGTAAAAATCAAAATGTATTACCAAGAGAAATAAAGTATCATATTTTAACAGATGAACCAATCCATGTAGATTTTTTAAGAGTGCTACCAGGTGTAAAAATAAAAATAGAAATTCCAGTAAATTTTATTAATCATGAAAAATCTCCCGGTCTAAAAAAAGGTGGGGTGCTAAACATTGTGAGAAGAAAAGTAGAATTAAAATGTCCAAGTGAAAAGATACCTGAAAATTTAACGTTAGATTTAGATGGCGTTGATATTGGTGAGAGTTTTAAAATCTCTTCAGTTAAATTAGATCCAGAAGTTGTCCCAACAATTCAAGGAAGAGATTTTGTAATAGCAACATTAGCAGCTCCAACAGTTATGAAAGAACCTGAAAAACCTGCTGAAGCTGAAGCTGCAGAGGGTGAAGAAGGTGCAGAGGGTGCAACTGCAGCAGCGGCCGACGGAGATAAGGCTGCTCCTGAGGGTGATAAAGGTGATAAAAAAGAAGGTGATGATAAAAAACCTGCTGATAAAAAATCTCCTGAAGAAAAAAAATAATCAACTAAATTGAAAATTAATCAATAAATCATGCTTTTATTTGTAGGATTGGGTAATCCAACACCAGACAGCGAAAATAATCGACATAATGTCGGATTTAAAATTATAGACGCTATTAACAAAAAATTTAGTTTATCAAAACAAAAACCAAAATTTAAAGGCCTATTAACCACTGGCAATATAGGAAATGTTAAAGTTTATGCCATCAAACCTTTGACCTTTATGAATAATTCGGGAATTTGTATTAGAGAGCTTATTGAATATTTTAAAATTGATGCTCAAGACGTAATAGTTTTTCATGATGATCTAGATGTGGAATTTGGAAAAATTAAAGCTAAATTTGGAGGATCAAGTGCAGGGCACAATGGAATTGCCTCGATTGATAAGTTTATCGGCAAAGATTATTCTAGAGTTAGAATAGGTATTGGTAAGCCCAAAGGAAATATTGAGGTTGCAGATTATGTTTTACAAAATTTTGACGAAGATGAGTCGTTAGGTATTGAAAAAATATCTAACCATATAAATGACTCGATTTCTTTTCTTGTTGAAAAAAAATTAGATCTTTTTTCTAGCACAGTAAATAATAAGTAATGAGCTTCAAGTGTGGGATCGTTGGTTTACCAAACGTAGGTAAATCTACTCTCTTTAATGCATTAACTAATTCAAATAAAGCTCAAGCAGCTAACTTTCCATTCTGTACAATTGATCCAAATATTGGAGTAGTTAGTGTACCCGATTATCGATTAGAAAATTTAGCTAAAATTTCTAAATCAAAAAAAATTATACCTACTTCTATTTCTTTTGTTGACATAGCTGGTCTTGTAAAGGGTGCATCTAAAGGTGAGGGTTTGGGAAATAAATTTCTATCTCATATCAGAGAAGTAGACGCTGTAATACATATGATTAGATGTTTTGACTCAAGTGATATTCAAAATGTAAATCCTACAGTTGACCCTGTTAGAGATCTTGAAATAATTGAGACAGAAATGAAGCTTGCAGATTTAGAGTCAATTCAAAAAAGACTTGAGAAAAATAACAAAAAAAATATTGATGAGAATCAAATTAAAATTCTTCAAATTTGTTTAGACTTAATTAATAATGATCAAGATTTAGCAAGTTTAAAATCAGAATTTACCAAAAAACAACTAAATTTAAGTGGTTTATTGTCTTTAAAGCCAAAAATATTTGTTTGTAATGTTGATGAGAAAAGTATCCAAAATGGAAACGGTTACACTAAATCATTCTTAGAAAAATTTGGTTTAGAAAACACTTTGATTGTATCGGCTGATATTGAAAATCAAATCAATGAGTTAGATACTGAAGAAAAAAAAAACTACATGGAAATGATTGGTTTAAAGGACACTGGCTTGGATATGTTGATTCAAAAAGGTTATAAGATTTTAGAATTAGACACTTTTTTTACCTCAGGTCCTGAGGAAACAAGAGCCTGGACTATTCAGAAAAATTGTTTAGCTCCAAAAGCTGCTGGTGAAATACATACTGATTTTGAAAAAGGATTTATTAGAGCTGAGACTATTTCTTATAATGATTTTGTTGAAAATGATGGATGGCTAAATTCTAAAACTAATGGAAAAATGAGATTAGAAGGTAAAGACTATATTGTTAAAGACGGTGACGTTTTAAACTTTCGTTTCAATACGTGACCAAATTCTCTTCATGCTAAAATAAACTAAAACTGTTAAAATAATTAAATAAACTATTGCTTTAAAACCCATTCTATGACGTGTTTCTAAATGAGGTTCTGCAGTCCACATTAAAAAAGTAGTTACATCTTTTGCCATTTGTTCTACAGAAGCATTAGTACCATCTGAGTATTCTACCAGACCATCAGAAAGTTGATTGGACATTTTAATCTTATTTCCATACATATATTTATTGTAGTAAACACCATCATCCAAAGTCACTCCAGCTGGTGGGTCTTCATATCCTTGAAGGAGTGAATAGATATAATCAACTCCACCGCCTCTCGCTTTTACTAAAACAGTCATATCGGGTGGGTATGCTCCACCGTTTGCAGCTTGAGCAGCTTTTTCATTTTCGTAAGGCATCACAAATTTATCCGACAACCTTCCTGGTCTCATAAACATTTCACCGTCTGCATTTGGTCCATCTTTTATCTCGAAAGATGCTGCAATGGCTTTTGCTTGTTCCACTGAAAATTCAGGCCCACCCTCTTCCACTAAATTTCTATAACTTAGATATTTCATAGAATGGCATGAAGAACAAACTTCTTGATAAACTTGATATCCCCTTTGAAGTGCAGCTCTGTCAAACTTTCCGAAGGGACCCTTAAAACTCCAATCAGTTTTTAAATATTCAACTTTTTCTGCTGCATTAGAGTTAAATTGAAATCCAAAAAATAATGCTATTAAAAACGATATTCTTAAAAAATTTTTCACTGATCTTTAAAACTATCCTTTTTTTTCACTGCTGCAAGATTGGGTGATCCTCCCAAAATTGGTTCGGTAATGCTCAAAGGTACAGGTGTGGTCCTCTCTTTGAATCCTAAAACTGGCAGTACAACTAAAAAATGAAGGAAGTAATATGCTGTTGCAATCCTAGCAATTAGTAAGTAAAGGCCCTCAGCTGGCATAGCTCCGACATATCCTAAAATTAAAACATCAGCCACTAAGATCCAATAGAACTGCTTATATAAAGGTCTAAAGACTGCGGATCTAATTTTTGAAGTATCTAACCAAGGAAGTGCAGCTAATATTAGAATAGCAGACAACATCGCTATAACACCTAAAAGTTTATCAGGAACTGATCTCAAAATTGCATAAAAAGGTAACAGATACCATTCAGGAACAATATGAGCTGGTGTTACAAGAGGATTTGCCTCAATATAATTATCAGCATGACCTAAAATATTTGGTGTATAGAAAACAAAAAAAGCAAAAACAATCATAAACATCAACAACGCAAAACCATCCTTGATAACTATGTAAGGATGAAATGGAACTGTGTCTTTTGAAGGTTTTTTTATATCAATTCCAATTGGATTATTATTTCCAGGCACATGAAGAGCCCAAATATGTAAAACAACTAAACCTAAAATTAAAAAAGGAATTAAATAGTGTAGAGTAAAAAATCTTGTCAGTGTTGGGTTATCAACCGAATACCCTCCCCATAACCATGTTACTATTCCCTCGCCTACCAAAGGAATGGCACTAAATAAATTTGTAATAACTGTAGCTCCCCAAAAACTCATTTGTCCCCATGGTAAAACATAGCCTAGGAAAGCTGCTGCCATCATAAGCAGATAAATGATTATTCCAATAATCCATATAACTTCTCTAGGTGATTTATAAGAGCCATAAAATAAAGATCTAAATATATGAATGTATACTGCTAAGAAAAACATTGAAGCTCCGTTTGCATGTATATATCTTATTAACCATCCATAGTTCACATCTCTCATTATGTGTTCAACACTTTGGAACGCCATATCAGCATGTGCGATATAGTGCATTGCTAAAACTAATCCAGTTACAATTTGAGTAATCAAACAAAAAGTAAGAATTCCACCAAAAGTCCACCAATAATTTAAATTTTTTGGTGTTGGATAATCGGTTAAATGATTTGCCAAAGTTAAAAGAGGTAATCTGTCGTTAAACCATTTTCCAACTTTTGATTTTGGTGTGTATTCGTGTTCACTCATAAAAAATTATCCAATCTTAATTGTGTTAGCATCAACAAATTTGTATTCCGGAATTTCCATATTTGTTGGAGCTGGACCTTTTCTAATTCTTCCAGAAGTATCGTAATGAGAACCATGACATGGGCAGAACCATCCATTGTAATCACCTTTTTGATCCAAAGGCACACAACCTAAGTGCGTGCATACTCCAAGCATAACAAGCCACTCTGGATTTTTTGCACGATCTTCATCTTTTTCAGGATGCTTTAAATCTTCCAACTTAACAGATTTGGCCTCAGCTATTTCCTCTTGAGTTCTTCTTCTAATAAAAACTGGCTTTCCTCTCCATAACACAGTTATGGTTTTTCCTGGATTGACTGCGCTCACATCAACCTCAGTGCTTGCTAACGCTTTTACAGAAGCATCTGGGTTCATTTGATCTATCATAGGCCAAATCACTGCACCCGCCCCAACTGCTCCAACCGCATATGTAGCTGTAAATAAAAAATCTCTTCTTTTAGTTTTCTTTTCCACTGTTTATAGGTTCTTATAATTCTATATGTTGATTTAGGTAGTTAATATATGATTACATATAATAAAAAAGTATTATTTTTCTACTGATAGAATGACACATAATCTAATTAATGATGGGCCAAAAATTGCACTATTTGAACCTGATATCCCTCAAAATACTGCTGCGATCATAAGAACTTGCGCCTGTTTGGGGGCGAAATTAGAAATAATAGAGCCTTGTGGATTTTTATTAAACGATAAGAGATTTAAAAGAGTTGTGATGGATTATATGGATGAAAAAGAGATTAGATATTATAAAAGCTCTGATCAATTTTTTGATGAGAAACAGGATCAAAGAATTATACTTATGACTACAAAAGCCTCTAGCCCATATACAGAATTTAAGTTTAAAAAAAATGATACAATTTTATTTGGAAGAGAAAGTGCGGGAGTGCCTGAATTTGTGCATAAAATGATAAATAATAGGTTAAAAATTCCGATGCGAAATAATAAGCGTTCTTTAAATATTTCTTCTTCTGTTGCTATAATATTGGCCGAGTGTTTAAAACAAAATAAATTAATTTAAATGGATCTAGAAATAAAACAAAAATTGACAAGTAATTGGTTTAAATCACTGCAGGAAATGTTCTGCAAAACTATTAGTGATTTTGAAAAAAACAAGATCAGTTTTAAGTCGACTACATGGAAGAGAAATTTGAAAAAAGATGAAGGTGGTGGTGAATATAGAATCTTAAAAGATGGAAAAATTTTTGATAAAGTAGGTGTTAATTTTTCAAAAGTTTATGGAAAATTTCCAAAAAAATTTCAAGATAATATACCTGGCGCTCAAAAAGATCCTAGGTTCTGGGCATCAGGGATATCTGTTGTAATGCATATGAAAAATCCTTTAATTCCTGCGATGCATTTTAATACTAGATATATTTGTACGACTTTTGATTGGTTCGGTGGAGGTATTGATGTTACTCCATCAAAAAAAGATATTAAAGAAAAAGAACAGTTTCACAAAACTCTTAGAGATATGTGCAATCGGCATGACAAAAATTATTATAAAAAATATAAAAAATGGTGTGATGAATATTTTTATCTACCTCATAGAAAAGAGCCCCGTGGAATAGGTGGTATTTTTTTTGATTATAAAAAAAACAATTTTGAAAAAAATTTCAAATTTGTCAGAGATGTTGGTATTACCTTTGAGACTATTTTTCAAAAAATTATAAATAAAAAAATTAAAAAAAAATGGACTTCTAAAGATAAAGAAAATCAATATATTAAAAGAGGAAGATATGCAGAATTCAATTTACTATATGACAGGGGTACAAAATTTGGATTACAAACAGGTGGTAATGTTGAGGGAATATTAATGTCATTACCTCCTCATGCTAAATGGAAATGATATGGATAAAGAACCAATTACCTTGAATGGCTTAAATAAACTAAAAGAAGAATTAATTTTTTTAAAAGAAAAAAAAAGACCAGAAATAGTTGCCGCAATTGCTGAAGCAAGATCACATGGAGATTTAAAAGAAAACGCTGAATATCATGCAGCAAAAGAAGAGCAGTCTCACAACGAGGGTAGGATAACAGAAATAAATGATATTATTGCAAGAGCAAACGTCATTGATGTTACTAAGATAAACAATGAAGGCAAAGTAATTTTTGGTGCCACAGTATTTTTGGAAAATTTAGATACAGGTGAAAAGATAGATTATAAAATAGTCGGAAAAGATGAAGCAGATTTAAAAAAAAAACTGTTATATTTTCAATCGCCAATAGGTAAAGGTCTCATTGGAAAAAATAAAAATGATCTTGTGGAAATAAATACTCCCGCTGGAGTAAAAAACTTTGAAATTAAAGACGTCAAATATCTTTAACCTTTTAAAATACTATCGATTTGTTTGTCAGAAATTTTGAAATTATTCCTAATCCACTCCTCTTCGATCAATTTCAGCATACTTCCCAACTGTCTTCCCTCTGGTATTTTGTATCTAGTCATTAATAAATTTGCTCCAACAGGCAAACTTGGCGTGATCTTATTCTTATATAATTCTAGTAAGCTCAACAATTTCTTATCTAATTTCTTTGTTTTTATAATCTTAAAATTTATAATATCTAATACTGCTTGCTTTCCATCATAATATAAGACTTTATTTAAGTTCACTTCATTTAAAGTTTTTGACCCATTCTTTTCATTATAAAAGTTACTAATAGCATAAGCTCTTTTTTGATCTTTTTTTGAAACATTATATTTGTACAAGAAGTATTCTAAATTGTCTGTTTCATCTATTATCATTAAAAATAAAGTAAACATAAAATCCAGATCAACAAATAGTTCTCTCTTTACTTTGATTGCATCAATAATACTTTTGATATTTTTTAGCTCTGGAAAAATTAACAATATTAGGTCAATGCTGAATTTATCTTTTGATAAATTTTCTAATTTATTTGATTTTAATAATTTTTTTAACTCATCTAATAGTCTCTCTTTAGATATAATAGAAATACCACTTATATTGATTTTTATTACTTTCATTATTTCCTCTTTGTGAGGCTGCTTTGAGTAATTTAAAAAAAATCTTAAGTATCTTAATATCCTTAAATAATCCTCTTTAATTCTTTTTTCAGGGTTGCCAATAAAGCTAACCTGACCTGTTTCAATATCTTTTTTTCCATTATAAGGATCGAATAAATTTCCATCCAAATCAGCATAAATAGAGTTAATAGTAAAATCCCTTCTCGCAGCATCTTTTTTCCAATCTTTGGAGAATTTTACTTTAGCGTGCCTACCATCAGTAAAAATATCTTCTCTTAGAGATGTTATCTCATACTTATAATCATCTATGATTGCTGTAATTGTTCCATGCTCAATTCCTGACTCATAAAAATTAATATTATTTTTTTTTAAGATTTCAATGACTTCTAAAGGATTTAAATTTGTTGCTAAATCTATATCATCGACTTTCTCATTATTTAATATTTTTCTTAAACAACCTCCCACGTACCTAATCTCACTTTCAGATGAATGAGAATTTATAGCCTCAAAAATTTTTTTCACAGGTGTTGTTAATGAAAGTTTTTTGATATTATTCTTAAATGAGTAAAGGTTTTTTGAGCTCGAGAAGATTTTATTTAAAAAGTTTTTCATATTTGGCTGGGGCGCTAGGATTCGAACCTAGGATGCAGGTACCAAAAACCCGTGCCTTACCGCTTGGCTACGCCCCAATCTAATTTCGTATAACACAAAAAAAAGAATTTATATAGTTTTTGCAACTTTACACCAGCAATTTTTATATTTTCTACTAAATTTTTTTTTAACGTCATCGCATAATTTTTTAGATTTAAAATATGCGACAATTGCAGAACCTGATCCTGTCATTCTTACGAAACTCTTATTTGAGGATTTTTCAAGAAAATTTTTGATATTTTTTAATTTGGGAAACTTAGATAGAGAAATCGCCTCAAGAGAGTTATTGAGTTTTTTCAAATTATCAAAGCTAAACATTTTCTTAGAGGGTTTATTAAATCTGGGTTTTGAGAATTTTTTAACACTTGAATATATCTCTTTTGTCGAACACCCAAAGCTAGGTTTAACAATAAGTGCATAAAATTTTTTACAGTTTTTAAACTCTTTAATCTCATTATTAGATTTAAGAATTGTAAAAGTAGAATTAAGACCCAGAGCTACATCTGAACCTACTGATTTACAAATTAAACTTAATTGTCCTCTGCTGGGATTAATAAACTTTTTCTTAATCAAATATTTTAATATATTTGCTGCATTCATTGATCCACCTCCTAATCCAGATTTTGATGGAATATGTTTGTTAACTTTTATCTCAAACTTGTGACCTGTAATTAATTTTTTTTTCTCTAGAATATTTAACAACTTTGAAATTGTATTTTTCTTGTGAATATTTTTTGAATATTTTCCATTAAATGAAATAATATGTTTTTTAGATTGAATTTCTTTAATAAGAATAACATCGTATAACGAGACAAAACCTACTATACTCTCAATCTTGTGTAGTCTTGAGTTTTTTCCAGTAACGTTAAGAGCTAAATTAATTTTAGCAAATGACTTTATCCTGGAATAGCCCATTTTAGAGTCCTTTAATTATTTTTGAATTTATTTTTTGTAATAATTCCTCATCTACATCCTCCATTTTAAATACACTTTTCCAAAAATACCTTGCTTGAATTTTTCTACCCAACATCCAAAGAATATCTCCATAGTGATCATTTACTATCGCATCATCTGGCATTAATTGTACAGCTCTTTTTAAATATGTTTCTGCTTTTATGTAGTCTTTTGTTAAATAATAAGCCCAACCAATTGAGTCTATTATATATGGATCATTCTCAGTTAAAGAATATGCTTTCTCTAACATTTCCATTGCTTCTTCAATTTTGTAATCTCTCTCCAACCAAGAGTATGCTAAATAATTAAGAACATAAGCATCATCAGGATCAATTTCTAAAGAAGAAAGCATGTCTCTATCTGCTTCTTCATAATTTCCCATTCGTTCATTGCTCGCTCCTCTTCTATAAAATAAATCTGATTTAACTTCTAAATCGTCGCTGACTATTCCTAAGACTATTGTGTAATATTTTATAGCTTGTTCGTACTCTTTTGCATTTTTATAAAAATTAGCAATATCAAATAAGATTTTTTCATTTGGTTTTTCAATTTTTTCAAAATTAGACTTAATAAATTTTAATGAATCTTTTGTGCTACTTTCTTTTGAAATAATTTGAGCTTCTTTTTTTAATCTATACCAATAATAGAAATCATCTTCTTTTTCAAATTCTTGTATAATTTTTTTAACTCGATCAAATTCTTCATTTGAATATAGATTTTCAGCGACTAATGATAAATTATAATGAAATTTTGGATTTAAATAATGAGATAAATATGAATAAAAGTTAGAATTTATAAAATCGTCTTGAGCAGAATGTAAATTAGATATTAAAAATAAAAATTCACTTATTAAGTCATTATGGTTTTTGCATGAAAAAATGGAGTTCATTTTTCTTTCATTGCCTTTTTCAATCCAACTTTTTCCTTGAGACAAAAGTAAAGAAGTATTGATAAATTTAATGTCATCAGTTATTTCTTTTGCTTCCTCTGTTTGGTTATTATCAATTAAATATGCTAAGTAAAAAAAAGTGTACCTGGTTAAGTCTGCATCGTCATTACCAACCAGCTTAGAGAAAAAAGTTTTGGTTTTTGCATCTCCCAAATAACACCTTTGAAAGGTTGTTGAAATTATTGATAGATTTCCGTAATTTTTTATATCATTGGGCAATTTTTTTTCTTTGAATACAAAAATGTAGTCTCTCAAATTATCTAAAATTGCTGAGTTAAATCGGTTAAGTTTAATGTATTTTTTAGACTTAGATATGTAATCCAAAGCCTTTGAAAAATCCTCTCGTCTTATACTGTCTATTGTTAATAATAAGTATTTTTCAAAAAATTCTGATTTATTTTTATTTTGTTTAACAATATTTATAGCTTGATTTACTTTATTTTCTAAGACTAGAGAGTAAACATATCTCTTTAAATAAGGCTCATGTTTATTTAATAAAATCTTGGAAGTATTAAAAAAATTTAACGCCTTTGAGTTATTTTTATTTTCAAATGCTACAATTCCAGAAAAATATTTTGATAAGTTTCTAGAGTCAAAATCATCAAAACTAGCACTTTTAGAATGCAAGGGATTTTGATAAAGTAAAAATAATATCAATAAAAATTTTAAATTTTTGACAAACATAATTGCACTTTATGACTAAAAAGATGTTAAATCAAAATGCCAAATATGATCAAAGATTTTTAGATAAAGTAGAGCCAAAATTTGAATTTAGTAATAAGCCAATAAATAGACTTAAAATTGTAAAGGAAAATAGCGTTCAAAATAAAAAAGGGAAAGAAGAGAGAATATTAAGACTAAAGAAAAAAATCAATTCAATTGAAGATTGTAATTTAAGAAATAATTCTAAAAATCTAGTTATGGGAGATGGTGACATAAATAGTCCTATAATGTTAATTGGAGAAGCTCCTGATGAAAAAGAAGACTTGGAAGCTAAAACATTTTGTGGAGATGTTGGCGTTCTTTTAAACAAGATGCTTTTAGCAATTAAAATTAAAAGAGAGAAAGTGTACTCTACTTACTCAATAAATTTTAGACCCCCTAATGATAGAAAGCCAACTACTCAAGAGATAAAGCGATATTCAATTTTTCTAAAAGAACATATTTCAATTATAGATCCTAAAATTTTGATATTGATGGGTACCACTGCAATGGAGGCGGTAACGGGTCTTGGTAATCAAATCTCAAACGAAAGAGGAAATTGGAAAGAAATCATAATTGGAAACAAAACAATTCCCGTAATTATCACTTTTAATCCATCTTATTTAATTAGGTATCCAGATAAAAAGAAATTCTCATGGGAGGACCTAAAAAAAATAAGAAAAAAAGTAGAAGATTTAAATATTATAATTTAATGAAAATAATCGCTGGTGTAGATGAAGTCGGTCGAGGAAGTTTGGTTGGACCAGTTTATGCAGCTGCAGTTATTTTAAAAAAATCTATAAATACAAAATTACTAAAAGACTCAAAAAGTATATCGAGCTCTAAACGCAAAGTCTTATTTAGCCATATTAAAAAAAATTCAATTTGGGCAATTGGAAAGGCATCATTGAAAGAAATTGAACAATTAAATATTTTAAATGCCAGTTTATTAGCAATGAAAAGAGCAATCAAAAAACTTAAGAAAAAACCTTCACACGTATTAATTGATGGAAATAAATTACCTGAATTAAAAAATTACAAACTTAAATCTATTATTAAAGGTGACCAAAAAATTCCATCTATTTCTGCAGCATCAATTATTGCTAAAGTTACACGTGATAAAATGATCTCAAATTTAAGTAAAAAGTTTAAAGGTTATAGTTGGCAAAAAAATTTTGGATATGGTACTAGTCAACATTTAAAAGCCATAAAAGTTTTAGGGATTACAAAGCATCACAGAAAAAACTTCTCTCCCATAAATAGATTAAAATAGTTTTCACGTAAAAACACAATATGTAGTTATCGCCATGATAAGTCATACAAAACGAGTCTAAATAATTCAATCATAGGTTGACCCAAGAATCTTTTTGGAGTCTAATTTATTTTTTCAAAATGAATTTAGATTTTAAAAATAAATTAATTAACGGAGATAGCCTTCAAGAGCTAAAAAAAATTCCTGATGAGACTTTTGATTTAATTTTTGCTGACCCTCCTTACAACCTACAATTAAAAAGTGAATTAACAAGACCAGATAGATCTAAAGTAAATGCAGTAAATGATAAATGGGATCAATTTGAAAATTTTAAAAAGTATGATGAATTTACCTATTCATGGTTAAGTGAATGTAAAAGAATTTTAAAAAAAAATGGAGCTATTTGGGTAATTGGTAGTTACCATAACATTTTTAGAGTTGGAACAGCTATTCAAAATTTAGGTTTTTGGATTTTAAATGACGTCATTTGGAATAAAAAAAACCCGATGCCAAATTTTAGAGGAACACGTTTTACGAACGCCCACGAAACTTTAATTTGGGCATCAAAGTCTGAAAAATCAAAATACACTTTTAATTATCAATCCTTAAAATGTTTAAATGACGATCTTCAAATGAGATCTAACTGGGAATTACCAATTTGTAATGGTTCCGAAAGACTAAAAAAGAATGGTAAAAAAGTCCATTCTACTCAAAAACCTGAGGCTCTACTTCACAGAATTTTATTAGCAACATCAAATAAAAATGATTTAGTTTTAGACCCTTTTTTAGGATCAGGAACAACAGCAACAGTTGCAAAAAAACTGGGTAGAAATTATTATGGAATTGAAAAAGAAAAAACCTATTTTAAAGCTGCCGAACAAAGATTAAAGAAAGCAAAACCTATAGAAGATCATTATTTAGATACTTTGCAAAATGGTAGATCTAAGCCGAGAATACCTTTTGGATCATTGGTTGAATTAGGAATAATTAAACCAGGCACCACTATTTTTGATAATAAAAAGAAAATCAGTGCAAAAATTATGGCTGATGGCAGTATCAAACATGCTCAAACTGAAGGCTCAATCCATAAAGTAGCAGCTACAATTTTAGGTGCTGAAAGCTGTAATGGATGGACCTATTGGCATTATAACTTAAATGGAAACGCAGTTCCTATCGATTATTTGAGACAAAGGTTGATTTCTAATAGTTAGTTTTTATATATTTTCCCAAGGTAGCCCTCTAAAAACTTTTTATTTTTTACTAATCTTTTCAAAAAAATATTTCTTAAAAATGTAGTTAAAGGATTAGATAAATGAAAAGCAAATTGATTAAATTTTGAGCGATTATTTACCATCTTTATTTTATCAACTCTATTTCTAAAAAAATTACTCTTAGTATTATTCTCTATATTTTCAAATAATTCATATGCACCTTCTATTGATTGTGATGCGCCTTGAGCAAATGATGGTGAAAAAGTAAAAAAAGCATCTCCTACTAGATGAATATTATTATTATTAAACTCAAAAAAATCATGACTCACAAATACAGGGTATATCTTTAAATCATTAATATTATCAAAAAATTCCATACTTAATTGTGGAACTTTTTCTAAAATCTTTTTAATAAAGTTGTCATCTTTAAATAACGAGAAATCTTTTTGCTCATCCTCTGAAAGTTTATACTTCATTACAGCTATAAAGTTTAAATCTCCATCGGGAGATACTGGATAAATAACATAGTGAAAATTTGAACCTAAAAACAATGAGATGTTTTTTTTATCAGCTATATTTGACGAGCTTGGTATTATTCCTCTTATGGCTAACGTATCATCATATTTTGGCTGAATTTTATTTTTTGATAACAGATTTTTACTCTTTGAAAAGACACCATCTGAAATAATTAAATAGTCAAATTCATAAGCTTCATTATTTTCAAAAGCGATTTTAACGATTTGATCTTGTTGTTCTATCGTTGAAATAGTGTGGTTAAATTTTATTTCTTTCTCTATATCCTTTTTTAAAAAATCAATAAGTGATGATCTTTTAAGAGTAGTATATTTACAATTTTCAGTATTAAAATCTGATATATTTAACTCACATATCTTATTAGAATTTTTAACTGAGTAAAAATTTATTTTGTCTGGATTAAATTTTTTATTATTTTCTAATTTATCAAACTGAATTTTATTTAAAAGTTTGATACTGTTGACAGATAATTGAATTCCGTAACCTTCTTTTAAATCGATTAAGCTATTTCTTTCAAAGATAGTTACTTGATATTTTTCATTTCTCTTAAATAAATTCGCAATGAATAGCCCTGAAATACCAGCACCAATTACAGCTACTTTTTTCATTATTTTTTTTCTAAATATTTAACAACTTTCTTAGTGAATGTTGGAAGCATATAATTATCTAATTTCCTTTTATCAAACCAATAAGATGAGGGAAATCTTTTTGCATTTTTGAGATATTCAATTTTTATGTTCATATTCATATTTGACATTTTAAAATTAAGATTTTCATTAAAATTTTTTGGGTTAGAAAGCTCTTCCATCGGAAAAATTGCTAAATTTTTTAGAAAGTTAAATCTTGTATTTTTTACTAACAGGTATTTTTGATTTTTTTTATAAACTTTAAGAATAAAATATTTTTCTTTATTCTTTTTTGTAATTTTAGCTAAATCAAAATCTTTCTTCTTATAAGATTTGCAATTTTTTGAGATAGGACACTTACTACATTCAGGATTTTTTGGTTTGCATATCATTGCTCCTAATTCCATTAAAGCTTGAGCATAATCGCTTGCTCTTGATGAAATTCCAAAAATAGATTTTTTTTCTATTAGATTTTCTTTTTGTATTTCCTTATCTTTTTTTAAATAAAGATATCTTTTTAAAACCCTTTCAATGTTTCCATCTAAAGGAATATAGGATTTATTAAAGGCAATAGCTAAAATTGCATTAGCAGTGTAATTGCCGATACCAGGTAAAGATATTAAATCCTCATAATTATTTGGAATTTCTCCATGATATTTACTAATTATGATTTTAGCAGTTTTTTTTAGATTTCTTACTCTCGAATAATATCCAAGACCCTCCCAAAGTTTTATCAATTCTCTATCTGGCATTTTTGAAAGTTTTTTAAGATTTGGAATTTTATTTATAAATCTATTAAAATAAGGAATTACAGTCACAACTTGTGTCTGCTGCAACATGAATTCACTTACCAATGTATAATAATGTTTTTTTGATTGTGAAACATTTTTTCGCCACGGTAATTTTCTCTTATTTAAATCATACCAATTAAGAATTTTTTTTGTTATTATTTGATCTTTCATATGCAATTCAAAAAATATACTAAGCAGAGAAATAGCATTCAAGGCTTAAGATCCTTTAAAGACACTTTGCCAAAAAATATCAAAAAAGTCATCAATAAGAAAGGGCACGTGTACTCTGAAACTATCAATAATTGGAAATATATTGTTGGAGAAAATTTATTTAAAGTTTGCTACCCCAAGTCTTTTAAAAATTCTAATAAGTTAGGTGTTAGCACTTTGTTAATTAACGTTAAAAGGGGGCATGAAGTTGAACTGGAATATTCAAGAAAAGATATATTAGAAAAATTAAATAATTTATTTGGTTATTCTGTTGTTGAAAAAATTAAACTAGCAAGTTTTGATGATGAAAAAATTTACCCCTCTACAAATGATGAAAGCTCCTATAATGTGACAAATCATGATTATCAAAAAAAGATAAATAGTGTTAAAAATGAAAAAATAAAGAAATCTTTAATAAAGTTATCAAAAGTGTTTAAAACAAAATGAAAAAAATATTTTTAATATTATTCTTGTTTTTTGGGTCGATAAGTATTTTAAATGCTGAAGGAAATAGAATCATAGCAGGAAATAAGGATGCGAAGATTACAATAATCGCTTATGAATCTTTAACATGTAGTCATTGCGCAGATTTTCATAAAAACGTATATCCTCAACTCAAAAAAGATTATATCGATACTGGTTTAGTCAAAATTGAATTTAGACACTTTCCTCTAGATGTAGCCGCTTTTAATGCATCAAAAATTTCTCAATGTAAAAGTAATGAAAGTTTGAAAATTTTAAATAGCCTTTATTCAAATCAACAAGCATGGGTCAGAGGGAAAAATGTGGAGGAAATTAATGATAATTTAAAAACATTCATTAAAAATCAAGGCTTCGATTTAGATTTTGAAAAATGTATAAATGATAAAAAAATAGAGGATTATGTGTTAAACGATCGAATCGAAGGTACTAAAAAATTTAAGGTTAATGCTACTCCTACGATTATTATTAATAACAAAAAGTTTGAGAAACCCCTTAATTATAAAAATTTAAAAAAATCGCTGGAAAAACTGATATAAACTCCTAATGGAGTTTAAAAAAATCCAATTGAACGGATTTAAATCTTTCGCTGATAAAACTAATTTCTTAATTGAAAATGGTTTAACTGGGATAGTTGGTCCTAATGGATGTGGAAAATCAAATATTGTTGAGTCCTTAAGATGGGTCATGGGAGAAACATCAGCAAAAAGTATGCGAGGATCAGGAATGGAGGATGTAATATTTTCTGGAACATCTAACAAAGCATCCAAGAACATTGCAGAAGTGTCTGTTACTGTAACTAATGAAAAAAATGAGGGGCCAATTCAATATAGAGAATTGGATGAAGTAAACGTAAGAAGAAAAATAGAAAAAGATAAAGGCTCAAAATTTTATATAAATGATAAGGAAGTCAGAGCCCGTGATGCTCAAATGTTTTTTGCAGATTTATCAACTGGAGCACATTCTCCATCGATGATAAGCCAAGGTCGTATAGGTGCAATCGTTACAGCTAAACCAGCCGATAGAAGGGCAATCTTAGAAGAAGCTGCAGGAATTTCAGGATTACATGTAAGAAGGCATGAAGCTGAATTACGACTAAACGCTGCAGAAAATAATCTTAAAAGAGCGGATGAATTAAGGCGCCAACAAGAAAGGCAACTTGTTAATCTTCAAAAACAAGCTGAAGAGGCAGCAAGATATAAAAATATGTCTGAAGAAATAAAAAAGATAGAAGCAGGCTTATATTATTTAAAATTATTAGAAATTGATAAAGAAATAAAAATAGAAAATGAGATTAATGTTGAAGCAGAGACTGAAGTAACAGACTTTAATAATAAGATCGCAGATCTTGAAAATTTAATAAAGACTGAAACTGAAAAAGTCACACCATTAAGGGAAAAGAATATTGAAAACTTATCTAAAATACAGAGACTTAATCTTGAACTACAAAGTCTGGACGAAGAAAACACAAGGATACAAGATGAAATTGAAAATATAAAAAAAACACTTCAAACATTTGAGGAAGATATCGGTAGAGAAAAAGGAATAGTAATCGATGCGAACTCAAATGAAAAAAGATTAAAAGAAGAAAAAAATGAGTTAATAGAAATTGACTCCAAATATTATGAAACTGAAAAACAGTCTGATAATGATTTAAACACCTCTAAAGATAAATTACAAAGTGAAATTGAAAAAGTTAAAGAACTTATTAATTCACAAAAAAATCAAGAAGCTATTTCAGCACTTGATAATTGTAAGCTGTTGATTGAAGCATATGCTGGGAGTTATAGTAAAAATGAAAATATAAAAAAAGAGTCTGTAAAGAGAAACGAAAGAATTAAAGTAATTGATACAGAGATAGAAAGTTGGAAAAACCTATTATCAAATTCTGAAAAAATGGTTTCCCAGCTTACCGAAAGAAGAAGTAAATTGAATGATCAATTAAGTAAATTAGACAATCAACCAAAATTACAGGCAGAAAAAAAAGGTCAAATAACTGAAGGGTTAAGAATTTCTGAAGAGGAAAAAAAAGAAAATGAAGAAATTATTAATTCAACAGATGAAAAAATAGAAAATTTAAGATTACAATTGAATGAAATCCAAGAGCAATCAATTCAGATAAGAGAGAGAAAAGCAAGTTCGGGTGCAACAGTTGAGGGATTAAAAAAAAGAAAAAATGATTTAATTGATAGAATTAATTCCGAATTAAATTTATCTGAGGAAAATATTTTAGAAAATTCAAATCTTTTCGGAGTTGAGGAACTACCCGATGCTGTAAATCAAGAGGACTTGCTAGACAAAAAAAAACAAGAAAGAGAAAAACTAGGCTCGGTGAACTTAAAAGCAGATGAAGAAACAAATAAGTATGAAACTGAAATTAAAAAAATGGAGAGCGATAGGGTCGATTTAGTTACAGCAATACTAAAATTAAAAGAAAGTATAAATGAGCTTAATCAAAAAGGAAGAGAAAGATTAATTGAGGCTTTTGATAAAGTTGATAGAAAATTTAACGAGGTTTACACAAAACTATTTAATGGTGGAAGCGCCAAACTTGAATTAGTAGATGCTGATGATCCACTAGAAGCAGGACTAGAGATGTTGGTGAGTCCTCCTGGCAAGCGTCTTCAATCAATAACTTTATTATCAGGTGGAGAACAAGCGCTTACTGCGCTTTCATTAATTTTTGCTGTTTTCTTAACTAATCCATCTCCAATTTGTGTATTAGATGAAGTAGATGCACCTCTTGATGATGCGAATGTTACAAGATTTTGTAATTTGCTTGATGAACTTACAAAAATTACTGACACGAAATTTATAATTGTTACCCACCATGCTTTAACAATGTCTAAAATGAACAGACTATATGGAGTTACAATGCCCGAGAAAGGTATTAGTCAACTTGTAGCTGTTGATCTTCAAAAAGCAGAAAGTATGGTTGCCTAATTAAGCTGATTTCAAATGTCCAAAGATCCATTTAAAACTCGCTTAGAAATTGCAAAAAAAAAGGTTTTTGATAAAGAAAATAAGAAAAAAAATAACCCCTCTCCAATTGGTAATGCTTTTAAACTAAGCACTGAGCTAGTTTCTGCAGTAGTTGTAGGGACAATTATTGGGTTTATTTTAGACAAGACCTTTGGTACTAAACCCTGGTTAATTTTAATATTTTTTTTTGTAGGTGTAATCGCAGGAATAATGAATGTAATTAAATCTGCAAAGAAAATGCAAAAATAGATCGAAAAATATATGGCTGCAAATCCAATGACACAATTCGAAGTCTATAGAATTGGTCCTGAAATTAAAGTAGGTGCTTTTGATATTTCATTTACAAACGCTAGTTTGTTTATGGTCATAAGTTCGCTAGCTATTTTGATTATATTTAATCTCGGATCAAAAAAAAATTCATTGCTACCAAACAAAATTCAGTTGTTAGCTGAATTAAGTTATACATTTGTTTCAAAAATGATTAGTGATACGGCAGGCTCTAAAGCTAAGCCTTATTTTTCTTTTATATTCTCTTTATTTATGTTTGTCCTTTTTTGTAACATGTTTGGCATGATTCCTTACACCTTTACAGTCACAAGTCATATTATTGTTACTTTTGTGTTAGCGGCTTTTATTTTTATCGGTGTAACAATAATTGGTTTTATAAAACACGGTTTGGGCTACCTAAAATTATTTGTACCGAGTGGGGTTCCTATAGTGCTATTACCATTAATTGTAGTTATTGAGATTATCTCATATTTAAGTAGACCTATTAGTTTATCCGTCAGACTCTTTGCTAACATGATGGCGGGTCACACAATGATGAAAGTATTCGGAGGCTTTGTAATAAGCCTTGGGGTAGTCGGTGGATGGCTTCCACTGAGTTTTTCGGTTGCTTTAACTGGCCTGGAGATATTAGTTGCTTTTCTTCAAGCATATGTTTTTGCAATTTTAACCTGCATCTATTTGAATGATGCATTAAACTTACACCATTAATTAACAGAGGAGGATATAATGGAATTAGAAGCAGCAAAAATGATCGGAGCAGGTTTAGCGGCTATTGCCCTAGCTGGTGCCGGTGTTGGTATAGGTATAATTTTTGGTAATTACCTATCAGGTGCGATGAGAAACCCATCCGCGGCTCAGAAACAGTTTCCTAATTTGCTTTTAGGGTTTGCCCTAGCAGAAGCAACTGGGTTGTTTGGATTGGTTGTAGCGTTAATCATTCTTTTTGCATTTTAAATAGATGGTTAAAAAAATATTTTTTCAGTTAATATTTTTCAATCTCTTTTTTTTAAAAGAGGTTTTTGCAGCTGAAAGTGGAGGTATGCCTCAATTAAATCCAGAATTTTGGATTTCACAAATTTTTTGGTTAACACTTACTTTTGGTATTCTGTACATTGTATTATCTAAACTAATACTACCTAAGATAAGTGCAAACCTTGAATTAAGAAAATCACAAATACAAGAAAATATTGAGGCAGCAGAAAAACAGAGAGAAAGTAGTGAAGCCAAGCTTAAAGAGTACGATGATATTATTTCAAAAAGTAAATTGGAAGCTAATAACATTTTTAAAGAAGCTAGAGAAAATGTGCTCAAAGAAATAAATACAAAAAAGGAAACTTTAGATAAACAAATTGATGAGGAAATCAAGAAAGTTGAGCAAGAGATAAATTTACTAAGAAAAGGTGCTTCAGAGAAAATTAATAAAATTGCAATCGAAACTACTTCAGAGTTACTAGTGAAATTAATCGGTACGGAAGTTAATAATAGTAGTATTTCTGCAATCGTTGATGATTTATCTAAAAGAAACGGGGATAAATATTATGGCAATTGATGCAACATTTTGGGTAGCTGTATCGTTTATTATTTTCTTTGGAGGCTTAATATATCTTAAGGTTCCACAAAAAATAAATGAAATACTAAACAAATTAATTTCAGATATCAAAAATGAGATTGATGAAAGTGAAAAGCTTAGAACAGAAGCTAAAACTTTACTAGATAATGCTCAAAAAAAACTCGATACAGCTCAATCAGTTAGTAAGGAAATATTAGCACAAGCGAAAAAAGACAGTGATAATCTTATAATTGAATTAAACGATAAATTTCATAAATCTTCAGAAATTAAAAAAAATTCAACAGAAAATAAGATCAATCAAATGAAAGACGCGGCAATAAAAGAAATAAAAGATGCTTCAATTAAAGTTGCAGTTGACTCAGTTAAAAAGATAATTACAACATCGGTTGATAAGTCCAAGCTTGATAACTTGTTTCAAAAAAATTTAGATGAAACAAAAGAAGAGTTAAAAAAAATCAACTCATAATACTCTTACAATTTTACAAAAAAAACTATAAATTATATAGATGAATTCCATTGTTATAGGTTCAGGATTTGGAGGGATAGCTGCAGCTTTACGTCTTAAAGCTAAAGGACATAAAGTTACTTTAATCGAAAAACATCGAGATCTTGGGGGAAGGGCTAGAGTATTTCAAAAAAATGGCTTCATTTATGATGGTGGACCAACAGTGATAACTGCTCCATATTTGATAAATGAATTATTTGAATTATTTCAAAAAAAACCAGAAGATTATATAAAACTCACTCCACTAAAAGTTTGGTATCAATTCATTTTCGAAGATAAATCAAAATTTAATTACTCTGGGGACGAGCTAGAGATGAAAAAACAAATAAAAGAGATAAATGAAAAAGATGTTAAGGGTTATGAAAAATTAGTCGATTTTACAAAAAAAATTTTTGATAAAGGTTTCACGGAGCTTGCTGATGTACCCTTTGATAAACCATTTGTAATGATGCAGCAATTGCCAGCACTATTAAAACTAAAAAGTTATAAATCTGTTTATTCCTTAGTCTCCTCATATATTGAAAATGAAAAATTAAGGAGAATGCTTAGTATGCACCCATTATTAGTTGGGGGAAATCCTTTTACTACAACTTCAATTTATGGATTAATCTTATACCTAGAAAAAAAATGGGGTATTCATTACTCAATGGGTGGGACAGGAAATATAATCAAGGGTTTTGAAAAATTAATGGATGAAGTTGGGATTAAAATAATTAAAGGTCACGAAGTAACCAAAATTATTTCAAACAAAAAAAAAATTACCAGTATCCAATTAGATGATCAAACAATAATAGAGACTAGCAATGTAATTTGTAATGCTGATCCTCCTGCTGTTTATGAGAAAATGTTAAATGGGAATACAAGTAATTCATTTCTTTTTAGATGGAAAAAAAACCGAATGGAATATTCAATGGGATTATTTGTCTATTACTTTGGTACCAAAAAAAAATACGATAATGTTGAGCATCATACTATTAAGTTTGGAAACAAATATAAAGAACATTTAGATGACATTTTCAATAACAAAAAATTGAATGACGATATTAGTTATTATCTTCACAGACCCTCTGCAACCGATAAAACTATGGCTCCCGAAGGTAACGATTGCTTTTATGTTTTAGTCCCAGTGCCAAATAATCAATCAAAAATTGATTGGTCTGTTGAAGGAGAAAAAATGAAAAATTTGGTTATTGATAAAATGCAAAATGATTTAATGCCAGATCTCAAAAACAATATTGTAGAAGATTTTTATTTAACTCCTGATTACTTTGAAAAAGATTTAAATACAAAATATGGTTCAGGTTTTTCAATCCAACCAAAATTTTCTCAATCTGCATATTTTAGATTTCACAATAAGTCTGAGATATACAAAGGACTTTATTTTGTTGGTGCAGGAACCCATCCTGGAGCAGGTGTACCTGGAGTGCTTTCATCAGCAAAGGTATTAGAAAAGATTTTATGATGTCTGATAAAAATTACTTATCAGTTTATGCAAAATCTTTTAATTGGGCGGGTTTTTTTTTACCTAAAAAAACATATAAAAAATGCTCTGCGTTGTATGATTTTTGTAGAGTTGCCGACAATATCGCAGACGATGAAGAAAAATTAGAAATCAAAGAAATTAAATTCAAGCAATTTAAAAAAGATTTTGTTCAAAAGAATTTTGATAATCAAATTGTTAAAAATATGTGGGACCTTATTGATGAATTTAAAATTTCAGTAAAAATTATCGAAGATCTATTAGATGGTATAAATTCAGACATAAAAGATAAGGTAATATTAAATTCGAAAAAAGACCTTTTAATTTATTCTTACAGAGTTGCTGGAACTGTTGGTTTAATGATGGCAAAAATTTTAAAAGTTAATAAAAAAAGCTCACTTAAGTCAGCTATTGATCTCGGTATCGCAATGCAACTTACAAATATATCAAGAGATGTAATTGAGGATTCAAAAATAAATAGATTTTATATAAATAAAAATTTTGAGGAAATTACATCGACTATAGATCTTGCAGATACCTTTTATAAGAATTCCTTTTATTCTATAAAAGACATTCCGATAAGTTTTAGATTTTCAATTTTAGTCGCAAGAAGGATCTACCGAAAAATAGGCTATAATATTCTAAATAAAAAAACGTTTGAAAATTATAAAAATTCTGGAAAAATTTATGTATCCAATATTGAAAAGAGTATAGAGACTATTTTTGCAATTTTTGATCTTATAAGGTTATCTCTAACTAGCATTAAGGAAGATCAGATTCAACATGATCATTTTTTAATTAATGAGGAAATAAATCTAGATGAAAGAATTTGACTATGTCATTATTGGTGGGGGCTGTGCTGGTTTATCTTTAGCGTATGAATTGGAAATTCATGAAAAGCTTAAAGATAAAACTTTGGCAATCATAGAGCCAAGAGATGAATACAAAAGAGACAAAACTTGGTCTTTTTGGAAAGTAACATCTCACAACTTTGATGATTGTGTAAAAAAAAATTGGGAAAATTTTTCAATTAATATTCCAAAAAAAACTAACTATTTGCAGTGTAAAAGTTTTCCATATCAAAGTATTGACAGTGGTTTATTCTATGAAAAAATTAATAACAAACTAAATGAAAATAAAAATATTTCCTACTTTAAAGATGTCAGTGAAATTAGTTTAAAAAATTCCTTTATTTTTAATAGCGTACCATTCATTAAAAAAGATTATCGAAATCTTTGGCAACATTTTTGTGGAGTGGAAATCGAAACTAAAAATAATTTTTTTGATGATGAAATTTTTAACCTTATGGATTTTGATTGTGATCAAAGAGAAAGTGTTCATTTTTTTTATACCTTACCCTACTCAAAAAATACTGCTTTAGTCGAAACCACTTGGTTGTCTAAAATTAATGACAATTCTCAAAAAGATTATGACAAACAGATAAAAGATTATATTGAAAATCATCTAAATTTGAAAGATTACAAGATAATTTATAAAGAGGAAGGTGCGATACCTTTATTTTACCCAATCGATAAGAATGAAAAAAATAAAATAAATATTGGAACTGCTGGTGGTATGACTAGATTAAGTACAGGTTATACTTTTCTAAATATTCAAGAACATAGTAAATATATTAGAGAAAATATTGAAAATATTGCTAATGTTAAAAAATATAAAATAAGCACTAAATATCAGTTTTTAGATGAAATATTTTTAAGAGTTCTTGAAAAACATCCAGAAAAAATGTCTGATATATTCTTTAAAATGTTTAAGGCTTCACCAAAGACTGTTATAAAATTTTTGTCCAATAAAAGTAATTTTTTCGAGGATTTGTCTATTATTTTAAGAATGCCTAAATTGACTTTTATAAAAGCATTATTTTATTAGTAGAATTTTAAAATGAATAACAGATCAAAAAAAATAAATTTCAATCATTCTTTTATTTTTTTTTTAGTTTGTAATATTTTTTCATTTATAGCTTTTAATTTTAACACTTTTTCAATTTCACCATTTATTTGTTTGTTATTTATTTTAAGTATCGGTATATCTCATGGATCACTTGACGATGTAAAAGGGAGAAAACTTTTTCAAATTTTTGAAATTAAAAAATTTTATATTTTTTACTTAGCATATATTTTAATAGCTATCATAGTTATCATTTTGTGGATACTCATACCATATGTTTCTTTAATCATTTTTTTAACGGTTGCCTCATATCATTTTGGAAAAGAAGATACTCAGTTTTTAATAGTTGAAAACTCTTATTATAATCAATTTTTATTTTTGTTAAAAGGTTCTTTAATAGTTTTTGCACCAATGTATTTCCATTTCAATGAGACGATATCAATATTCAAATTACTATTTATTGAAAATGAAAATTTCTATAATTTTTTAGATTTAATAGAGTCGAAAAAGATATTATTATATTGTATTATTCTATCAACTTTAGCAAACATTCTACTATTTACAAAAAATTTTGAGCTAAAGAAATTCACAATATTTTTAGATTATTTTTCAATTATAATAATAAATTATTATTTTTCTCCATTAGTAGCTTTTACAATTTATTTCTGCTTTTTACACTCTGTAAGACATAGTATCTCATTAATCTCTGAATTAGACAGGGATGACCTTAGTAATGGATTTAAAATCTTTATAAAAAAGGCTTTGCCACTAACAATTATTACAGCTATTTTTTGTGCAATTGGCCTTTATTTACTTAATAATACTTACAATTTAGAAAGTTCAATTCTTAAAATTATATTTATAGGTTTGGCGTCTTTGACCTTTCCACATATATTGCTTGAGTATTTGATTGAAAAAAATGAAAAATAAACATTTGAAAATATTACTTTCTGCACCAAGAGGTTTTTGTGCGGGTGTTGAGAGAGCTATAGAAATTGTAGAAAAATCAATCAAAAAATTTGGTGCTCCAGTTTATGTTCGCCATGAAATTGTACATAATAAATATGTTGTCGACGATTTAAAAAATAAGGGTGCCATCTTTGTTGAGGAGCTCGAGGAGATAGAAGATAAAACAAGGCCAGTTATTTTTTCTGCACATGGTGTTCCAAAAAAAATACCAGAAGATGCTAAAAACTATAACATGACTTATATAGATGCTACATGTCCATTGGTATCCAAAGTGCATAGAGAAGCGGAAAATTTACATAAAGCTGGGTATCATTTAATTTTGATAGGACATCAAAATCACCCTGAAGTAATCGGTACCATGGGTCAATTACCAGAAGGATCAATTGATCTTGTTCAAAATGAGGATGAGGCCAAAAAATATAAACCTCACAACAACAAAAAAATTTCATATGTAACCCAAACAACGCTATCAGTAGATGATACAAAAGATATAATTCAAATCTTAAAAGATAGATTTCCTAATATAAAAGAACCAATGAAAGAAGATATTTGTTACGCCACAACGAATAGACAATTGGCTGTAAAAAATATTGCAAAAAAATGTGATTTATTTTTTGTAATTGGTAGTAGAAATTCATCTAATTCAGTTAGATTAGTAGAGGTCGCAAAAAAATCTGGCTGCTCTAACTCGCTATTAATTCATTCACAAAGTGAAATACCATTCGATTTAATCAAAAACTCAAATATAATT